>NZ_CP024123.1:2956250-3272500 GCF_002736105.1 Solibacillus sp. R5-41 | reverse complement strand
GCTTTTTGATGCAGAAGAGTATATCGACCGCTTTAATTTTAAAAAAGCGACACATATTGAACGTGAAATCGAACAAGAGATTATTAAATGCGAGCAAGTGCGAGTTGAAATTATTACAGAGCTGGATGAATTAATTGGCAGTGAGGAAAAGAATCGTATTGAAATAGAACAACTAAAAGAATATTACCGTTCTGCACGAAAAACGATTTTAGCTCACCAGCATTCATTTGGACCTGCACTAAAACAACTTGAGAAAAAAATAGAAGATTTCACACCGAAATTTGAAGAGTTTGATACATTAACAATGGACGGAAACTATTTGCAAGCTCGTGAAATCGTGTTGCAACTAAATAGTGAAGCACAAAATATTTTTAGTTTATTAAGTGAAGTTCCTACTTTATTGACAGATATTCAAGCGAAAATACCAACAGCAATCCATGAATTGCGTAACGGGCAGCGCGAAATGGAAGAGCA
Source organism: Solibacillus sp. R5-41 (assembly GCF_002736105.1). Lineage (NCBI taxonomy): Bacteria > Bacillati > Bacillota > Bacilli > Caryophanales > Caryophanaceae > Solibacillus > Solibacillus sp. R5-41. The sequence continues at coordinate 3,272,026 of NZ_CP024123.1, read as the reverse complement.
AAATTATTATTTACGCCATTTAGAGTTATCACAGTATTTAGATAATCTAGAAAAAGAATTGGATACATTAAAAACAGCGATTGCTGAATTAAATTTACAAGCTGTTGCACCACGTATCCAAGAAATTAATGATGAAATTGATAATTTCTATGACTTGCTAGAAAAAGAAGTACTCGCAAGAAATTACGTGGATCGTCATTGTTCGGCTATGTATAGTACGATTTCAGAGGTTGTGCGTTTAACAAAAGAAATCAGTGCTGAAGCAACGTATGTTCAACATAGCTATCGCCTGCAAGAAAAGGAAGCCGAAATTCCGAAAGCGGGCTTGAAACATTTAGAAGTTTTACAAAGGCGATACGATTTATTGTCTATTCGAGTGCAAGAGGAGCAATCCGCATATTCTAGCTTGCAAGAAGAGCTTCAGGAAATTACAGAAGAAATTGAGCGTATTGCAGATGAGCAAGAAAGCTTCTCAAATAACCTGAAAAATTTACGTATTGATGAAAATCAAGCACGTGCAGATTTAGAGGGCTTGAAGCGTTTATTACAAAATACCGATCGCATGATAAACCGAGCAAACATTCCAGGGATTCCGGGAGAAATGGATGCACGCATTGAAGAAGCAGAGGAAAGAATTTATGTTGTGATGCAAAGCTTACAAGAAGTTCCACTAAATATCGGGCAAGTAAATCAAAATTTATTTAGTGCTAAGCAAAGCATTGAAGAAGTAAATGACCGCGCACAAGAAATGATTGAAAATGTGATGATTATTGAACGTCTAATTCAATTTGGTAATCGTTATCGTGCTACCAATGGACAAGTGCATGAGCGTTTATTGGAAGCGGAGGAAGCATTTACACAATTCCGCTATGTAAAAGCATTAGAGGATGCGGCAAAGGCTGTGGAAACGGTCGATCCAAGTGCGATTAAACGAATTGAAGAGCTCGTTCAGGAGGAATTACTAATAAAATCATAAGCATAACGGTTACATGTTCAGCCTTTGCGCGTTATAATTATAGAGCAAAAAATGAAGGCCACCTTGCATAGTTTGTGCAGGTGGTTTTCTTAGTGAAAAGAAAGTAAATCTTCCGCCAAAATAGGCAAGTACGCGTATAATACTTACGTGAGTTGCTTCTTACTAACGGAAAGAACGTTAATAAAAAGAAGGTAAAACATTCATGATTTATTTAGATAACAGCGCCACAACAAAACCACATAAAGAAGTGCTTGCGACATTTATGCAAGTCAATGAATTGTATTATGCAAATCCTGCGTCTATTCATAACGCAGGAGTTGAGGCGAATAGTTTATTAGCAAAAGCACGTGAACAAATTGCCCAATTATTAAATACAGTGGCAAATAATGTGTTATTTACAGCTGGAGGAACAGAGTCAAATAACTTTGCTTTTTTTGGTGCTGCAAAAAAAGGAAATTTCAGAGGGAAGCATATTATTACAACCGAAATTGAGCATCCGTCCATTTTAGAAGCCGCAAAACGTTTGGAAGCGGAAGGTTATGAAATAGATTACTTAAAACCGGATAAAAACGGCGTCATTTCGTTAGATGAACTACATGAAAAATTGCGTAAAGAGACGATTTTAGTAAGTATTATGCATGTAAATAATGAAATGGGTGCGATTCAACCGATTGAAGAAGCTGCTGAAATGATTCACGAAAATAGCCGAGCAATGTTTCATGTTGATGCGATTCAAAGTTTTGGTAAGCTACCTATTGCATTTAATGATGAGGCAGGTCCTGATATTTTATCTATATCTGGTCATAAAATCCATGCACTAAAAGGATCTGGTGTTATCGCTTTCCGCAAAAAACCAATGATTGAGCCATTTCTTGTCGGAGGTGGCCAAGAATTTGGATTAAGAAGTGGTACAGTAGCTGTGCCGCAAGCTGTTGCTCTTGCTAAGGCAGCTCGGTTAGCTGTTGAGGCACTGCCGGTTCAGCTTGAAAAATATAAAAAATGGTCAGCCAACTTACACGAGTATTTTACCCAATTTGGTTCGGAAGTATTAGTCCTTTCACCAAAAAATGGGGCAGCACATATTTTATCATTTAGTGTGCGCGGTTTAAAAGGTGAAATTTTAATTAATGCCTTGCAAAAGCGGGATATTATTGTCTCGACTTCAAGTGCCTGTTCATCGAAGCAAACGAAAACGAGTCATGTCGTGGAAGCGTTAAACGTAGACAACCGTTTTAAAAATGGTGTGCTTCGACTCAGTTTCGGTGCTTTTACAACAGAAACGGAAATCGAACAATTTAAACAAGCATTTACTGCTGTAATGAAAGAGCTAAAAGGAGAAAATGAACAATGATATTTAAAGAAATATTAGTTCGCTATGGCGAATTATCTACTAAGGGTCGCAATAAAAAGGATTTCATCAATCGATTACGAGATAATGTCCGTTATTCATTTAATGATATTATGCCATTAAAAATTCGTGCTGAACGTGATCGCATGTTTATCGTCATTGAAAACGATGAGAAATTTAACGTATTGATGGAAAGACTTCCGCATGTATTTGGTATTCAATCATTTAGCCCAGTTGCTTCGTGTGGAAAAGACTTAGACGAAATGAAGGCACTTGCTTTAGAAATTTTAGAGGATTACCGTGATGTAGGTGACATTACTTTTAAAGTAGAAGTGCATCGTACCGATAAAGCATTCCCGTTAAATACACATGAATTACAACGTGAAATGGGTGCAACCATTTTACCTCAATTCTCAAATTTTTCAGTGCAAGTAAAAAATCCGGATGTTGCGTTACGTATTGAGGTGCGTGAAGATGCCGTTTATATGATGGCACAAGTAATTCAAGGTGCGGGTGGCATGCCAGTTGGTTCAAATGGTAAATCATTATTAATGCTGTCAGGTGGGATTGATAGCCCAGTTGCAGGTTATTTAATGATGAAGCGCGGCGTTCGAATCGATGCGATTCATTTCTTTAGTCCGCCATACACAAGTGATAATGCGCTACAAAAGGTAAAAGAATTAGCAAATGGATTAACAAAATTCGGTGCCAATGTGCGACTGATTGTCATTCCATTTACTGAATTACAAGTAGCGGTCAAAGATAATGTTCCAGATAATATGACGATGACTTCGACGCGACGCATGATGATGAAAGTGGCCGATAAAGTGCGAGAGGAAGTTGGCGCACTTGGCATTGTTACAGGAGAAAGTTTAGGTCAAGTAGCTTCACAAACACTTGAAAGCTTAACAGCAATTAATGATGTAACGAGCACACCTATTTTACGTCCGTTAATTGCGGCAGACAAATTAGATATCATTAAAATTGCAAAAGAAATTGGCACATATGAAACATCGATTCAGCCATTTGAAGATTGCTGTACAGTATTCACACCAGCGAGTCCGAAAACAAAGCCAAGACTTGATAAAGTGCAACACTTTGAAAGCTTTACGCAATTTGATGAATTAATTGAACGTGCCGTAAAAAATCGTGAAACATATATTTTCCCACAAAAGGAAGTAAAAGAAGATAAATTTGCTGATTTATTATAAATTTTCACGGATTTGATAGTAATTACCTAATAGAAGAACAAATTACCTATAATTAATGGCGTATGTTTTTTCTCATCCGGCGCATTCTAATTGCACAAGGAGGTGAGAGAGACATGACAAACAACAACGGTAGTTCAAACAAATTAAACGTACCTGGCGCAAAACAAGCACTTGACCAAATGAAATACGAAATCGCTCAAGAGTTTGGCGTACAATTAGGTGCAGAAGCTTCATCACGTGCAAACGGTTCAGTAGGCGGAGAAATTACAAAACGCTTAGTACAAATGGCTGAACAACAACTTAAAGGTAAACAATAACAAATCTTTAAAAAAGGACGCTGCAACTTTAACGAGTTGCAGTTCTTTTTTTATTTTTAAACAATTCGCTATGGATTATACAATTAAAAAAAGTACATAAGAACAGGAAATTTTTGAAAATATGCCGGAAAGTCAGTATACTGAATTTGTAAGAATCATTTTTACAATCAAAGGGGGATTCGGAAATGATCCACAATCAGTTAATTGCACCAAATGTTTATAATATTATTAATGAATTTGAAAAGCATGAAAATCTAGAACGAAAAATTGCACTTATTATTAAAGAGGAAGATGGCAGTGAAGCAAGTTTTACATATAAACAAATTTTGCAACAGGCCAATCAAGTAGCAAATACATTCCATTCTAAGGGACTAAAAAAAGGGGACGTTGTTTTAATTATGCTTCCACGTTGTTTAGAGGCATACGTAACATATATTGCTGCGCTTAAAGCAGGACTTGTCATCATCCCGAGCTCAGAGCTGTTGCGTGGAAAAGATATTGATTATCGTATTGAACATTCAAATGCGAAAGCAATTATTGCTATGGAGCAATATATTGATGAATTTGAACAAGCAGAAAATTTAAGCGGACTTCAGTTGTTCATAGTCGGTGATGAAAAAGATCAATGGACATCTTTAATGACAGAAGCTCAGCAACAGTCAAATGAATTCCAAGGAGCAGCAACTGAGGCTTCTGATTTAGCCTTTTTAGCATATACATCTGGAACAACTGGGAATCCAAAAGGGGTTATGCATTCCCACGGTTGGGGCTATGCACATTTACGTACAGCAGCAACGCAATGGTTAGGTGTACAAGATGGCGACATCGTTTGGGCGACAGCAGCGCCAGGTTGGCAAAAGTGGATTTGGAGTCCATTTTTAGCGGTATTGGGTAGTGGTGCAACTGCTTTTGTTTATAAAGGAAAGTTTGATGCTCAAAATTATTTAAATATGATTGAGCAGCAAAAGGTAAATGTATTATGCTGTACGCCAACTGAATATCGAATGATTGCGAAGCTCGATAACTTATCGTCGTTCCATTTATCATCTTTGCGTAGTGCGGTATCTGCTGGAGAACCATTAAATCGCGAAGTAATTGAAACGTTTGAGCGTGAATATAATCTTGTTGTGCGCGATGGCTATGGTCAAACAGAAAATACATTGCTTGTTGGGACGTTAATTGATACGGAAGTGCGACCTGGCTCGATGGGTAAACCGACACCGGGTAATCAAGTAGACGTAATCGATGAATTTGGTCAACCATTGCCAGCTGGAGAAGTGGGTGATATTGCGGTTCACAAATCGACTCCGGCGTTATTCAAGGGCTATTTCAATGATGCAGAGCGAACAGCGATGCAGTATCGAGGCGATTGGTATGTTACTGGGGATCAAGCGAAAAAAGATGAGGATGGTTACTTTTGGTTTGAAGGTCGTAACGACGATATCATCATTTCATCTGGCTACACAATTGGACCATTTGAAGTAGAAGATGCATTAGTAAAGCATCCGGCAGTAAGTGAATGTGCGGTTGTAGCGAGTCCTGATGAAATTCGTGGAAATGTTGTAAAAGCGTATGTCGTTTTAAAAGATCCAGAATTAAAAAATTCGACAACACTTGTAGCTGAGTTACAAAATCATGTGAAAGTATTAACAGCACCTTATAAATACCCAAGAATTATTGAATTTATTGATGAACTTCCGAAAACGATTTCGGGGAAAATCCGTCGTGTCGAATTACGAGTAGTTGCGCAAAAATAATCGTATTTTCGAAATTATTTCCTGGGGAATGAAAAGATGGTCGAATTTTGGCCATCTTTTTTCTGTGGGATAGATCAATGGTTGAAAAAAATGAAACTTAAAGTAAAATACTTTCGTATGAAGGTATAGGAGGTAATGAAATGAATACAAAACGATGGGTAGCACTAGGCATTGCGGCAGTGCTCATGTTTTTCTCAATTGGGATTAACACAATTATTACTATTTTTAAAACAGATTTCTTTAGTAGCTTCGATAATTTGATGGGAACTGAAGTAACTGCACTTGAAAATGTTGTTGAAACTGGCGATTATAATAAACGAATTGTCCATTTAACAGTAAACGGCGTAATCCAGGATGTGGGCGAGCCGAGTGTTTGGGAAACGGTTGACTACAATCATCAATTATTTATGGATCAATTGGAATCCGTTTTATATGATGAATCAATTAAAGGTGTTGTTCTAACAGTTAACACACCTGGTGGCGGTGTTATTGAATCCGCTGAAATTTATGAAAAGCTCGTGCAAATAAAAGAAGAGCGCAATGTTCCAATTTACGTATCAATGGGAACGATGGCTGCATCTGGTGGTTACTATATTTCTGCACCAGCAGACAAAATCTTCGCACAGCGTGAAACAATTACAGGCTCGATTGGTGTCATTATGCAGTCCATTAACTATGGGGAATTAGCCAAAAAAGTAGGCATTGAATTTGAAACAATCAAATCAGGAGAGCATAAAGATATGTTCGGCGGTGTCCGTCCATCTACACCAGAGGAATTGGCGATGCTTCAAGAAATGATTGATGAGTCGTATGAGCAGTTTGTAGATATTATTGAAGAAGGTCGCGGTATGACTGATGCACAGGTGAAAAAAGTTGCGGATGGTCGAATTTTAGGTGGCACGCAAGCATTAAAAGCTGGATTAGTAGATGAAATCGGAAACGAAAAGGATGTAATTGCTGCGATGCGTGCGGATTTTGGACTTGAGGATGCAGAACTTTTTGAATATGCTACAGAATCAGATAGCTGGGCATCACTATTTGGTGTAAAGATTGGTTCGATGTTAAGCCCATCTGCTGAATCACAATATCTATCTAAAATTATTTCATCGACAAACTCACCGCGAATGATGTATTTATATGGTGAATATTAAAGGGAGGGAACGACATGACTGAGGTAATCGAAACATTTGAAACGACGCCGACCATCCGGTACCCTCAAATTCAACAAAAAACAGCAGGATTTTGGATGCGCTTTTGGGCATTTGTTTTAGATTCACTGATCATCTCTGCGATTGTAGGCGTTACAATTCGTCCACTTTTTGCCGTGATGGATTGGGATTTAGTTGGTGTTAATTGGTATGCGCCGTTTACTGTGTTATCTGTAATGATTTATTATGCGTATTTCGTTTTTTTAACAAAATATTTTAAGCAAACATTAGGGAAAATGGTATTTGGTCTACATGTAGAAAAGGATAATGGGGAGCCGTTAGATTGGCCCACTATTTTATTCCGTGAAGGTATAGGACGATTTATTAATAGTACATTTTTACATTTGCCGTATTTAATTGTCGCCTTTTCACAAAAAAACAAAAGTGTAGCGGATTATTTTTCTGATACAATCGTAGTGCATGAAAAAATGTTTGTAGAAAAGGTTTAAAATATTATATATCGAAAACGTTTAACTATCGACAACTTCTAAGCTTGAAAAGTCGCCTATTTATAGGCGGCTTTTCGTTTGTGGAAAAATGACATCTGCCGGAGACATTGGGCCAACAGGATGTTGGTCACTTAGGCGTTGCCGCAGGACGCGGCGTTCTTAGCAAGAGTTCCTCTATTCAGTTTGCGTTTGATTCCCTCTGAAAAAAGCTTACTTGCATTCATTACGCTATATATAGATCTGAGTATTCTGCTGAATGAAGATAAAATAAGACTAGTTAGTTGCATTCACTATTTTATATCTAGTAATATAAGGGAATAATAAGGAGGCGGATATTTATGGTACAAGTAACATTTAAAAATGGTCCAGTAACACTAATCGGTAATGAAGTAACAGTAGGATCTATGGCACCAGATTTTAACGTATTAGCAAATGATTTATCAGCAGTAACATTAAATGATTCTAAAGGTAAAATTCGTTTGTTTTCAGTTGTTCCTTCTTTAGATACGGGGGTTTGTGATCAGCAAACACGTAAATTTAATGAAGCGGCAGCCGAATTAGGCGACAATGTCATTGTTTATACAGTGTCAATGGATTTACCATTTGCTCAAAAACGTTGGTGCGGTGCAGCGGGAATTGATCAAGTTGTTACAGTATCTGATCACCGTGACGCATCATTTGGTGAAGCATATGGCGTACATATTAAAGAATTACGCCTACTAACTCGCGCCGTATTTGTAGTAGATGAAACAGATAAAGTTACCTATGTAGAGTACGTATCTGAAGCAACAAACCACCCAAACTACGAAGCTGCAATTGAAGCCGTAAAAGCCCTTTCAAAATAACTTTTATTTTGTTATTGTGTTGCTCATCAGAAATGAAAACGGACACCCACTCAATTATATTTGAGTGGGTTGTTCATTTTAGAAGGAAAATAATCAAAGTTCGAGTATAGTAGTAGTTATAGTGCGGATGCTACAGATTTTGAATTGTGCATAGCACAATCCAAAATCTGAACGCAATTACGCCAAGGCGTAATCGATTAGAAGGAGCAATAAAGATGGAAAAATTTGAACAAATTTTTGGATTTATGAATGGACATGCAGAAGAAATTGTAAAAGAGCAAGACATCGATTATTTAGATGCTTTATTACAAACATTAGAGGAAACATTGGATGGAAAATATGAATGGCAAGTCGAAGGTACGACGAAAGAAGATATGCGAAAAGCAACTCAAATTGCCATTTTAAAAGGAATGCGTAAAAGTGCACAACCAAATCATCAAATGACACCCGATACACTTGGATTACTCGTAAGCCATTTTGTGGAGCAATGCTTTGAAGAGGAATTGAAAAATGGTCCTATTTCCGTTTTAGATCCGGCATTAGGAACAGGCAATTTACTTTATACAGTGATGAATAAAATGGATGGGAAAATTCAAGCAACAGGTGTGGAGGTTGATGAGTTGCTCATTCGTTTAGCAGCAGCAACAGGGGATTTGACTGAACAGCCTGTAACATTATTCCGCCAAGATTCATTAGAAAAGTTATTAGCTGACCCAGTGGACGCAGTCATTTGCGATTTACCGGTTGGATATTATCCAAATGAAGAAGTTGCATTAGATTATGAGCTTTGTGCATCGGAAGGGATGAGTTATGCGCACCATTTGTTCATTGAGCAATCGTTGAACCATACAAAAGATGGCGGCTATGCGTTCTTTTTAATTCCTACAAATTTATTTGAGTCAGAGCAGGCTAAGCAATTACACAAATTTATTAAAGGTCACGCTTGGATTCAGGCTGTTATTCAATTGCCTGAAAATCTATTTTCTTCAAGTACACATGAAAAAAGCATTTTAATTTTGCAAAAACAAAGTCCGGCACTTAAAGCACCGCGCGAAGTATTACTAGCAAAAGTACCAAATATGTCTAATAGACAGGCACTAGCAATGTTTTTTGAAAAAGTGCGCATGTGGAAAGAAGGAAAATAATAAAAAAAGCTACTGAAAGATCATTGAAAAATGACTTCCAGTAGCTTTTTTAGGTGGAAATGATCATCACTCTGGCGTACGAATAACTAATACATCACAGTTTGCAGAACGTACAATCGCTTCTGAAACAGAACCGATCAAGAAACGTTCAACAGCGTTTAAACCTGTTGCACCACAAATAATTAAGTCTGCTTCAACTACTTTAGAAAGCTCTTTTGTGATGATGTTTTTTGGAGAACCGTATTCAATTACTAAGTTAACGTTTGTAAGGCCTGCTTCTTCAGCTTGCTTTTTGTAACCGTTTAGTAATTCTTCAGAGTGCTCTTGTGCGCGCTCAGCGATTGTGCGGTCATATGCTTCAATTGCAGCGAATGAACGTGTGTCGATTACATTTACAAGATTGATTGTTGCACCTTCATTACGTTTTGCCACGTCAATTGATTTACGGAATGCATATTCTGCTTCTTTAGAACCGTCTACTGCTACTACAATACTTTTATAATGATTAGCCATTTTCATTTCCTCCTTATTTGCCTATACGTGTATTATACCAAATGTTTTACAGTTGGAAATAGCTAACATTGAAAAAACAAAGGTAACAATCGAAATGTTAAAAAAAAGACAATAAATATACTAATATTTTTCTTGGAAATAGTAGAATTTCAGTACTTTAATATTGTGACGAAGAGTGGAAAAACTGATAAATGAAGCATTTGAAAACTGACAATTAAAAATTAATTGTAAATTGAATAAATTTAACTACTATTTTTTTCGTTAAATTGGTAGAATGGATTTGAATTAACTTTGTTCTTGGGAGGAATAAACGATGAAAATTGGGGTACCGAAAGAAATTAAAAATAATGAAAACCGTGTGGCAATGACACCAGCTGGGGTTTTATCACTCGTGACGGCAGGACATGAAGTAGTAATAGAAAAAGGAGCAGGCTTAGGCTCTGCATTTACAGACGCAGATTATCTTTTAGCGGGGGCAAAAATTGTTGAAAGCGCAGAAGAAGCTTGGACTGCCGAAATGGTTTTAAAGGTGAAGGAGCCAGTTGAAAGCGAGTATGGTCATTTCCGCGAGGGGTTAATTTTGTTTACATATTTGCATTTAGCGCCTGAGCCAGCATTAACGAAGGCATTAATCGCCAATAAAGTAGTAGGTATTGCATACGAAACAGTACAATTACCAAATCGTTCATTGCCGTTATTAACTCCAATGAGTGAAGTTGCAGGGAAAATGGCAACGCAAATCGGTGCACATTACTTAGAAAAATTACCGGGTGGAAAAGGGATTTTATTAGGTGGTGTGTCAGGCGTACAGCGTGGCAAAGTGACGGTAATTGGTGGTGGAATTGCTGGTACGAACGCTGCGAAAATTGCTGTTGGTATGGGGGCTGACGTGACGATTATTGATTTAAGCCCAGAGCGCCTTCGTCAATTAGAGGATATTTTTGGCCGTGATGTACAAACACTAATTTCAAATCCATATAATATTGCGCAGGCCGTGAAAGAAGCTGATTTAGTTGTAGGATCTGTATTAATCCCAGGAGCAAAGGCACCTAAGCTTGTAACAGAGGACATGATTCGTTCAATGTCACCTGGTTCAGTTGTTGTTGATATTGCGATTGACCAAGGTGGCTGCTTCGAAACATCTGAAAAAGTAACAACACATGACAAACCAACATTCGAGAAGCATGGTGTCGTGCACTATACGGTTGCTAATATGCCAGGTGCGGTTCCACGTACTTCAACGGTTGCTTTAACAAATAATACAGTTCCGTATGCATTACAAATTGCCAACAAAGGCTATGTGCAAGCATGTTTGGACAATCCAGCATTAAAACTAGGTATTAATACACTAGAAGGTCATGTTGTGTATAAGGCTGTAGCAGATGCACAAGGCGTTCCATATGTTTCAGTAGATGACGTATTAGGTGTTTTATCTGGTTTAGCTAATTAAAAAAAAGTCGACGAATTTAGGATTCGTCGGCTTTTTCATTTATTGATTAATCTTGGACCGCTATAAGCTCTGTTGAAGTATTGCCTTCATAGTCTGTAATTTTAATGATGCCATAATCTTTAGCAATAAATAATGTCGAGCCATTTGGATAAGTTAGCACAACGACATTTTTGAATGTACCAGCTTTTGTATGGACCGTTTCGGTAGTGCTAGTAACAGTCACATCGGTATAATCATTTTTTTCTATTCCATAATCCGTGTCGCGAATGGTTGCCTTTGCTTTCATTGGATAATCTAATGAAAAATAGAAAACATCCGAATACGCGACACCAAGGGCAAAGCTTGAAGGAGATTCAATATACGTATAGCCTGTGTACTCATCTTCTAATAAATTTACCGCATTGTCGAAGTAGGGATTTTTTGTAGCCACATATGTTTTTTTCTCAGGACCATGAAATGAAGGCTCATATGTGTAACTTTGCCCTACATTCGGTAGAAGTCCACCTATAATTGTCGTGTCGGTTGCTAGATTTGCTACTAACTTTTTTTTCGTTTGTGTCGATACATCCAAATTGCCTTTTCCTTTTTGAAACTCAGTCGATGCCCATCTGTTTGTCACAGCGTGAATAATTTCTTTAGTGTGATTTTTAATGGTTGCTTTTTTTTCGGCATGGGAAGTAGGTGCTTCATGAAGAGAAGTGCCGTGATTTGTTTGAATAGCTTGTGTAGATGCTGCTTGCGTTAAACTGTGCTTAGAAATACTGTAGGGCAAAACGGTTACAAACAATAAGGTCATTGTAAGTATCAATGAATTTTTGAACCGTTTCTTCATGCTTCACTTCCTTTCATAAATAAGTTGTTCTTATTATTCCAAGAAAAACCATTTTAAAACGAGCAAAAAAATGAAAGAAAATAGATTTCCTTATGAAATTATTAAAATTTTGAAAGAAAAAACCATTTTGAATTCTATCAAAACGGTCTTTTTTAAATATATGAAAGTCAATTTTATAAAATGACTAATTCTTTTGTGAATTTCGTTAAAATTTCTACGCCATCCGCTGTAACGACTACATCATCCTCAATTCGAACTCCGGCAACATCATTCTTATAAATTCCTGGTTCGATTGTAAATACAGTACCTGGATTTAACATCATTTCATTTGTCCCTGTAATGGATGGGAATTCATGAACAGAGATGCCAAGTCCATGACCGAGGCGGTGCGTGAAATATTGTCCGTAGCCTGCTTCCGTAATAACATCACGCGCAATTTTATCTAAATCCATCGCGCGAACACCTGGTTTTACAGCAGCAACCGCATCCTCATTTGCTTTGCGAACTGCATTGTAAATTTTTACTTGTTCTTCATTTGGCTGACCAAACGCAACGGTACGCGTAATGTCGGAACAATAGCCTTCATAAATTACACCTAAATCAAATAAAATAAGATCCCCTTTTTGAATTTTTCGATCTCCAGGCGTCCCGTGTGGGGATGCTGCTTTTTCACCTGCAAGCACCATCGTATCAAAGCTCATTGCATAGCCTTTTGCTTTAATAGCGGATTCAATAGTATTTAAAATGTCCATCTCCGTTTTGCCCTCAGCAATTGCATCACAGCCTACTTGAATAGCGAAGTCAGCGAGTTCTGCTGCTTTACGCATTTTCACTAATTCATCTTCATCCTTTTGAATACGCATCGCATTAATTTTAGTATCAATGCTCGCAAATTGAGCTGCTGGATAACGCTCCTGTAACGCCTCTAAACGTTCAACCGTAAGATGCGCTTTTTCAATAGCAAGTGAAGATAACTGAACATTCATTGAAGCAACAGTTTTGACTAAAACATCCCAAGCATTATCCGTATCTTCATGACCGACCACATCATATGTCCAACCCGCGGCCACTGCATCAGGAACTTCCATCTTAGGACAAATTAAAAATGGTTTCTCCTGTTGGAACACCATAATCCCTAATAATCGTTCATGTGGATTGCTTTTGAAACCTGAAAAATAAAAAACATTGTCTGGTGTTGTAATGAATGCGGCCTCTAAATTATTTTCAATCAAATAATTTTGTAATTGTAGTAGTTTTGACATATGCAAAACCCCCTTCTTCTTATTTAATCTTGCTGAAAAGTGAAATATCTGACATAAATAGCATATCAAAAAAAAGGGATTTCTGCATTTTTCTCGAATAACAAAATAAATGCTAGAATAGGAGGCTTTTTTTATGCGAATTTCATTTCATGGACATTCAGTTGTAAAAATTCAAACAAATAATCACACTATTTTAATCGATCCATTTATTAATGGAAATGGACAAACCGACTTGCACGTAGAAAATGAAAAACCCGATGTAATTTTATTAACACATGGGCATAATGATCACGTCGGGGATACGGTGGAGCTTGCGAAGAAAAATGACGCACTTGTCGTAGCGCCGAATGAATTAGCGAATTATTTAGGTTGGCAAGGGTGTCGTGTACACAATATGCATATTGGCGGTGCGCATGTATTTGATTTTGGTAAAGTAAAATTTACTCAAGCCTTTCACGGATCTTCATATGTAACAGAAAATAATGAAATGATATATACGGGTATGCCTGCAGGGATTTTATTTACGGCAGAAGATGTCACAATTTATCATGCAGGGGATACGGCGTTATTTGGAGATATGGAGCTGATTGGCAAACGCCATCCAATCGACGTCGCGTTTTTACCGATTGGCGATAATTTTACGATGGGCCCTGAGGATGCGGCATATGCAGTGTCATTATTAAAGCCGAAAATCGTTGTCCCAATCCATTATAATACATTCCCACCAATCGTTCAGAATCCAAATGATTTTTCAAAGTTAGTAGAAGATGTAAACGTTCAAATTTTAAAGCCAGGTGAGGTTGTTCGATTTTGAATAGTCGATATGAAAAAAAGTAGCGAAAACAGCTACTTTTTTTCTATGTGTACAATTTTTGTTAATTGACATCCTCATACGTCTGACCATTAGTGAAATTTGTATAATTGTAACAATCAAATATGGTACACTAGGGACAGGAACGAATGATGGGAAATAGGTGATAATATTGTCAACAAAACACGAAAAAATACTACAATATATCGAATCTCTACCGGTTGGCGATAAAATTTCAGTACGCCAAATTGCTAAGGAAATGCAAGTAAGTGAAGGAACAGCTTACCGCGCGATCAAGGAAGCAGAAAATCGCCGTTTAGTAAGCTCGATTGAACGAGTTGGTACGATTCGTATTGAGAAGAAAAAGAAAGAAAATATCGAACGCCTGACATTTGCAGAAATAGTCAATATTATAGATGGTCAAGTTTTAGGTGGTAAAACAGGATTACACAAAACATTAACTAAATTCGTTATTGGTGCTATGAAGCTGGATGATATGATGCGCTACACAGATGCGGGAAGCTTACTCATTGTTGGGAATCGTACACAGGCACATGAATATGCATTAAAAACGGGTGCAGCTGTGTTAATAACTGGTGGCTTTGATACAACAGAAGAAAATAAAATACTTGCAGATGAATTAGATTTACCAATCATTTCGACAAGCTATGATACTTTTACAGTGGCAACAATGATTAACCGCGCCATTTATGACCAATTAATTAAAAAAGACATTTTATTAATTGAGGATATTTATGTCCCGATGGAAGATACAGCGGTGCTACGCAATACGCATTTAATTGCTGATTATCATAAACAAAATATGCGTACAACACATGGTGCGTTTCCAGTTGTCACAAATCAAAATAAGCTAGTTGGAATGATTACAAGTAAAGACGTTATTGGACGTGATGAATCGGAAGCCATTGATAAAGTTATGACGAAAAACCCAATTGCTGCATCGATGAAAACAAGTGTTGCTACTGCAGGACACCGTATGATTTGGGAAGGAATTGATTTACTTCCTGTTATTAATGAAGATGGATTATTACAAGGTGTTATTACCCGCCAAGACGTTTTGAAAGCATTGCAATTAGCCCAACGTCAACCGCAGCATGGTGAAACAATTGATGATTTAGTGAAAAATGAAATGCGTGTATTAGGTGATGAGGATCTCATCGTGGAATTTACAGTCACGCCTCAAATGACGAACCAATTTGGTGCGATTTCTTACGGTGCCTTTACAACATTGTTAGCGGAAGTTGGTTCGTTTGCATTAAAGCGTCGAAAACGTGGGGATGCAATTGCTGAAAATATGACCATTTATTTCATTAAGCCCGTTCAAATGGAGAGCATATTAACTGTTCGACCACGAATTTTAGATATGAGTCGTAAGTTTGTAAAAATGGATTTCGAAGTATTTAATGGCACTCTCTTAGTAGGAAAAGCGATGATGATGTTCCAACTTTTAGAAAGATAATCGCAATATGAAATAAAAAGGGGCAGCCCTCAAAATAGGATGCCCCTTTTCATCATTATTTATTAAGTTCATATTCTTCAAAAATGTACTTACCTTCGTGACGCATGCGCTTAAAGTTATTTACACTAAGTCCCGCACCAACAATAGCAAATATAGCCGCTACAATAAAGCCAACAGCATCCGGGTAAAGTATGATGGCATTACAACTAAAGAAAATAAGAAAAGCACCTAATGCAACCCCAGCTTTTGCTGTGTACCATTTTTTACGAATCGGTAATGTAGCACGAAATTGTTTTGTCTTAAAATAAAAGTAAAAAACGATTGAAATAACAATAGCTGCCACAAAAATAAAGTTTAAATAAATCATAGTGAACCTCCCAATAGCATAGCTAATAAGTATTGTACCGATTTTTTAGAAAAATTGCGACTGGAATTCACTTACCATTAGGGGGAAACACTTGTGAAACGACAAATCATCGACACAATTCAGCAATACGAAACAATTATTTTACACCGCCATGTACGTCCAGACCCAGACGCATATGGTTCGCAATTTGGCTTAGCGGAACTTATTCGAGCTAATTATCCAAATAAAAAAGTTTATACCGTTGGAGAGCATGAGGAATCCCTCACTTTTTTAGCGCAGCCACAGCAAATTCAAGACGATTTATTTGAGGGAGCGTTAATAGTAGTCACAGATACGGCCAATACCGAGCGCATCGATGATCAACGCTATAAAAAGGGCGCATTTGTCATTAAAATTGACCATCACCCGAATGATGATGCTTATGGAGATTTGCTTTGGGTTGATACGAACGCTAGCTCTTGCAGCGAAATGATTTATGAATTGTATGAAGAGGCTAAAAATCATGCAAATTGGGCGATGTCAGATGAAGCTGCTCGGTTACTTTTTGCAGGTATTGTTGGCGATACAGGACGCTTTTTATTCCCAAGTGCAAGCGAAAAAACATTCGAAACAGCAGGTCATCTCGTGTCATACAATTTTAATCGAAATGAATTATTTGATGCGATGTACGAAATGGACCGAAAATTACTTCACTTACAAGGGTATATGTATCAAAACTTTACGATGGATAAACACGGCGCGGCCCATATTAAAATTACAAAAGACATTTTAACAGAATTTGATGTAACCCCTTCAGAGACATCATTATTAGTTGGTTCTTTAGGCACTGTGAAAGGAATTTGTGCATGGATTATCTTTATCGAAGAAAACGACACAATTCGTGTGCGATTACGCTCAAAAGGACCGGTTATTAATACTTTAGCGAAAAAATATAATGGTGGCGGACATCCATTAGCATCAGGTGCCACTGCATATTCTTGGGAAGAAGCTGACCAAGTCATTGAAGAGTTAAAAGAAATTTGTAAGAATCATTAATTATATAACTTGAACATATGAATCCTGCTTTATATTGGAATGGAAATCTAACTAAGAATTCGCCGACTCCCACGGTAGTGGCGCAATAAATCTAGAAAGCTTCAGTATGCAAGCCTAACAGGTACACACTTTATTAGAATTCATAATAGAAAGCTTACAGTAACAGAAGGAATTCTTTAATTCAATTTATATAGATGGAAAGGAAGGGATGGATTATGTCTATTGTTTATCCACAAATACGGACAAGTGCAGATTTATTAAAAAGTACGATTCGTATCGAAGAGCTCATTCCTTTTTTACAACACCAAGAGGCAGAAGCATGTGCAATCGTTAATACGAAATTGTACGGGCTTTTGCCTTTTTGGCATCAAATGAAAAAAGCTGGGATTCATCCTGTTATTGGATTAACGCTACAAATTGAAGTTGCAGAAAATCAATTACTACCGTTAGTCCTTTATGCAAAAAATGATATAGGATATAAAAACTTATTGAAAATTTCAAGCAGCATCGCGATTCGTCCTCAAAATACACTGCCATTACGCTGGTTAGTTGCTTATGGAAAAGGGCTTGCCCTAGTTGTGCCTGCACTCGAACAGCAAGCCAGTTGGATTCACGATGCACATCATTCCACGGTTCAAACGTTAAAAGAACAATTTGCAGACAATTTTTTTGTTACGATATCAAGAGCAAATGGTATTTCCGAACAGGAGCCCATTGCAGTACAGTGGGCGGAAAAAATGGGGGCGGTGCTCCTTGCCACACATGAAAGCTTGTTTTTAAGACGTGAAGATTATTTTGCATTTGAAGTTGCACAAGCTATTGAGACAGGTAGAAAACTTGATGAATCGACGCACAATGAAGAATTAAAGGACAACTATGTGTTATCAAAAAATGAATGGGAACAGCGTTTTGGTGATAAACCGGAATGGCTTCAAGCAACAAGAGACTTATTAGTAAGCTGTCACGTAGAGGTGGAAAGTGATGCCGTGCATATGCCGAAATTCCCTTTGGCACCAAATCAAACGGCAGAGCAGTTATTATATGATGAAGTAAAAAAGGGGTTGCAACAACGTCTCCTTGCAGAAATACTTCCGGAACAGTACGAAAAGCGCATGCACTATGAGCTACAAGTCATTCAAACTATGGGCTATTCCGATTATTTTTTGATTGTAGCAGACTTTATGCGCTTTGCGAGAGAACAGCAAATTTTGACTGGCCCAGGGCGTGGATCATCTGCGTCGTCACTCATTGCCTACGCACTACGAATTACGCAAGTAGACCCTTTACAATTTGATTTATTATTTGAACGATTTTTAAATCCCGAGCGTGTTTCATTACCTGATATAGATATCGATTTTCTCGATACGCGTCGCCATGAAGTGATTCAATATGTCGCTAAAAAATACGGGAAACAATATGTCGCACAGATTATTACGTTTGGTACGCTGTCTGCAAAAGCAGTAGCCAGGGATGTTGCGCGAATGTTTCAATTTGATAGTGAAACACTTGAAATGATTTCTAGATTGATACCAAATAAACCGGGCATTACCTTAAATGAAGCGTATGGCCAATCTGAAAAGCTAAGACAGTGGATTATGTCACAACCGATTCATCAAAAATGGTATGAAGCAGCATGCCGTCTAGAAGGCTTACCGAGAAATTCCTCTACGCATGCAGCGGGTGTCGTGCTAAGTCCAGTGCCATTAGTAGACGTTGTGCCGATAGAAGAAGGGCATGAAGGGATTTATTTAACGCAGTGGCCAATGAATGAGGTTGAACAAACAGGCTTATTGAAAATAGATTTTTTAGGGTTACGAAATTTAACCATTATTGAACAAATTCGTCGTTCTATTCAATTTTCACATCAAGTACAACTGGAGTTAAATCATATTCCATTAACGGACGCAGCAACTTTTAAATTGTTGCAGCATGGCGATACGGCGGGAGTTTTCCAATTAGAATCAGAAGGTATGAAAAATGCATTACGTGAAATACAGCCGACGCATTTTTTAGATATTGTGGCAGTTAATGCATTGTATCGACCTGGTCCTATGGAGTTTATTTCTAATTATTCGCGTCGTAAGCATGGTCAAGAGCAAGTGTTAATGCCTCATCCTGCATTGGAGCCGATATTGCGTGAAACATATGGGGTCATTATTTACCAAGAGCAAATAATGCGAATCGCCAATGTGATGGCAGGCTTTTCGATTGGTGAAGCTGATTTATTGCGCCGCGCGGTTAGTAAGAAAAAACGAGAAGTGCTCGAGCAGCAGCGAACGGCTTTTGTACAAGGGGCCTGCAAACAAGGATTTACCGAGCAAGTAGCGGATGAAGTGTATGAATTAATTGTTCGTTTTGCAGACTATGGATTTCCGAAAAGTCATGCTGTGGCTTATAGTATAATCTCCTATCAAATGGCGTATTTAAAAGCCAATTTCCCTGTGAATTTTTATGCGGCGTTATTAACAAATGCCACAGGAAATGCTGACAAATTAGCTCAAATTATAGCTGAGGCAAAGTCACGAGGAATTGAATTTTTACCTCCTTCGATTAATCGTAGTGTGCGTCATTTTAAAGTGGAAAGTGGCAAAATTCGTTTTAGTCTTACGGCAATAAAAGGGGTTCCACAACCATTTTTACAAAAATTAATTGCGATACGAGAAAATAAGGAGCAGACTTTCCAGGATATTTTTGATTTAGCAATTTCACTAAGTGCAGCAAACTTTTCGCGAAAAGTGATGGAGCCTTTAATTAAAGCAGGCGCTTTAGATGAGTTTGGGAAGGAGCGAGCGACGTTATTGGCGACGATTGATGGTGCGCAAAAACAGGCAGAACTCGTACGCCCAAATGAGGGAGAGGAGTTATTTGCCAATTCAATGTTTGTTTTTGGGAAGCCCAAACATAATGAAGTACCTCCGCTATCTGAAAAAATAAAATTGCAATTTGAAAAAGAAGTACTCGGCTATTATTTATCGGATCACCCACTTGTCAAAATTCGTCCAGAGTACCCTGAGGCGACAACAACGGTTAAAATGTTAACGATGTTAAAGGATAATACTTATGTGAAAATGATTGGTTTTGTAAATGAAATACGTCAGCTGCGTACTAAAAAAGGAGAGCTGATGGCTTTTGTTCAAATAGAAGATGAGTTCGGTAGCGTGTCTTTAACATTATTTCCAAAAGAATATGAGCTCGTTGCAGGCAAGTTAGTTGAAGGAATATTAATATCGATTGAAGGCTTTTTTGAACAACGATTTAATAAACAGCAAGTCAAAGTGAAACAAATTATTATTCTATAAATAGTAAAAGAGGATGTTCTATGTATAAATACTAGAGCATCCTCTTTTCTTATTGGAAAAAATATTGTAGAAAAAGTATGTTTATTAGTTATAAAAGCGAAAAAAATCTTATATATATTAGAAGCCTATGCTAATTTTTGCTTTACATTTCTAAAAACATTTTGTATTCTATGGTAAGAAAATGGTCAGACCACTTTTATCTTTGTTCAGTGAGTTTTCAGACACTCACTGAACGAAGATAAAGCCTCCGGCGGATGTCACAGATTTTGAAAGGAGTCAATTGTGTAGGCACAATTCAAAATCTGGACGCAATTACGCCAAGGCGTAATTGATAATGATGAGGTGAGAAAAGTGGAGCAAAAGCATACGAAAAAAATGTTTCTCCAAATTGTGAAGCAGCTACGCGATTTAATTGCTGTCCAAAATATTCAAGAAGGAGAAAAATTGCCTTCTGAACGGGTATTAAGTGAACAGTTAAATGTAGGGAGGTCTTCGGTAAGGGAAGCTTTGCGAAGTCTAGAACTACTCGGCTTAATTGAAACAAGGCATGGCGATGGCACCTATTTAGCGAGCATGAAGCACCATCATTTAGTTGAAATCGTCGGATCATTTATTTTACAAGATGCAAGCTCAGTTGCTGATGTCCATGCAACACGTGAGATGCATGAAAAAGAAGCGATAAAAATCATTTGTCAATCGGAAACATTGAGGAAACTACCAGTTTGGGAGAGTTTTTTTGCAGAAATTGAATTAGAGCAATCATTGCAACGTGAAGCAATATTACGTGAATGTATGATTGTTACAGAAAATAGGCTCGCGTTTAAAATTTGGCTACAATTATCGGCATATAGTAATAGCGCATTAGTGAATGATATAACAAAGGAAGAAAAATCACACTTACAAATTATGCTAGCTTCAATGCAAATGGGCTATTTACCCGAAGCGATTGAAGCCTATGAAAAATGGATAGAAATTTTGAAGTAATAACAATATTAGCAGTGAAAACAAAGGGGGATTATCATGGCAATTCGTGATTTATTTTCGATAAACCGTAAGAAGAATACAGCAAGTATAATTAAAAAATCGGATGAGAAACACTTTCCAGAAGGAATTGTAACAAAATGTCCGCAATGTAAAACGATTCATGTAACGAAGGAAATTGAAAAAAACATCAAGGTTTGCCCAAAATGCGCGTACCACTTTAATATGACAGCTCATGAACGAATTAGCTGTTTTTTAGATAAAGATTCTTTTACCTCAATGGATGACCATCTACAAACAACCAATCCATTAAATTTCCCAGCTTATATCGAAAAAGTGAATTCTGATATGGCTAAAACAGGATTGAATGAAGCGGTTTTAACAGGGGTTGGCACATTAAAGGGGAATCCTGTTGCGATTGCTGTTATGGACTCTCATTTCCGAATGGGCTCAATGGGCTCGGTTGTTGGAGAAAAAATAACGCGAGCGGTTGAAAAAGCGACAGAATTACGTATTCCCTTCATTATTTTTACTGCGAGCGGCGGTGCGCGAATGCAAGAAGGTGTCCTGTCATTAATGCAAATGGCCAAAACAAGTGTTGCGTTAAAGCGCCATAGTGAAGAGGGCTTATTATACATTTCGATTATGACACATCCAACGACGGGTGGCGTATCAGCTAGCTTTGCGTCGATTGGGGATTTAAATATTGCGGAACCACAAAGTTTAATTGGCTTTGCAGGAAGACGTGTGATTGAGCAAACAGTTCGTGAAAAGTTACCAGATGATTTCCAAACGGCAGAGTTTTTATTGGAGCATGGTCAATTAGATGCTATTATTAGCCGCTTAGATATGCGCGATAAAATTGCAACGATAGTGAAACTACATGTACAAGGAGGCGTGTCTCATGTCTAAATTAATGGCGTTTGAAGAACCCGTTGTAAAGCTACGCGAAAAAATAGATGAATTAAAATCAATCGCAGTAGAAGCAGATGTGGACATGAGCGGTGAGATTGAAAAGTTAGAAACGCGTTTATCCCAGCTAGAGCAAAGCCTTTATGCTAATATGGAGCCGTGGAATCGCGTACAAGTAGCTCGTCATCCTCAACGACCTACAACGCTCGATTACATTGAACGAATTTTTAATGATTTTATCGAATTACATGGCGATCGTAGTTTTAAGGATGATGCAGCGATTGTTGGTGGGATCGCGTCATTTAATGGACAACCTATTACGATAATTGGGCATCAGCGAGGAAAAACTACCAAGGAAAATATTCGTCGTAATTTTGGAATGCCCCATCCGGAAGGGTATCGAAAAGCTTTGCGATTAATGCAGCAAGCCGAAAAATTCAAAAGACCAATTATTTGCTTTATCGATACGAAAGGCGCATATCCAGGAAAAGCCGCGGAAGAACGTGGTCAAAGTGAAGCCATTGCGCGTAATTTATTCGAAATGGCAGGCTTTAAAGTGCCGATTATTAGCATTGTTATTGGTGAAGGTGGAAGTGGTGGCGCATTAGCACTTGGCGTTGCGAATAAAATTTTCATGCTTGAAAATTCAACGTATTCGGTTATATCTCCTGAGGGAGCGGCCTCGATATTATGGAAAGATGCAAGCTATGCAAAGCAGGCAGCAGAAGCCATGAAAATTACTGCACCGGATTTAAAACAATTGGGTGTCATTGATGGCATTATCCCTGAAGTTGCAGGCGGCGCACATAAAAATATTGATCAGCAAGCAAGTACGATGAAAGAGTGTATTGCAGACACATTAGCCCATTTAAATAGCTTATCCGTAGACCAATTAATTGAAGAGCGTTATTCTAAATATAAAAATATCGGTCAATTTATCGAATAAGCGATTGAGTAGGAATTTTCCTAAAAAGTCAATTATGCCTAGGCGTAATTGATTTTTTTTGTAAAGCTTTCGATAATTGTTCTCCAGAATAGTTACATATCAACGATTTTCTGTTAATGTGAATAGTATGAGTAATATAGGAGGAGAACATTTGATGAAAAAGATAGCAGTTTTAACGAGTGGAGGAGATTCTCCAGGGATGAACGCTGCCATCCGTGCTGTTGTTCGTAAAGCACGTTATCATGGCGTAGAAGTCGTTGGAGTTTATCATGGTTATGAAGGGCTCTATAATGAAAATTATAAGCCTTTAGATATAGGCTCAGTAGGTGACATTATACAGCGAGGTGGTACGATCTTATATTCTGCTCGTTTCCCAGAGTTTAAAGAGGGAGATTATCAGGAAAAAGCGATAGAACGCATGAAAAATGCAGGCATTGAAGGCTTAGTTGTCATCGGTGGTGATGGCTCTTATCGGGGTGCGATGCAGTTATCTGAAAAAGGTTTCCCATGTGTTGGAATCCCAGGTACGATTGATAATGACGTTCCTGGGACAGAATATACAATAGGATTTGATACAGCATTAAATACAGTGGTGGAGTCAATCGATAAAATCCGAGATACGGCTACAAGTCATGAAAATACTTTTGTAATCGAAGTAATGGGGCGTGATGCGGGGGATATTGCATTATGGGCTGGATTAGCAGCAGGAGCAGAATCGATTTTAATCCCAGAGGAAAAGTTTGAAATTGAGGATGTCGTGAAGCGTTTAGAGCGGGGTGCTTCACGAGGAAAACGACATAGTATCATTATTGTTGCTGAAGGTGTGATGAAAGGCCATAAGCTCGCAAAACAATTAGAAGAACGTACTGGGGTAAAAATACGAACTTCTGTACTAGGTCATATTCAGCGTGGCGGCTCACCATCCGCGCGTGACCGAGTTTTAGCAGGTTTATTTGGAGCACGCGCAGTCGAACTTCTAATAGAAGGTAAGGGCGGACGTGCTGTAGGTATTAAAAGTCATGATGTGGTTGATTATGATTTTAAAGAGGCTTTTGAACAAAAGCATCAAGCAGATTTAAGTTTATACACATTATCAAAAGAATTATCAATTTAAAGTGCACAAACGGAGATGACATAAAATGAGAAAAACTAAAATTGTATGTACGATTGGACCAGCAAGTGAATCACCAGAAATGCTAGATAAATTAATTACAGCAGGTATGAATGTTGCGAGATTAAACTTTTCGCACGGGAATCATGAAGAGCATGCTGTTCGAATTGCGGCAATCCGCGATGCATCAGTGCGTTTGAAGAAGCCTGTTGGAATATTATTAGATACGAAGGGACCTGAAATTCGTACACATAATATGGAAAATGATGAGCTTCATTTAGTAGTAGGACAAGTTATTGATATTTCAATGACAGAAGTAATCGGAAATGAATCTTGTTTTTCTGTAACATATGATCGTCTTATTGAAGATGTGGAGCAAAATGACCGAATTTTATTAGATGACGGCTTAATCGAACTACGTGTTTTAGCGAAAGATATGGAACAAGGTCGAATCCATACTATTGTTGAAAATACGGGCGTTTTGAAAAATAAAAAAGGTGTAAATGTGCCAGGTGTTTCAGTGAAATTACCAGGTATTACTGACAAAGACGCATCAGATATTTTATTTGGTATTGAGCAAGGTGTTGATTTTATTGCGGCATCATTTGTTCGAACTGCAAAAGATGTTTTAGAAATTCGTGAATTATTAGAACAAAATGAAGGCAGTCATATTCAAATTATTCCTAAAATCGAAAACCAAGAAGGTGTCGATAATATTGATGAAATTATCGAAGTTTCAGATGGTTTAATGGTTGCACGTGGAGATCTAGGCGTAGAAATTCCTGCTGAGGAAGTACCACTTGTACAAAAGAACTTAATTAAAAAATGTAACCAAGTAGGAAAACCTGTAATTACAGCAACACAAATGTTAGATTCTATGCAACGCAACCCACGTCCAACTCGCGCAGAAGCATCAGACGTTGCCAATGCCATTATTGATGGTACAGATGCAATCATGCTTTCTGGTGAGACGGCTGCTGGATTATATCCAGTAGAATCCGTAGCAACGATGAACAAAATTGCAGAACGCACGGAAGATTCATTAAATTATCGCTCAATCGTTTCGCAACGTAGTCGTGAAAGAGAGGCGAATATGACCGAAGCGATTTCTCAAGCGGTAGCATTTACATCAATTAACCTTGGTGTAAAAGCAGTGTTAGCGCCAACTGAAAGCGGAAATACAGCACGCATGATTGCCAAATATCGTCCAGGAGTTTCAATAATTGCAATTACAAGTCAGACATCAACTGCTCAAAAATTAACGTTAGTTTGGGGCGTAAAACCAATTGTTACTTCTCGTGTAACGACAACAGATGAAATTTTAGAGCTATCTGTTGATGAAGCATTAAAGCATGAATTTGTAAATCATGGAGATGTTGTAGTAATTACTGCAGGCGTACCAGTTGGTGAAGCAGGTACAACAAACTTAATGAAAGTTCACGTAATAGGTGACTTATTAGCGCGCGGGCAAGGTATTGGTAAAGCATCTGTTGTTGCTAAAGCTGTTGTCGCAAAAAATGCAGGTGAAGCATTAGCTTATGATACAGAAGGTGTAATTATCGTAACGGTTGGTTCGGACCGAGAAATGATGCCTGCGATTGAAAACTGTGTAGGAATCATTACAGAAGAAGGTGGACTAACGAGTCATGCGGCAGTAGTCGGCTTGAGCTTAGGAATCCCAGTAATTGTTGGTGTAAAAGAAGCAACAACTTTAATTCGTCATGGTCAAGAAATTACAATGGATGCAGAAACAGGTGTCATCTATAAAGGGCATGCAAGCGTACTTTAATAAATAATACAAATAAAACATCATTAGATTTTTTATCTAAATGATGTTTTTTTGTTGAGACGAATTGAAACTTTTTCGTCCTGCAAACGTATATAAAAGTAACAATAGGAGGAATACCCATGAAAAAGCTACTAGTAGGATTATTATTTATAGTATTTGCAGAAATTGCGACATTGATCATTGTTGGTAAAGCAATTGGTGTTTTATATACATTATTATTAATCGTCATGACATCTGTTGTCGGCGTAATCATTGCCAAAAAACGTGGCATTAAATCTTTTCAAGAGATTCAAAAGAGTGCTGCACAAGGGCAGCCTCCTGGTTTACCAATGATTGAAACTTTTCTAATATTTATCGGAGGCGTTTTATTAGCCTTGCCAGGTTTTTTAACCGATATTATTGGCTTATTATTTGTATTAGGCATTACAAGAAGCTTATTTAAGCCACTTATTTTCTATTGGTTACGTAAAAAGATGAAGCAAGGTCAAGTCGTTATTTTGCAAAAATAGCACTTTGCTTCACTTTTACTGCAAGCATTAATAAAATTGGGCTTATGAGGATGCCATAAAATCCGAACAGTAAGATTGAGGCAGCGCTGATTAAGAATGTATGAATCATGCGTATATGCAGCGTATGTGACCATAGTTTTGACTCAGCCAACTGCCTCGTTATTTGAACAAATAAATAAAGAATAATGATAGCTACCCCTAAAGTTAGTTCATTGACAAAAAGGTAATATGCCGCTAATGGAATTAAAAAAATTCCAATACCTAAAAAAGGAAGGCAATCGGCTATTGCAATTAAAAATGCTTTACTAATAGGTGCATCAAATTGTAAAAAATAAAATCCTGTACAAAGTAGAATAAATGTTAGTGTAAATAACTGAATTTCGACAAAAATAAAATAGCTAATGAGTTCCATTGACTTTGAGAAATAGTGCGACCATTCTTTTCGGAAGGATTTTGGTGTATAGGCAAAAAACCAAAGTCTATTTTTTTTGCTCTCAAAAATAGAGAAGTAAAAAGCAATAAGAAAAATGAATAATTCAAAAATGGAATTAAGAAGATTTTTAATGAAGCTAATAAAAAATAGCATCACATCATTCAGTAATGTGGAGACTTTTTCAAGAAAAAATGGTAGTAACGGTTGCGTAATGTAATGACTTGAAAATGTTTGAAGTGCATTTTGTATCGTGGGAAGGAGTTGTAATGAACTTTGTAGAAATAAGAAAACTAATGTTGCGATGAATGCGAGAAAAAGTAAGGTAACAATAATCACCGAAATGAAAAAGGGTATTTTTAATCGCTCTTTTAAAAAAGCGATGACTGGATAAATAATGTATGCGCAAAAAATACCTAGTACAATTGGAAACGTGAAAAAAATTAAAGCAATATATAGCAATAAAATGACGTATTTCCAGGTCCGATTCAGTAAACTATTAAAATTATACAATTCCTTCATCTAAATCACTCCTATTATATTCCAAATATATCTCGTTCGAAACTCTTTATTCTCTTTAATACAAGAAATAGATTAGATTTGCTTTTTTTTCCTAAAATAAACGTAATTCATTCACAAAGCCGTCAAAATTGATTATAATAAATTTTGTAAGCGATTTACTTATAGGTTCATTGAGCAGAACATATGTAAATGTTTTTTTATATATTTAAGAAAGCACTTACAAAACTAATTTATCATGTGAAGGAGCGATTTTTTTATGTCAGCAACTAAAGGTTTAGAAGGTATCGTTGCAGCGGAATCTAAAATTAGTTCTATCATCGATGATACACTTACTTATGTAGGTTATAACATTGACGATCTTACTAATAATGCAACGTTTGAAGAAATCATTTACTTATTATGGCACACTCGTTTACCAAAAGCGGACGAGCTAGCTGAATTAAAACAACAACTTGCTGAGAACATGTCTATTCCAGCGGCAATTACAGACTTATTCAAATCTATGCCAATCAACACTGTACACCCAATGGCTGCTTTACGCACGGCTGTATCAATGTTAGGTACATTTGATGAAGAAGCAGACGTAATGGAAACAGAAGCAAACTACCGTAAAGCAATTCGTTTACAAGCGAAAATTGCTACAGTTGTAACTACTTTTGCTCGTGTTCGTCAAGGTAAAGAACCGATTGCTCCGAAACCAGAATTAGGTTATGCAGCAAACTTCTTATATATGTTATCTGGTAATGAGCCAGAAGCAATCGCAATCGAAGCATTCGACAAAGCGTTAGTATTACACGCTGACCACGAATTAAATGCTTCAACATTTACAGCTCGTGTATGTGTAGCTACATTATCAGATGTATATTCTGGTGTAACAGCTGCAATCGGCGCATTAAAAGGCCCATTACACGGTGGCGCAAATGAACAAGTTATGAAAATGTTAACTGAAATCGGGTCAATTGATAAAGTTGAATCTTGGGTTCAAAACAAACTTGATAACAAAGAAAAAATCATGGGCTTCGGTCACCGCGTATACCGCAAAGGCGACCCACGCGCACCACACTTACGCGTAATGTCTGAGAAATTAACTAAATTAACTGGTAAACCAGAATTATACGATATGTCTGTTAAAATCCATGACATGATCGTAGAACAAAAGAATTTACCAGCTAACGTAGACTTCTTCTCAGCATCAGTATATGATTCTTTAGGTATCGAGCATGACTTATTTACACCAATCTTCGCAGTATCTCGTACTTCTGGTTGGGTAGCTCATATTCTTGAGCAATATGCAAACAACCGTTTAATCCGTCCACGTGCAGAGTATGTTGGACCAGGTATGCAAAAATACATTCCAATTAACGAGCGTTAATCAGAAAAGTATGATAACATATCTAGGACTGTGCGGACGCCAGTCCTAGATTTACGATTATTAGGAGGCAATTTCCAATGACTAACAAAATAGTAGTAGATAACGGTAATTTAAACGTTCCAAACAATCCAGTGATTCCTTTCATCGAGGGTGACGGTATCGGTCCAGATATCTGGGCAGCAGCTTCTCGCGTAATCGACGCGGCTGTAGCAAAAGCTTATAACAACGAAAAGAAAATCGAATGGTTAGAAGTTTTAGCTGGTGAAAAAGCATTCAACCAAACTGGTGAATGGTTACCACAAGAAACTTTAGACAAAATCAATGAATATTTAATCGCTATTAAAGGTCCTTTAACAACTCCAATCGGTGGCGGTATCCGTTCTCTAAACGTAGCATTACGTCAACAACTTGACCTATATGTATGCTTACGTCCAGTACGTCACTTTGACGGTGTTCCTTCACCAGTTAAACGTCCTGAGGATGTAAACATGGTTATTTTCCGTGAAAACACAGAAGATATTTATGCTGGTATCGAGTTTGAAGCTGGTTCTGACCAAGCTAAAAAAATCATCGACTTCTTACAAACAGAATTCGGTACAAAAAACATCCGTTTCCCAGAAACTTCAGGTATCGGTGTTAAACCAGTATCTAAAGAAGGTACACAACGTTTAGTGCGTGCAGCAATCGAGTATGCAATCAAGCACAACGAACCAACTGTTACTCTAGTACACAAAGGTAACATCATGAAGTACACTGAGGGTGGATTCAAAAAATGGGGTTATGAATTAGCAGAAACTGAATTTGCTGATCAAACTTTCACTTGGAACCAATATGATGCAATTAAAGCTGAACAAGGTGAAGCTGCTGCAAACGCTGCACAAGATGCTGCATTAGCTGCTGGTAAAATCTTAGTTAAAGATTCAATTGCTGATATCTTCTTACAACAAATCTTAACTCGTCCAAATGAGTTCGACGTAGTAGCTACAATGAACTTAAACGGTGACTACATCTCTGACGCATTAGCTGCTCAAGTTGGTGGTATCGGTATCGCTCCAGGAGCTAACATCAACTACGTAACTGGTCACGCTATCTTTGAAGCTACTCACGGTACAGCTCCAAAATATGCTGGTCAAGATAAAGTAAACCCATCTTCAGTATTACTTTCAGGCGTATTAATGCTTGAGCACTTAGGATGGCAAGAAGCTGCAGACATGATTACAAACTCAGTTGAGAAAACAATCTCTTCTAAAGTTGTAACTTATGACTTTGCACGTTTAATGGATGGCGCTACTGAAGTAAAATGTTCAGAGTTTGCTGACGAATTAATCAAAAACCTTTAATTTGTAAACAACTTTACCCATTCATGTGAAATATTACACAAATTGTTTGTTGTCAAATAATTTAATAAATCTATGTTTGGGTAAATATTGACATTGCGTTCAATACGTTTCAAAATAAATAGTGTAGTTAGAAAAGGGAGAAGCTTTTAGTTTTCTCCCTTTTTTGTCGATAAAAAGCATATATTTGTTGTGCTGGTTGTGTGTAATTAAGAAAGATTGTAAAATAAATGAAGAGGAGTGGATTGGACATGTCATTGAATCGTAAAAAAATCTCTGTAATTGGCGGTGGCTTTACTGGTGCGACTGCTGCGTTTTTAGTAGCACAAAAAGAGTTAGGTGATGTTGTTTTAGTAGATATTCCAGAAGTAGAAAATCCAACTAAAGGTAAGGCACTTGATATGTGGGAAGCTGCACCTGTACAAGGCTTCGACTCTTATGTAAAAGGAACTTCAAATTATGAAGATACAGCGGATTCAGACGTTGTTTTAATCACGGCTGGTGTAGCACGTAAACCAGGTATGAGTCGTGATGATTTAGTACAAATCAATCAAGGCGTCATGAAGTCCGTGGCTAAGCAAATAGCGAAGTTCTCTCCAAATGCGACAATTATTGTATTAACAAATCCAGTGGATGCGATGACTTATACTGTATTTAAAGAAACAGGGTTCCCTAAAAACCGTGTCATCGGACAATCAGGTGTGCTCGATACAGCGCGTTTCCGAGCTTTTATTGCAGAAGAGCTCAATATTTCGGTAAAGGATATTACCGGCTTTGTATTAGGCGGTCACGGGGACACGATGGTTCCGCTAACTCGTTATTCATTTGCAGGTGGAATTCCACTAGAAACACTCATTCCAGCCCAACGATTAGAAGAAATTGTTCAACGTACGCGTGTTGGTGGTGGAGAAATCGTTAACCTATTAGGGAATGGTTCGGCCTACTATGCTCCAGCGGCTGCAATGGTTGAAATGACCGAAGCAATTTTAAAAGATCAAAAGCGTATTTTACCGTCAATTGCCTATTTAGAAGGCGAATTTGGTTATGAAGGAATTTATTTAGGCGTTCCGACGCTTTTAGGTGCCAATGGTATCGAAAAAATCTTTGAATTAGAGTTAACCGAAAAAGAAAAAGCTGCATTAGACGATTCTGCACAAGCAGTTAAGGAAATAATGGACGCATTATTATAATTTTGAATGACCCAAGCAGGAAGAGACTTCTCGCTTGGGATTTTTGTATGAAATTTTGATTATTAAATAAAAATAAAAATTCATTACACCTGTATTTGTACTTTGTGGTAAAAGTTGATACTATGAAAGTAATCTCAAAATGAAGGGGTTGCGCATATTTGTTGAAACCGAATGGAAAATTAGGCAGGAAAATTGATGAAATG
This sequence comes from Solibacillus sp. R5-41, assembly GCF_002736105.1. Taxonomy (NCBI): domain Bacteria; kingdom Bacillati; phylum Bacillota; class Bacilli; order Caryophanales; family Caryophanaceae; genus Solibacillus; species Solibacillus sp. R5-41. Next base: position 3,240,419 of record NZ_CP024123.1, on the reverse strand, counting down.
GAAATTGGCGAACGATTACACATTACAGAAACGATAGAGGATAAGGATTTATTATTATACCTAGGTTTAACAAATGACAGTAATCCATTGTATATCCAGCATGATTATGCAGCAGACACACCATTTGGCAAACCAATCGTACCGACGATTATGTTAAATGGAATTATCACTTCAGCTATTTCCAAGCATATGCCAGGACCGGGTTCAAATATTTTAGAGCAACATTTAATCTATTCACTGCCCGTTTTTCATTACGAAACGATTGAATTCACATTACAAATGGAACAAATTGATGAGGCGAAAAATATGGTTGAAATCAGTGTGCGAGGCTATAATACACAGAAACAATAGGTTGTTGAAGGGATTTTGAAAGTTTCACCACCATACTAATGGAAAATATCGATTTGAGGTGGGGGTTTCAAATTGATTTTGGAGGAAGCGAACAATGGTAAAAACAATTTTAGTAGTAGAAGATGAATTATCAATTGCAACGTTATTAAAATATAACTTAGAACAAGGTGGCTTTGAGGTACTGCTTGCACATGATGGACAAACAGGTTTAGATATTGCTGTTAAGCAGTTACCGGATTTATTGCTGCTCGATTTAATGTTACCTAAATTAGATGGCGTGGAAGTATGTAAAGAACTTCGCAGGTTGCGTATTAATATTCCAATCATCATGCTTACAGCAAGGGATGATGAATTTGATAAAGTGCTTGGTCTTGAGCTAGGTGCAGATGATTATATGACTAAACCATTTAGCCCAAGAGAAGTCATTGCGCGTGTGAAGGCCGTATTACGACGCTTTTCAGGTCCAATTGTAGAAGAAGTAATCGAACCAGGTGAGGTTGTTTATTCATATGGGAAACTACAAGTGTATCCAGAGCGCTTTGAGGCATTTATTAATGAAGAATCTTTGGAATTTACGCCAAAGGAATTTGAGCTTTTAGTTTATTTACTTGAAAATAAAAATCGAGTATTAACACGCGATCAGCTACTAAGTGCCGTTTGGAACTATGATTTTGCGGGAGATACCCGAATCGTTGATGTACATATTAGCCATTTACGAGATAAAATTGAAGAAAATAGTCGAAAACCGATTTATATTAAAACAATACGAGGATTGGGCTATAAGTTTGAGGAGCCTAAAAAATAATGAATGCAATGACAAATCGCTTATTCCATACGTTGATTTTTGTTTTTGGATCCATTTTAGCTGTTCTAATATTATTCTTAGGGCAGCTTTTTCCTTTCTTTGCCCAGGATTATGTAGAAATAGCAACAAGCTTGAATCAACAACAACTAGAGCAAGTATTAAATGAACAGAAAATACAGCTCACTCCTGCTGAAAAAGAAGCGTTGCTAGAAACGTATGAAATTGATAAGTATGCCGAAGAATTCTACTCAATCCATAAACGACTTTACGTATTTCTCGGCGTAATCATGCTTATTTCATTTGTATTAATGGTGACGATATCGCTGCGTGTAGCCAATAATTTCATTCATCCAATTATTAATATTACGAGAACCGCGATGGAATTATCGAAAGGGAATTATCGTGCGAGAGCATTTGCGAATGGACCAAAAACGGTAATAGAGCTGCGAAATTCAATAAATTTATTAGCAAGAAATTTACAAGATATTACAAAATCGAGAATGATTGAAGAAGAACGTTTGAAAACATTAATTGAAAATATGGGAAGTGCCCTTATGATGATTGATCGCGAGGGGAATGTTTCAATAGTCAATCGAAAGTTTCAAACACATTTTGAATTAGATAAAAATCAATTGATTGGGAAAAACTTTTTAAACCTTGGTATGCCAACAGCGTTGGAAGAATTTATTGATCATGTATTTTTAACAGAAATGCCGTATCGCCAACAGTTGCAAATGGAAATTGGGCAAGAATTGTATATTGAACAAGTATATGGTGCACCTGTTGTAGGGGAGCATGGGCGGTGGTTAGGTGTAGTAATTGTTATGCATGATATAAGCGAACTGATTCGTTTAGAGCAAATTCGAAAAGATTTCGTTGCTAATGTATCACATGAACTGCGTACACCGATTACGTCGATTAAAGGCTTTGCGGAAACGCTACTCGATGGTGCCTTTAAAGATGAGCAAATGTTGCTGTCATTTTTAGGAATCATTAATGAGGAAAGTAATCGCATCCAAGTGCTTGTAAATGATTTATTGGAACTATCCAAAATTGAACAGCATGGCTTTACAGTAAATGCTTTGCCAACTCGTGTACAAGATATTTTAATTCGTGTAGTGGATATTACGAGCGCACAGCTAGAAAGTAAAAATATGCAGTTTGAAGTGGAAATTGAACAAGATGCTATGATTTTAGGGGATGCGAATCGATTGATTCAAATTTTTACAAATTTAATTAATAATGCAATCGCTTATTCAAAAGAGGAAACGACAGTCACATTACGAATTAGTACAAATGAGCAATATGGAATATTTGAAGTGAAGGATCAAGGGATTGGTATTGAAAAGGCAGAAATACCACGCATTTTTGAACGATTTTATCGAGTAGACCGAGCGCGTAGTCGAAATTCTGGTGGCACGGGATTAGGTTTATCGATCGTAAAACATTTAATTGAAGCTCATCAAGGGAAAATCCATGTAACGAGTGAAGTAGGATGTGGCACGAGCATGAAAGTTTATTTGCCGCTTTCTCAGTAAACTTAACAATGTCTTTACAAATCGTTTATATGTACTTTATATTATGGTGTTAAAGTTATATTTAGAAACCCCCGTTTCAAATATAGCAAATGCCCTGGCGGATTTCACAGATTTTTAAGGGAAGCTTTTCGAGTGAAATCGGAAAAAATCTGGACGAAAATTAGCCAATGCGTAATTGAACTCACCCCAAAACAAAACACAGCCTGTCCTATTATTAATGGATGGCTGTGTTTTGTTTTGTCATTACTTCACTAATATAATAATTTTCTATAAAAATGAAACTAATTAAACTTTTATCCGTAAATGGTATAGAATAGAAAAATTGGATAGGAGGTTTTTTGCTATGGGTGTAAAACGTACGTTATTATTTATTGGTCTTAGTCTTTTCGCTCTTATTGCACTTCTTGCTGTAACGACGTCTTGGTATACCGTTGATGAATCTGAGCAAGCGGTTGTTATAACTTTTGGTCAGGCAGATGAAACGGTTCAAGATTCAGGATTACATTTTAAGCTCCCTTGGCCGATTCAAAAGGTAGAGGTGTTATCGAAGGAAACATACAGTTTACAGTTTGGCTATAAACAAAAGGCAGATGGTACATTAGACACATTTGATAAAGAAACAAAAATGATTACTGGTGATGAGTATATCGTATTGACGGATTTAGTCGTACAATGGCGCATCGTTGATCCAAAGAAATATTTATTTAATTCACAAGATCCGAAAATGATTTTACATAGTGCGACATCGAGCGCAATAAGATCCGTTATTGGTAGCTCAACAATTGATGCCGCTCTAACAGATGGAAAAGCAGATATTGAAGCGAAAACGCGTGATATACTCGTTTCACTTGTTGAAAAATATGATATTGGCATTGGCATTATGGGGGTAAAACTTCAAGATGTTGATGTTCCAAATGAAGATGTTCGAGCAGCATTTACAGACGTAACCGATGCCCGTGAAACGAAAAATACGAAAATTAATGAGGCAGAAAAGTACCGAAATCAGCGTAAAAGTGAAGCAGAAGGGGAAATAGATGCGATTATTTCAAAAGCAAATGGTGAAAAAACAGCTCGTATTGAACAAGCAAATGGTGAGGTTGCGATCTTTAATAAATTATTCGAACAGTACCGATTAAATAAAGAAATTACTCGTGACCGTTTAGTACTTGAGACGTTGGAAGCGGTATTACCGAATGCTCAAATATACATTATGAATGATGATGCGAATGGGACGATGAAGTATTTACCGATCCAGCCGGTTCAAAAAACACCATCTGCTGAAAAACCAACAGAAGGGAGTTCAAACTGATGAGCAATAATAAAAATAATTTTGATGGCGACTTAGAAAAGTTTGTGAAAAAATTATTTGGCAATAATAAATCGTCGAAAGCTGTGAAAGACGTGACTCCTGACGAGCAAAAAGAGTCAAATAATTCTAGCGGTCCAACTCCGATTAAAAAGAATAAAAAACCAGTTAATGTTCGCCAATGGCTAGCATCCACAATTGTTGTGACGGTTGTATTTGCTGCACTTGTCACTGTATTAGCGAATTTATATGTTGTAAAAGAAAATGAATTTAAAGTTGTTCGTCAGTTTGGGGAAGTCATGAAATATGAAAAAGAACCTGGGCTTCATATGAAAATTCCATTCATTCAAAGTGTGACAACATTACCTCGGAACTTAATGACACATGATATGACAGAAGAAGAAATTAGTACGAAAGATAAAAAACGTATTATTATTGATAATTATACGGTTTGGCGTGTGACGGATCCAAAGGCATTGATTTCCAATGCAGGTCAACTGTTAAATGCAGAAAACCGTATGGAGGAATTTATTTATTCTGCATTACGTACTGAATTTGGTCAAACGGATTATGATGATATTATAAACGAAAATAAATCAGATCGCGGGAATATTAATGACCGAGTGACAGAGCGTGTGAATGAATTGATTGCGGATGCAAATTTTGGGATTGAAGTGTTGGATGTGCGTATTCGTCGAACGGATTTACCAGCAGAAAACGAGCAGTCTGTATATACGCGTATGGTTTCTGAGCGTCAATCGATCGCCCAAAAGTATTTATCTGAGGGGGACGCGGAAAAACGTCGTAAGGAAGCGATCACGGATCAAGAAGTGCAAGTGATGTTGGCAACAGCGAAAAAAGAAGCAGCACTTATTCAGGCTGAAGGTGAATCACAAGCGGCACAAATTTATAACAATGCTTATTCTAAGGACCCTGAGTTTTATAGCTTATTCCGCACGTTAGAGTCGTATAAGAAAACAATTAATGAGGAAACGATGATTATCATTCCATCCGACTCACCATATGCGAGATTATTATCTGGGTCTTTAAAATGAAATCGAAACACCATTAAATGACGTTTTTAAACGTCATTTAATGGTGTTTTTTCTTATATGTGTACGGAAATTCCTATTCTAATACAGCATTCATTTAGTAGAGTGAAAGTATATTACTTTAAAATAATATTTTTTTTGTTATAATAGTTTATGAAACTAGAAAAAGGAGTGAGTGCATTTGAGTAAATGGATTCAAAATACATTGCTAGCGTTCATTATTGCAACTTCCGTAACAGCATTATTCCAGGGCACGAGCTTCACTTGGATCAATGCGTCTATTTTTCATATACCTGTCCTATTTATTGTTATATTATTTGCTGGCTTTATCATTGCAGAAGATGTTCGAAATTCGTTTAAAAAAGTACTATGGTTCGAAAAGCGTAAAGACAAACGACCTATTTGGCAAGTTGGGATTGGGATGATTTTTTACTTCACGCAAATCGGGTTTGTGGAAGTGTTTGCGCGCTCTCTCATGCAGTATGATTTAGGAGGAATGCCCCTGTATTTTGTCATTCCTTTCTTAAACGCGTTCCTATTAACGGTGATTTTTGAAGAAATCTTTTATCGAGAAGAAAAAGATTCCGTGGAAAATTTTAAATTTAAAAAGTTAAAATAATAAAGACAGACAACATATACAACGTCCATTTTGCATGTAAGCGAAATGGGCGTTTTTTTTCTGCATTTTGAATGAATTGCAAGCAAATCTACATTTTATTCTTATAATCGTTTAACAGTTATTTGAAAATTATTTGAAGGAATGAGTCATCGGCTATTTTGAAAAAAGATTTTTTTTAATTTGGTCAATATTTTTGAATATTACCAATAAACTAAATTGATTAATATGTAAGAAGAATGAAAATATTCGTTGACATGGAAAGGGAAAAGTTGCAAAATTTATGTAACCGATTACATGTGAGAAAGAATTTTTTAAGAAGGGAGAAAAAATGTCAAATATAAAAGATGTTGCAAATTTAGCAGGGGTTTCTGTCGCAACTGTATCGCGGTATATAAACGATAAAGGCTATGTTAGCGAAAAATCCAAGCAAAAAATAAAAGATGCAATTAATCAGCTGGATTATAAACCGAATTTAATTGCACGCTCCTTATCGACAAAACAAGACAATACAATCGGACTTATATTACCAGATATTACAAACCCCTTTTTCCCTGAATTAGCAAGAGCAATAGAGGATGTTTGTATTGAAAAAGGATATACGGTCATCTTATGCAATACTGATAATGATGCGAAAAAGGAAAGAGCTTATGTTGAAAAATTGCTCCAAAAATATGTCGCAGGGCTTATTATTACGACGAATTTATTGGAAAGCTCTGAATATGAAAAATTGAATATTCCGATTGTGGGATTAGACCGTGTACAAAATATTCCATTTCCCATTGTTACAACTGATAATGATGTTGGGGGGAAATTAGCTGCGGAAACATTGATTTCAAAAGGTTGCCAAAATATTTTAATTTTAGGCGGGCCAGAAAATATAAACTCATCACTTGAACGTATTGCTGGTTTTTTAAGTTATTCAAATCAATTCGAACACATTACGGTAAAGGTAATTCCATCTTTTTTTAATTACAAAAAAACATACGATATTGTGTTGAAAGCGTTACAAATGAGTGAAACAATTGATGGTATTTTTGCCTGCAGTGATACGGATGGTGTTGCTGCAATTAAAGCTGCAAGAACGCTTCAATATGAAATTCCAAATAATCTTCAAGTAGTTGGATTTGATGGGGTTTCACTAGGAGAGGTGACATCGCCTAGTTTAACGACAATTGCGCAAAACATTTATGAAATGGGCGAACTCGCAGCGGAAAAATTGATTATGCAAATTGAGGGGAAAGAAAATATTATAGAGCATATAAAAATTGCCCCTCAATTAATTTTAAGGGAGTCCACTAGAAAGGAAAATAAAGATGATTACGGTAATCGGTAGTATAAATATGGATATTGCGGTTTCAACAGAGCAATTTCCAGTACAAGGTGAAACGGTTTTTGGAACAGATTTTGCAACAATTCCGGGAGGGAAAGGTGCAAATCAAGCCGTAGCAGCAGCTAAGCTTGGTTCAAACACGAATATTGTTGGTTGTGTCGGAAATGATGCATTCGGTGGTGAATTGCTGAAGAATTTAGATAAATATCAAATCAATACGTCGACTGTTCAAATGGTTTCCAATTCGACAGGCATTGCAACAATTTTATTATACGAACAGGATAATCGAATTATCGTTGTTCCCGGAGCAAATGCAGCATTAACAAAAGAGAAGATTGATGAAAGTTGGGCAACAATTGAGCAAAGTAAATTAGTCGTTTTGCAGTTAGAAATACCGAAAGAAACGGTAGCTTATGTTATTGAACGATGCAATGAAGCGAACATTCCAATTTTATTAAATCCTGCACCAGCAACCCATTTTATGTTGGAATGGATGGATAAAGTGAGCTATATTACCCCGAATGAATCGGAATGTGAGCAAATTTTTCAAGAGCCGTTTGAAAAGGTTGTAGAAAAGTATCCTAATAAAGTAATTGTCACATTAGGGAGCAAAGGAGCTTGCTACCATGATGGTGAACGCTTTGTCATGGTAAACAGTTACCAATCAGAAGTAATTGATACAACTGGTGCAGGCGATACATTTAATGGTGCACTCGCTTATGCGTTAACAAATGATGCCTCTTTAGAAAAAGCAATACAATTTGCAAATTGTGCAGCATCCTTATCGGTTGAGAGTTTTGGTGCGCAAGGTGGAATGCCAACAATTACCGAGGTTATTATTCGATTGCAGCAAGTGAAATAACAAATAGACCGATTGCTATGAGTGAAATGTTCATTGCAAATACTTTTTCGGTCAAATGTAATCGATTACATATTACTTTTGAATAACGGGGAGGCAACGTATTATGAAAGAAATTAATATTTTATCTCCATGTGGGATGTTAGGTTATGGGTTTCCGATTGAAAGTTTTGAGAGAGCTTTTCAAGAGCACCAAGTAGACGGTATTGTTGTTGATGCAGGTTCAACAGATGCAGGTCCACATAAACTTGGCGCAAATGTTTCGATTGTTAGCCGCATGGCACTGAAAAAAGATTTGGTCAATATGATTCAAAAAGGATTGCATTATAAAATTCCAGTCATTATTGGATCAGCAGGTGGCGCGGGTGCAAAAACACATGTTGAGCATACGATTGAGGTTATTAAAGAGATTTTAGAAGAGATGAATGTACATGCGAAAATAGGTGTTATTTGGGCGGATTTCACACAACAAGAGATAATTACAGCAGTTGAAGAAGAACGTATTGTATCGCTATCCCCTAACATTCCACCATTAACTGTGGAAGCAATCAGGAAAACAAATACGATTGTTGCACAAATGGGACATGAGCCAATCTTGGAAGCACTAGAAAGAAACTGTGACATTATCATTTGCGGACGAAGCTATGACCCGTCTCCATTTGCAGCATTAGGTATTTACCACGGAATGGACGGAGGATTGTCTTATCATTTAGGAAAAATTTTAGAATGTGGGGCATTATGTGCAATGCCTGGTACGACGAAGGATTGCATTTTGGGGACGTTAAAAGCAGATAGCTTCACTATTCAAGCGTTGAATCCAATTCGTACATGTACACCAACAAGTGTTGCAGCACACACATTTTATGAAAAAGAGCATCCGTTTATTTTACATGGGCCAGGCTTTACATTAAATTTGGAAAACTGCACATTTACAGACATTGGAAATGGTGTTGTAGAAGTGAAAAATAGTCAATTTATAAAAGATGATGTGTACCGAATTAAGCTAGAAGGCGCTAGTAAAGTAGCTTATCGCACATTTGTGTTAGCTGGTATTCGAGATCCTTTATTAATTGCGCAACTAGATGAAGTAGAGCAGGAAGTGCTTCATCAAGTGCAAACATACTTCTCAGAAATTAATCCTGCAGATTACCAAGTCAATTTTTATCACTACGGTCGCAATGGCGTTTTAGGTGAGCAGGAGCCAGAGCTTTTTACTGGGCATGAGATCGGCTTAATGTTTGAGGTTTTAGCGCAGTCTCAAGAAATAGCGAATGCGATTTGTGCAAATGTTCGATCGACCTACTTACATTATGGGTATAAAAACAGGAAATCTTCTGCAGGGAATTTAGCATTCCCATTCGCACCGAGTGATGTAGAATTCGGACCTGTTTACGAATTTTCTATTTATCATTTAATGGAAATTCAAAATAGTCCGTTCCAACTAGATGTGATGGAGGTTTAACTATGAAACTTTATGAAAAAGCCAAAATTTTAAGAAGTAAAAATTCTGGCCCATTTGAAGTGACATTGGATATTTTATTTGATAATCAACTAGATTATGAGGATGTAAAAAATAGTGGGAAAGTAACGAAAGAAGCAATTGCAAAAGCGTACAATATTGCATTAACAGACATCCATCATTTTGTGTTTTTTGACCAAGCATATGGCATAAAAATTACGATTGCTCGAAAGATTTCATCAGGAAGTCCTGGTGATCGGGATGTATATGGGGCACAGCAACACGCGCCATTAATGAATATAGACGTATAAATCAATAGGGAAGGAGGAACTCACCTATGAAAACGTTAAAACGTATGCGCAAGGATCTTATTTTATATGTAATGTTAGTACCTGGGTTCATTTACTTCACAATATTTCATATTATTCCTATCGTTAATATGAAGCTTGCGTTCCAAGATTATAAAATTATTGGGGAAAATACATGGGTTGGCATGAAGCATTTTAATACGCTTTTCAGTTCGCCAGCGTTTCAAGATGTATTGCTAAACACTATTATTATTAGCTCAATGAAAATTATTTTTATCTTCCCAATTCCAATTCTATTATCACTACTTATTAATGAATTACGCTTTGGACCTTATCGGAAATTTATCCAATCCGTTTCGTATTTACCTCATTTTCTATCCTGGGTAGTCATTGCAGGGATTTGGATTACGCTATTAAATCCTGCTGATGGTGCAATCAATGTGATTCGAAATTTCTTCAATCTTCCATCGCTTGATTTTATGACGAGTAAAGAACATATCCGTTGGGTACTCGTGTTCTCAGAAATGTGGCGAAGTGCTGGGTGGGATACGATTTTATACATTGCAGCGATATTGAAAATTAGTCCAGCGCTCTATGAAGCAGCGAAAATGGACGGTGCATCAACGTTTCAACAGATGCGCTATATTACACTTCCAGCAATGATGAGTACTGTAATTACGGTATTTATTTTAAATTTAGGGTTTTTCATGAACGCTGGTTTTGACCAAGTATTCAATTTAATGAATGACTCTGTTTTAAGTGTGATTGATATTTTAGATACGTATGTATATCGAATTGGTTTAATGAATGGTCAATATGCCTATGCAACAGCGGCAAGTTTATTTAAAGGTGTGATTGGCTTAATTTTAATTTTAGGTACGCATTTTATCTCGAAAAAAATTACGGGCAAGGGCGTATGGTAGGGGAGGATTAAAATGAGAACATTTTCTGTTACAAAATCGATTATTCAATTTGTATTGTTTTTATTCGCGCTTGCGATATTAATCCCATTACTAAACATTTTAGCAATGTCATTATCTGATCCAGCCCGAGTAAATGAAATGTCAGGTTTAGACGTGTTACCAAAGGGATTTTCGTTCATAAATTTTGAAATTATTTTTTCGAACCCATTAATCATAAAAAGTTTACTTAATTCCTTATTTATTACGATTACTGGCACGTTATTAAACTTATTTTTAACAGCCCTTACAGCGTACGTATTAGCGCGTACTGAATTTGTAGGGAAAAAGTTAGTGTTGTTTGTATTAATCGGCATTATGGTATTCGAGCCTTCTATGATTACAGAGTATTTATTAATGAAGGATTTAGGGCTGTTGAATTCCTATGCTTCTGTCATTTTGTATAAGGCGATTAATGTTTATTACTTATTTATTTTAATGCGATTCTTCCAGGAAATACCCGATAGTGTTTTAGAAGCTGCGCGTATTGATGGGGCGGGGCATTTCCGTATTTTTACCCGCATTGTACTGCCATTATCAAAGCCTGCATTAGCCACATTAGCTCTATTTTATGGTGTGTATCATTGGAATGAATATTTCCGCGCAACAATCTACATTACCGATCCGAATAAATGGCCATTACAAGTCGTTTTACGCCAATTCGTCGTGTCTCAAGATAATAAAACGATGTTGCAAGGTATTGAAGGAATGACACCGGAATTGCTTGCGTCGCTTGATTTCGGTTCATTGCAATCTGCAACGATTGTCGTGGCAGTAATTCCTATGTTATTACTTTATCCTCTAATCTTGAAGTATTTCACAAAGGGTACGATGGATGGCGGAGAGAAAGAATAAAAAATTAAATGGAGGTATTTCAAATGAAAAAATTTAGTTTATTATTTTTAACTTTATTTGTGTTTATTTTAGCGGCATGTAGTGATAAGGGGGACACAACGACTGAACCACAAGTAAATGAAGAGGGCAAGACGGTTATTAAAGTAGTGTTTAAGGATGACGGTCCATCAAATCCAGAAGCAGTAAAATTTTATGATGCATTAGAAGTTGGTTTAAAAGAGGATAAAGGTTTAGATATTGAATTTGAACTGGTTGAAGTGGCACAAGGTTCTTATGCAGAAAAGTTAAATTTATTATTATATAGTGGTACAATTCCAGATTTAATTTACTTCCAAGGTGGCGATGAGCAAATCGCGAGCCAAGGTCTTTTAGAAGATTTAACGCCATATATCGAGAAATCGGAAAACCTAAAAGGCATTTTACAACCGCATAATAAAACACGTTTGGAAAATTATCCATATCTATTATGGGTGAAAAATATCGACAATAAAGTGCCAGTAGTGCGTACAGACTTCTTAGAGCAAACGGATTCGGGTCCTGCATTAGTACAAAATCCAACAGTAGAAAACTACACAGCATTCTTTGAAGAGTTAGTAGCAAAAGGGTTGGTAAAAAATGGTGTGACCGTTGCAGGTGATATCGCAGAGCTAGATTTTATTTTCAATGATGCATTTGGTGTTACTTCTTCATGGCTACAACAAGATGGCGCATATGTTTACAAGAAAGTATCGGCAGCAGAAAAAAATAAATTAGCTTACTATAGCGAGCTCTATTCAAAAGGTTTACTAGATAATCAATATTTAACACAAGCATGGGATACAAAGGAAGATGCATTTTATAATAATCAATCAGGTGTTGTTGTAGGTACGAATGGTAAAGTAGTAGATTTCTACAACAGCCGTCAAATGCAAGTGAACGGTGAAGCCGCTACATTAACAGTATTACCTCCTGCAAAAGGTGAGAGCCAAGGTTTCGGTGCGACAAGTGTAACGAAAGAAGCGCGTGGGTTAGCAATTTCTTCTCAATCACCGAATAAAGAGCTAGTGTTTGAAGTTTTAGATTATTTAGCGAGTCCAAACGGCTTAAAATTAGATGCTTTAGGTTATGAAGGCATACATCATACGCTAAATGGCGATGTAATAGAGTTAAATGATAAATACTATTCAGATTGGTATACGCGTTATTGGGAGCCAATGAATGCTGATTTAGGTGTGAAAGTTAGTGAGGATACGCCATTATTAAGCGCCCCTGCGAAACAATCACAAGAAGCCGTAAATTCGTTTTATCATGAAGATAATAACTTTACTATTCCAGAAGATATGATTTCGCAATGGGATGCTATGGAAAACTTATACAAAGAATATGCAGCAGATATTATTACAGGGAAAAAATCAATCGATGCATTTGATGAGTTTGTAACGAAATGGTATGCATCTGGTGGTGAGCAACTGACGAAATATGCAAACGAAAATATTAAATAATAGGAGCTAGTTATGACGAACTTTCACGATCGAGTAAAGGGAGTCTTACTTTCTACGGCACTGGGCGATGCGCTCGGTGCTCCCGTAGAAAAGCTAAGTCGCCTACAAATTGCTGAACAATATGGTTATGTAACAGCTTTAGAAACAGCTTGGTATAAAGAAAATTTAGGTCCAGAAGTGAATTTAGGAAGACATCGTGGAAACGGTACAGCGACAGATGATACGTTAATGACACTTGCATTATGCCGTGTTTATAAAACAGAAAAACGTCATTTAGATGCATATGATATGGCCAATGAATTCGTCAAAGAAATTGCCTTTCGTAAAGTGTACATACCTGAATTAAGACGTGACGCATTAATCATTGATCGCTTATTTTATCCAGAAAAGCATATTTTCCTCCGCCATGTATTAGCAAACTGTGAGCCACGTGAAGGCGGTTATGGAAACATGGTCAATTGCGGTGCTGCCATGTATATTGCACCAATTGGCATTGTCAATGCAGGAAATCCGCTTGCCGCTTACAATGAAGCAATTTTATTTGCAAGTGGACATCAAGTGAGCTATGGCTTAGAGGCGGCGGGAGTATTAGCGGCCTGTGTTGCAAAGGCGTTTGAAAAAAATGTCACGATTGAAGCGATTATTGAAACGGCTATTACCTTTGCGAAGGACGGCACGAAAGCAGCAATTATCGCAGTTACAGGAAAGGCGAACGAGTTAAAGGGACAAAATCTATCCTATGATGAAATCGTTGCGGCACTTCATGAAGCAATTGCACCTTTTTCTCCTATGGGTGATGACGTACATCGCAAAATAGAAAAATTAGGGGTGCCATCCAATCATTACACACCAAGTCGTCTATTTGCAATTGAGGAATTGCCTTTAGCGTTAGCATTTATCCTTTATAATGATGGCGATTATTATAAGTCAATCCAAGATGGCATTAACTCAGGGCGAGATACGGATTCAATTGGCGTCATGGCCGGTGTCATTTTAGGTGCCATGTATGGTGCGTCTATCATAAAGGCGGAAGATGAACAGCTTTTAAGTGAAACTAACCAGATTGATTTTGATTTAGAAGCGACAAGTTTTGCGGATGTTGCAAAGGCAATTATTCAAAAGGACATTGAAACCGCACACATAGTACAATCAATTCTTTCTTAGTATTCGGAGGGTATACCAATGTTTCCAATAGACTATACAGAAAAAGTTTATGCGAGTATTTTAGCGATGAACGCGGGCATTCGATTAGGTGCTCCAGTAGAACCGATTGAATGGGATACAGAAACTATTCAAGATGTATTTGGTGATATCCGTGACTATGTCAAGGATTATACAGTGTTCTCAGCAGATGATGATGCCAATGGTCCGATTTTCTTTCTTCGCGCATTAATGGACTATGCGAAAGACCGCCCACTTGAACCGCAAGATGTGGCGAAAACGTGGTTAAACTATATGCGTGAAGGCTTAGGGATGATTTGGTGGGGTGGTGACCAAATTAGTACAGAGCACACAGCTTATTTAAATTTGAAAAAAGGCATTCCCGCACCACAATCTGGCTCAATTGAGATCAATGGCGAGATTTTGGCAGAGCAAATTGGTGGTCAAATTTTCATCGATTCATTTGCTTTATTATATCCGAACAATCCAACAAAAGCGGCAGATTATGCTGAGATTTCAGCAAGTGTTTCACATGATGGTGACGGTCTACACGGTGCTCGCTTTATTGCAGCTTGTATTGCTACTGCTTTTACCGAAAAATCAATAAATGAAATTATTGAAATTGGTTTGAGTGAAATTCCAGCAACGAGTACATATGCTAAGGTTGTACATGCTGTTGTAGATTTCCATGCGAAGTACCCTCATGATTTCCGAGCATGTCGTCAATATTTAGAAGAGGAATGGGGCTACGACAAGTACGGTGGAATTTGTCATATCATTCCGAATGCTGGTGTATGTGTCCTTTCACTCTTATATGGTGAGGGAGATGTAAGCCGTACAATCGAAATCGCTACAATGTGTGGCTGGGATACAGATTGTAATGCAGGAAATGTTGGTTCAATTGTTGGAGTATTAAAAGGACTTGATGGCATCGCACCAAATTATAGAAAGCCAATTAATGATGCCATTGTTGCATCAAGTGTATCAGGTTACTTAAATATTGTTGATTTGCCTACCATCGCGAAGCAGCTTGCATTATTAGGATATCGTGAAAATAATATCGTACCACCTCAAGCGCTTGTAGAAAGCTATAAGGACGAGGAAATTTACTTTGATTTTACTTTGAAGGGCTCGACGCATGGCTTTAAAACAAGTTACCCATTTAAAACTTTTTTACGTCATACAGAATCAGTGGGCTATAAGCAAAATGGCGCATTAGAAATCTTTATTGATCGTATGTATAAAGGTGATGTTAGTACGGTATTTTACCAATCATTTTACCGTAGAGAACAATTTATGGATGAAAAATATGCACCGAACTTTTCACCAACAGCATATAGTGGTCAAACCGTTTCAATGAAAATAATTGCGGACCAAAAGCGAGGTTCTGAAATTATCATTTCTCCGTATGTTCGCACAACGTATAGCAAAGAAATCATTTTTATAGCGGAGCCGTTTGTTGTAACGGATGATTGGCAACATGTAGAATTTTTGATTCCAAATACGAATGGAGACTTAATTGAAGAAGTTGGGATTCAAATTCATTCTGATTCTGATCGAACAGACCGCGCATTTGGTAAAATATATTTAGATGAATTTCATATTTATGGTACACCAAGCTATTCGATTGATTTAAATAAACAGGCTGTTGAATTTAAATCGGTGACTCCATTTGCGCATCATCGCGGTAAATGGACGTTGGAAAATGGCGTCATGGCAATGGAAAGTCCAGATTTTACGGCGAGCTTTACCGGCCATTATTTCATGGCGCATACGGTATTAAAGGTCGCAATGGAAATAAAAGATGGTTCAAATCATCAAGCAATCGTTCGTGCAAAAGGTGTTGAACGTTATTATAGTGCAGGCTTTGAATGTGAAAATACAGTAGCTATTGTATTGAATGATGATGGGCAGAGGAATGTATTAGCATCTGCACCCTTTGAATGGCAAAAAGGTGAAACCTATGAACTAACTGTGAAAGCAATTGGTGAAGAAATTTCATTAGCAATTGACGGAAACCTACTATTAACAGCAAAAGATAATCGTTTCGAAACTGGGATGATTGGTGTATGTGCATTAAAAGGTGGACAATGTAACTACACTGGATTTTCGGTGAATATATAGATTGAACTATAGAAAACATCTTTTAAGGGCCACGATTAAAGGGGGAAGAGTTGATTTCCATTACGGTACGGACGCTTTCCACGGGCAATGAATTTTTCCATGAGATGAAAGTCAATTTAGGATTACGCCGCCTCCCACGGTAGCGGCACACTAAATGTGGAAATATTCGGAAGCGGAACCTTTATAAAGGCTGGCCTTGCACAAAGCACAAAGCACAAAGCTCAAAGTTGTGTGGCTCATGTGTTTAGCCAGCCAAATCAGCACACACTTTATTAGAATCCCTAATAGAAAACTTATAAATTTAAATTAAGATGGCAGCTCATTTCAAAGAGTTGTCATTTTTTTGTTTTTATATTGGCATTTTTCTTTAATAATAGCTAAAGTAGAAGGAGAACATACAATCGTAAATCAAAAACTGAAATAGAGTTAACCGAGGCGAAATTAATAAATTGGAGGAACACAGCATGACGAAAGAAAAATTACTTTTATTAGATGGCAATAGTTTAGCGTATCGTGCGTTTTTTGCTTTACCACCGTTGACAAATGATAGTGGGATTCATACAAATGCAACATACGGCTTTACGACGATGCTACAAAAAATTATTGGTGAGGAAAATCCAACCCAAATGCTTGTGGCGTTTGATGCGGGGAAAACGACATTCCGCCATGAATCATATGGAGAATACAAAGGTGGTCGTCAAAAAACACCTTCTGAATTATCAGAGCAATTTCCGTACATTCGTAAGTTGGTTGATGCGTATCAAATAAAACGCTACGAGCTTGCCATGTATGAAGCGGATGATATTATCGGTACTTTAGCAAAGCAAGCGGCGGCACTAGGAACAGAAGTCATTATTGTTTCGGGTGATAAAGATTTAACGCAATTAGCTTCGAGCGAGGTAACGGTTTATATTACACGTAAAGGAATCACGGATATAGAAAAATATACACCTGCTTATATTGATGAAAAATACGGCTTAACGCCTGAGCAAATTATTGATATGAAAGGCTTAATGGGTGACCAATCCGATAATATTCCGGGTGTGCCAGGTGTTGGTGAAAAGACCGCGATTAAGCTATTAAAAGAGCACGGTACGATTGAAGCACTTTATGAGGCGATTGATTCGATGAAGGCATCTAAAATGAAGGAAAAGCTTATTGAAAATGAGGAGCTTGCCCATTTATCGAAAAAATTAGTCACAATTCATACGGAAGCCCCGATTGAAGTGTCGTTAAATGAGTTAGCTTATGCAGGCCCTAATGAAGAGCAATTGCTTGAAGTATGGCAGGAGCTTGGCTTTAAATCTCTAATTGAAAAAAGTGATTTTGAAAGTGAGGAAATTGAGCAAGATGAGCTGCAGTTTTCAATAGTAGAACTTGTAACAGAAGACATGCTTCAAAATACGATGGCGATGCATTTAGAGCTTGAAAATGAGCATTATCATAGTTGCGAGGCGCTCGGGTTAGCATTAACAGATGGTATTCACACAATTTTTACATCCATAAATAACGTAGTAGAAAATAGCGCATTAAAAACATGGCTAGAGGATGCAACGAAGAAAAAATATGTAACAGATAGTAAAGCTACACAGGCGATGCTTCACCGTTTAGGTATTGAATTAAAAGGTGTGGAATTTGATTTATTATTAGCCTCTTACATTATGAAACCGTCCACTTCTGGTGATGATGTGGCTACACATGCAAAGGAATTTGGTTATCAAAATGTTAAGTCCAATGAATCTGTTTATGGAAAAGGTGCCAAATGGGCAGTACCAGCAGCTGATGTATTAGCGGAGCATGTGAGTCGAAAAGCAATGGCGATTTGGAAACTTCATCCGGTTTTAGAGGAAAAATTAAAAGCGAACGAACAATTTAAATTATATAACGAGTTAGAGCTTCCTCTTGCGCATATTTTAGGGAAGATGGAGAGCGAGGGCATTACAGTAAATGCAGATACTTTACAGCAAATGGGTAATGACTTAAAGCAAAAACTCGATGTTATAGAGGCAACGATTTACGACTCGGCAGGAGAGAAGTTTAATATTAACTCACCAAAGCAATTAGGTGTCATTTTATTTGATAAGCTCGGTTTGCCAGTTATTAAAAAAACAAAAACAGGCTATTCTACTGCAGCGGATGTGTTAGAAAAGCTTCAATCAGAACATGAAATTGTGAAACATATTTTAACGTATCGAACATTGGCGAAACTGCAATCGACGTATATTGAAGGATTAACGAAAGAAATTCATCACGAAGATTCAAAAGTGCATACACGTTTCCAACAAGCGTTAACTGCAACAGGTCGCTTAAGTTCAACAGATCCAAATTTACAAAACATCCCGATTCGTTTAGAGGAAGGGCGAAAAATTAGACAAGCATTTATACCATCTAAAAAAGATTGGATTTTATTTGCGGCGGACTATTCTCAAATTGAATTACGTGTACTAGCGCATATGTGTGAGGACCCTGCCTTAGTAGAGGCGTTTACACAAGGGATGGATATTCATACGAGAACAGCGATGGATGTTTTTGATGTCCAACCGGATGAAGTGACGAGCAATATGCGCCGAACAGCGAAGGCGGTAAACTTTGGGATCGTTTATGGCATTAGTGACTACGGTTTATCACAAAGCTTAGACATAACACGTAAAGAAGCAGCAACATTTATCGAAAACTATTTAGCAAGCTTCCCGGGTGTACAAAATTATATGGATTCGATTGTTGTCGAGGCGAAGAAACAAGGGTTTGTGGCAACGATATTAAACCGTCGTCGTTATTTACCGGATATTACGAGCTCGAATTTCAATTTGCGTAGCTTTGCAGAGCGCACGGCGATGAATACACCAATTCAGGGTAGTGCAGCGGATATTATTAAAAAGGCAATGCTTGATATGGATGCACGTTTGCAGCAAGAGGGCTTGCAGGCAAAATTATTGCTACAAGTACATGATGAGTTAATTTTTGAAGCACCAAAAGAAGAAATCGAAATTTTAGAACGTATCGTACCTGAAGTGATGGAGAACGCGATTCAATTATTAGTGCCATTGAAGGTAGACTTTTCATATGGCGACACGTGGTACGACGCGAAGTAAGGAGTTTTCATCATGCCGGAATTACCAGAAGTAGAAGGAGTTGTCCGCGATTTAAAGCCGATTGTGGAAGGGAAAACGATTGAAAAAGTAACATTATCCAGCGTTATTTTTGCTTCCAACGAGGCTGGCAAACAAGCTATCGTTAAAAATATGGCGCCACAATTATTTGAACAACAGCTTCAAAATTGGACGATTCTAGAAATAAAAAGACGTTCAAAATATATTTTTTTCATGCTTGAAAATGAAGGGGAAACCTTTGTTTTAGTGAATCATTTAGGTATGAGTGGCGCGTGGTTTGTCGTAAATGATGAACAGGAAATTACAGAGGAAAAATTCCGCAAGCATATCCATGCTGTTTTTACGTTAACGACAGGTGAGCTGTTAGTGTATTCTGATATTCGCCGTTTTGGGGAATTACGTTTTTTGAAGGAAATCGCGGATCATCCACCACTACTGAAAATGGCACCAGAGCCGTTTGATGAAGAGGCTTGTGCGTACTTTATGGCGCAAAGCGAAAAGCAAAAATATGCAAATAAGCCAATTAAAGAAGTCATTATGGATGGCCAGGTGATTTCCGGTTGTGGAAATATATACGCGACTGAGGCACTTTTTAAAATGGGTATTCATCCTGGGCGGAAAACAAGTCGCATAAGTCATGCAAGAAAAGAAGCATTGTTTCAAGTTATTTGTGATGTGCTTCAAGAAAGTATCGATTCAGGTGGCTCAACCATTTCAGATTATCGGAGTATTAATGGCGGGGCGGGAACGATGCAACATCGACTGAAAATGTACGGCAAGAAAGAATGTTTAGCCTGTGGTACAGAAACAAAGTCGATGGTTATTGGCGGAAGAACATCTGTCTATTGCCCATATTGTCAAAAATAAGAGGTGTAAGCGTATGATTATTGGTTTAACCGGAAGTATTGCAAGTGGAAAGAGCACGGTCGCAAAAATGCTAGCAGCGTATAAAATACCAATTGTCGATGCTGATATGGTAGCTCGTCAAGTAGTGAAGCCAGGAACTAGCACATTGCAGAAAATTGCCGAGGCATTCGGTCCAGAGGTCATTGCAGCGGATGGGACGATGGATCGTGCAAAAGTGGGAGCAATTATTTTTCATAATGAAGAAAAGCGCGAGGTGCTTAATGGAATTATCCATCCAGCAATTCGTGCAGAAATGCTTCGTCAACGGGATGAGCATTTGGCGAAGGGTGAAAAAACCGTCATTATGGATATTCCATTATTATTCGAAAGTAAGCTTCAGCATTTTGTTGAGAAGATTTTGGTCGTCACCGTTTCAGAGGAGAACCAGCTCAAACGCCTGATGGAGCGAAATGGCTTTTCGATGGAAGAAGCGCGTGCCCGTATTACGACACAAATCCCTGGTGCTGAAAAAGAAGCATTAGCAGATGCCGTCATTTTTAATAATGGCACGCTGGAAGAGACTGCCGATCAATTAGAACAAATTTTGAAGCGGTGGCAGGTCATTAAACTTGCTGTAAGCGAATAACGTTTTGGAATGAAGAATGCATCGTTTTTGTTCAACGATGCATTCTATTTGTGTTGGGTAAAACAAGGTAGAGTTAGGCATATATAAGTCAAACAAAAGATTCTATCCTTTTGAGGTAATTTTTCTATTATGGATTCTAATAATGAAGGGAAGGCGACTCCTGCGGGAACAGCAGCTTAGGAACGAAGGCTAAAACCGTCACTTCCTGTGACAACGCCTTCGTGACCAACATCGTGTTGGCCTGAAAATCCACTTGCTTCGAGATACATCTCGAAACAAGTTAGTTGGAGCCGCGCCCGCGGAAAGCGTCCGTACCGGAATGGAAATCAACTCCCCCTTTTAAAAGAGGGATTATTTAGTCTAATTTATAATAATGGAGCGTTTTCAGAAAATAACAACTTTATTATTATGGATTAAATATGTTCACTATTTAGAAAAATGTGTTATACTAATGAGCGGATAAAACAATTAGAATTAATCGTACTTTTAGGAGGATTTATATAATATGACAGTTTCTATTGCAATCAATGGATTTGGCCGTATCGGTCGTATGGTTTTCAGACAAGCGATGATGCAAGGTGATGTAAATATCGTTGCAGTTAATGCTAGCTACCCAGCTGAAACGTTAGCACATTTAATTAAGTATGACACAAATCATGGTACTTTTCCTGGAACAGTTGAAGCAGAAGAAGGCGCTTTAATTGTAAACGGTAAACGTGTTGTATTAGTGAGCGAACGTGATCCGTTAAAATTACCTTGGACTGAAATGGGCGTAGATATCGTTATTGAAGCGACTGGTAAATTTAATGACCGTGACAAAGCGGCGATGCATTTAGAAGCTGGTGCTAAAAAAGTTATTTTAACTGCTCCAGGTAAAAATGAAGATATCACGGTTGTTCTAGGTGTTAACGATGAGAAATTAGATTTATCAAAACATGATGTTATTTCAAATGCATCTTGTACAACAAACTGCTTAGCTCCAGTAGCGAAAGTATTAAATGATGAGTTTGGTATTGTAAACGGTTTAATGACAACAGTTCATGCGTATACAAATGACCAAAACAACATTGACAACCCACATAAAGATTTACGTCGTGCGCGTAACTGTGCATCATCAATTATTCCAACTTCAACTGGTGCAGCAAAAGCATTGCGTTTAGTGTTACCAGAGTTAGATGGCAAAATTCATGGTATGGCATTACGTGTACCTACACCAAATGTTTCTTTAGTAGACTTAGTTGTAGACTTAGAAAAAGACGTGACAGTGGAAGAAGTAAATGGTGCATTCAAAGCGGCTGCTGAAGGTAAAATGAAAGGTATTTTAAACTTCACAATGGAGCCACTTGTATCTTCTGACTTCAACACAACGACTTTCTCTTCTACAGTTGACGGTTTAACTACAATCGTTTTAGGTGACCGTAAAGTAAAAGTTTTAGCTTGGTATGACAATGAGTGGGGTTATTCTGCACGCGTTGTAGACTTAACGGTGAAAATTGCAAAAGAATTAGCAACAGTAAACGCCTAATTTCAAGAAAGAAATCCTTTGCGGAAAATTCCAATTTTCTCGCAAAGGTTTTTTATATTGTACATACATATTAATAAGCTGTATAATTTTCGGAAACGATGCGCGCGCAGGAATGACTATTTCATGCGCGTTATTTTTGTTATAATACGATTATGACTTAAGAATCAGGAGAATGAACTATGAGATGTCCAACTTGTCAATACAACGGAACTCGTGTTGTAGACTCTAGACCTGTTGATGATAATAAAGAAATTCGTAGACGTCGTGAATGCGAATCATGTAGCTTTCGATTTACAACGTTTGAAAAAATAGAAGAAACACCATTAATTGTTGTGAAAAAAGAAGGTTCACGAGAGGAATTTACTCGCGAAAAGGTTTTGCGTGGACTTATTCGTGCGTGTGAAAAACGTCCGGTACCGCTAGACCATTTAGAAGAGCTTGTGATGGACATTGAAAAAGAGTTGCGTCGTGTAGGAAATGCCGAAGTACGCTCGGAAGATGTTGGTGAAATGGTCATGGATCGATTAGCGAAAATTGATGAGGTTGCTTATGTTCGATTTGCATCGGTTTATCGTCAGTTTAAAGACATTACTGTATTTATTGAAGAACTAAAAGATATTATGACCCGTCAATCGCATGACAAATAATTCAGAGGGAGGAACAAAAATGGTTCAATTGATGAAAGAATTACAACCCACGGATCATTTTGAAATAAAGCTCCCTCATGCATTATCGACAAATGAACGCCAGCTTGTCACATTATTTTACCAGCCATTAACAGGGGCAGAACCGATTAGTCTTTATTTAACGTTATGGGCAGAGGCAGAAAGCTATGTTCCACAAGAGATGAACCATTATTATTTAATGAATGTGTTATCGATGCCGCTACCAAAAGTGTTTGAAGCACGCATTGCTTTAGAAGCAATCGGTTTATTACGTACGTGGAAAAAGGATTTAGGCACTAGTCGTCATTTTGTATATGAGCTTGTGCGTCCATTAGATGCCCAAAGTTTTTTTAAAGACCCGCTACTGTCGATGTTTTTATTCAGTAAAATTGGGGAAGGCGCTTATCGAAAACTGCGTCAACGTTTTATATCGCAACCAATTAAAGAAGCATTTGATGAAGTGACCCGAACGTTTATAGATGTGTACAAACCTGTGCATACGAATGTCCCAACGGATTTTAATGAAGAAGAAGCACCGAAGCAACAGGATTATCCGTTTTATTATGAACAATTTGATTTTCAATTATTACAGTCGGGATTATCTGAACAGCTTGTCCCTTCTTCTGCATTGACGATTGAAGCGCGGGAAATGATTGCAAAGCTTTCCTTTTTGTATAAGCTTTCCCCGATTGACATGCAAAAAGTCGTTATTTTAGCATTAGATGAACAAATGAAACTGCCGACGGAAAAGTTGAAGAAAGCTGCTGCCGATTACTATAAGCTATCTGTATCAAAAGATGCGCCGACGTTTACTAAGACTTTCCAAAGTAAACAAGTGGAAGAAACAGTTCAACAAAATTTATCGAAGGAGCAGGAATTGCTTCAATACTTAGAAACAACACCGCCCGTTCAGGTTTTACGGGATATTAACAAAGGCAAGGAACCGCTCCCTTCGTCGATTCAACTAGCGCAAGATTTAGTCGTAACCTATAGTATGCCAATTGGTGTTGTAAATGTATTACTTGAATATGTCATGCTATCTACGGATATGAAGTTGCCTCGAAGTTATGTTGAAAAGATTGCCGATCATTGGAGTCGAAAGCATTTAAAGACGGCGAAAGAAGCGATGGATTTAGCGCGCCAGGAACGTGATAAATATGCGCAATGGAAAACAGAAAGTGCTACGCCAAAACCTTCAACGACTCCAAATAAATCGTATCAAAAATCATCGACATCTCGTAAAAATACACGTAACGAGCAAGTGCCAGATTGGTTTTATAAGCGCAATGAACAACCGAAGCAAGAAGACACAAGCGCAGTCGATTTTGAAAAAGAACGTTTGAAAATCTTACAAAAACTAGAACAACAAAAGTAGGTGAATTCCAATCGAACCGATTAATGAACAATTAAATCAAATAAAGAAAAAAATGCCGTCATTTGAGGCGCGTTTTGAAGAGATGCGTAGAGAAACGGTCGAGCATCCGAAAGTACAACAATTTTTATTAGAACATAATCAACAAGTGACAACACAAATGGTCGATATTAGTTTACCGAAGCTTTATGAATATATTACGCAGGACACAGAATGCTGTGGTTGTGGCGATACGAGAAATTGCACGAATTTGTTAAAGGGTTACGTCCCGAAATTGTTTACAACATACAATGCTATTGATATTTCCTATGTACCATGTGAGCAAAAAATACGTGAGGACGAGAGACGTGACGTGGCAAATATGATTTCAAGTATGTATATGCCAAAGGATGTCTTAAAGGCAACGTTAAAAGATTTAGCCATCGACAATCACTCCCGTTTGAGCATTGCCGATCAAGCAGCTGAATTTGTTGCAGAATATAGTCGTACAGGCGTGCTACCGAAAAAAGGATTTTACTTGTATGGTCAGTTTGGTGTAGGGAAATCATTCGTACTAGGTGCGATTGCCAATGAACTCGCTTCATTAAAAGTACGTTCTGTCGTTGTGTTTGTACCCGAATTTTTACGTGAGATGAAAAATGCCATTTCAGATAATACATTAAATGAAAAAATTGATTATGTGAAAAAAGCACCTGTTTTGATGCTGGATGATATTGGCGCTGAAACGATGTCTGCTTGGACGAGAGATGAAATTTTAGGGACGATTCTTCACTATCGTATGAGTGAGGAACTGCCAACATTTATTACGTCAAATTTTGATTACGCTGGACTAGAGCATCATTTAGCGCAGTCGCAGCGTGGTGATATTGAGGTCGTGAAGGCTGCGCGTGTAATGGAACGTATTAAAGCGGTAACAGTTCCGATTCCAATGGATGGCATTAACCGCCGTCTATAATTTGTCAGAATAAATCTCCTATTAGCAGTTGCAATTCGTGAGGAACGAGCGTATACTACTTTAGTAATTAACTTGATTCAGCAGATATCTCCTACTTTTAAAATTTGGGATAAATGCCAAGTGCGAACTTTATTCAGTGAGGGTTTAAATCACAGCTGAATCAAGTTATGCCCCTGGCGGATGTCACAGATTTTTATAGGAGTTTTTCGAGCAAGCTCGAAAAAATCTGGACGCAATTACGCCGAGGCGTAATTGATCAACATTCAAATGCCTTGAAGAGGACAACAAGTTTTACGAACTAGCTTTTAGAGAGGGAAGTCACGGCTGCAAACTTCCTAGCAAAAGCGTAAATCTTTACTACCTTGGAGCAGTGACGGGGCGAATCCGTCAACGTTTCTCAGTACGTTAACTGACCGAGAGCTTCAATTTCGCAATTTTGCGAGAAGGAAGAAGGGTGGCACCACGAGCATATACAGCATCGTCCCTTTGTTGGGATGGTGCTTTTTATTTTGCCCGTAAAAGCGCACGAATAGATTAAAGGAGGAAGAAATATGTCAGAAATGATTCAACTTACATTCCCAGATGGCAATGTAAAAGAGTTTGAAAAAGGGATTTCAACTTTAGATGTTGCAGGCTCGATTAGTCCTGGATTAAAAAAGAGTGCATTAGCAGGTAAGGTCAATGGTACTTTAGTTGATGCCAAAACACCGATTGAAGAAGATGCACATATCGAAATTATTACGAATAAATCAACAGAAGCATTAGAAATTTTACGTCACTCTACGGCTCACTTAACAGCACAAGCAGTGAAACGCCTATTCCCAGAAGTGAAATTAGGAATTGGTCCGGTTATTGATTCAGGTTTCTACTATGATATCGATGCACCGACACCAATTACAGCAGAAGATTTACCAGCGATTGAAAAAGAAATGAAAAAAATTATTGCTGAAAATATCGAAATTGACCGTAAAGCGGTTTCTCGTGATGAAGCGCAAGCGATTTATGAACAAGTCGGCGACGAATACAAATTAGAATTACTAGAAGCTATCCCAGCAGATGACCAAGTGTCGATCTACTACCAAGGTGATTTCTTTGACCTTTGCCGTGGGGTTCACGTTCCATCGACAGGGAAATTAAAAGAGTTTAAATTATTATCTTTAGCAGGTGCTTACTGGCGCGGAAACTCGGATAATAAAATGCTACAACGTATTTACGGTACAGCTTTCTTCACTAAAGATGAGTTAAAACATCATTTACAAATGATTGAAGAAGCAAAAGAGCGTGATCACCGTAAAATCGGTAAAGAATTAGATTTATTTATGACGAGTCAAACAGTTGGTCAAGGTTTACCGCTATGGTTGCCAAATGGTGCAACAATTCGTCGTACAATTGAGCGTTACATCGTAGATAAAGAACTATCTTTAGGTTATAAGCATGTATACACACCAGTGCTTGGTTCGAAAAAATTATACGAAACTTCAGGTCACTGGGAGCACTATCAAGAAGGTATTTTCCCTCCAATGGAGATGGACAATGAAACATTAATTTTACGTCCGATGAACTGCCCTCACCATATGATGGTATTTAAAAATGGCTTGCATTCTTATCGCCACTTACCATTACGTATCGCGGAGCTTGGAACAATGCACCGTTATGAAATGTCTGGAGCTGTTTCAGGTTTACAACGTGTACGTGGAATGACGTTAAATGATGCACATATTTTCGTTCGTCCAGATCAAATTAAAACAGAGTTCAAAAAAGTAGTGGAGTTAATCCTTGAAGTTTACAAAGACTTTGATTTAACAGATTATTCATTCCGTTTATCTTATCGTGATCCGAACAACAAAGAGAAATACTATGATGACGATGAAATGTGGGAAACAGCACAACGCATGCTAAAAGAAGCAATGGATGAGCTTGGCTTAGACTACTTCGAAGCAGAAGATGAAGCGGCATTCTACGGTCCAAAATTAGACGTTCAAGTTAAAACAGCGATTGGTAAAGAAGAAACATTATCAACAGCACAGCTTGATTTCTTATTACCACAACGCTTTGATCTTTCTTACATTGGTGAAGATGGTCAACCGCAACGTCCAGTTGTTATTCACCGTGGTGTTGTATCTACAATGGAACGTTTCGTAGCCTTCTTAATTGAAGAATACAAAGGGGCATTCCCGACGTGGCTAGCGCCAGTACAAGCGACAGTTATTCCAGTATCAAACAGCGTACATTATGATTACGCACGTGAAGTACAAGAAAAATTAGCTGCAGCTGGTATCCGTGTAGAAATGGATGATCGTGAAGAAAAATTAGGCTATAAAATCCGTGAAGCACAAATGCAAAAAATTCCATACATGCTTGTTATCGGAGACAAAGAAGTGGAAGCAGGCGGCGTAAATATTCGTCGTTACGGCTCAAAAGATTCTGAAACAATTAGCTTTGATGAATTCTTAACAAATATTTCAGCAGAAGCAAAGAAATAATATTCGTATAGAAGTTACTCGAGAGGTGAATCCTTTTGAGTAACTTTTTTATTTTAAGCAATCACTTCGATGAGCAATTTTATAGACAAATTACACACGCTTTTAGTATAGTTACTTAGAATAAATTAACTTTAAACGATGAGTTTAATATAGTGAGAAAATAATAATTTTGGGCATTATTTTTTCTCTATAAATATTGTTGACATTATTAAATGACTCATGGTATTATTAATGAGGTTATGAATACTAAGTTTGAAAGTAGAGGCTGCCCGCTTCTCACCTGACGAATGCTTTCGAGTTATTTACAGGTAATGACACGTTGAATTGTTTTACGCAGTCGTTGCGTATGCACATATAGCGGGCGGACATCTCAAATGTCCGTCTTTTTTGTTGGGTTAAACCACAAAATGATTGGGAATATGAATTTATTTCCAAGGGACATATGGACATATCACGGAGGTGTACCGTTCGACCGGGGTATACTTTACACCAACTCATGTATTCGGGACACTATCTTGGAGGTGGATTAATATTAGCAAAGACATGTATGTAAACGAAGGCATTCGCGCACGTGAACTTCGATTAATCGATCACAATGGGGATCAACTAGGCGTTAAAACACGTATTGAAGCGTTAGAACTTGCTACTCGTGCTAACTTGGATCTTGTCCTTGTGGCCCCTCAAGCCAAGCCACCAGTCGCTCGTATCATGGACTATGGTAAGTTTAAGTTTGATCAGCAAAAGAAAGACCGTGAAATTCGTAAAAATCAAAAAGTTATCAGTATGAAAGAGGTTCGTTTGAGCCCTACAATTGATGAGCATGATTTCCAAACGAAATTACGTGCTGGAATTAAGTTCCTTGAAAAAGGTGACAAAGTGAAGGCATCTATACGTTTCAAAGGTCGAGCAATCACACACAAAGAAATTGGTCAGCGTGTGTTAGATCGCTTTGCTGAAGCTTGTGCCGAAATGTCTACGGTTGAACAAAAACCGAAGATGGAAGGCCGAAGCATGTTCTTAGTTCTTCAACCGAAGGCAGAGAATTAAAAGTATTGTTAGAAACAAGTTTAGGAGGAAATCGACATGCCAAAAATGAAAACTCACCGTGGAGCTGCGAAGCGTTTCAAAAAAACAGGTACTGGTAAATTAAAATTTGACCGCGCTTACGGAAGCCACTTATTCGCTAACAAATCAACTAAAGCAAAACGTCACTTACGTAAAGCTAAAGTTGCATCATCTGGCGATTTCAAACGTATCCGTACATTATTAACTTACATGAAATAATCGATTATCGATTTTCTGTAAACAAAAACAAAAAAACAATTAAACATTCGAAAGAATTAGCAGGAGGTAATTGCTATGCCACGCGTAAAAGGCGGAACAGTAACACGCGCTCGTCGCAAAAGAGTATTAAAATTAGCTAAAGGTTACTATGGTTCAAAACATACATTATATAAAGTAGCTAACCAAGCAGTAATGAAGTCAGGTTCATATGCATACCGTGACCGTCGTCAAAAGAAACGTGATTTCCGTAAATTATGGATCACTCGTATCAACGCGGCTGCTCGCATGAATGGTTTATCTTACAGCCGTTTAATGCACGGTTTAAAATTAGCTGGTATCGAAGTTAACCGTAAAATGTTAGCTGACCTAGCTGTAAACGATGCTGCAGCATTCGCTCAATTAGCTGAAGCTGCTAAAAGCGCTCAAGCTAAATAATTTACACTTCAAAAGACTGACAGGGAGAATAGCTCTCCTTATCAGTCTTTTTTCAGTCGTTAAAAAGTAGTTGCTTTGGGGAATCTAATCACACGATTTTTTGTGCGAACGTTTTCTTTCTAAGAAGCGAAAGGGGAATAAAATTTTATGGATTTAGCCGTACTTGCATACGTATCGATTGTTTCGCTTATTTTATGTATTTATATGTATAGTGATAAAGAACGTGCCAAAAATAAAGAATGGCGTATATCTGAAAAAACATTATTTACGTTAGCGTTTTTCGGGGGAGCGATTGGTGGGGTGATCGGCATGTATTTATTCCGACACAAAACAAAACATAATACCTTCGCATTTGGTTTTCCGTTACTCGCTGCCGTACAATTTTTCTTACTTGTCCAGCTGTTTTAGAGAAGTTTTTCAAGCGTGCTCGAAAAATTTTGGACAAAAGTTGGCAGGAGCACAATTGATTGGGAATATAGACTGTATTTTTGGTTCAGACGGCGAATTTGATGGAAAGAAAGATAAAAGTGAATGATAGAAGTTAGAAAGTGATAGATAAAAATTAAAAAGTGATGGATAGAACGATTATTCAGTCGGTTTATAATCAAATCTGTATCAATTTGAGTTACAATTTTGTTAACACACATCAAAAATCCACCATTTTAACAAAAGTTAAAATGGTGGATTTTTGGTTTGGGTAGCGCTCCTAAATAAGCTGCGATGCACGAAAAAGTAGTCTGTACTTTAATCCTTCATTAACATTTCAATGGGATTTTTCCAATTAATTTTCGCATTTGGATAATTCATTAATATTTCCTTTTCTAAATAGTGAAAGTCCTCTTTTGTAAAACCTTGCAACTTCATCGGATCATGAACAAATACGAAAATACTAACAACTTCAAAAGCATTTTCAGTAGTACCTAAATATTTTTCACCTTCAAATAACGCATCTTTATACGAAATGAAAAAGTTTTTACGGATATTTTTAACATCGTCATAAAAATAATAGTGCCCATTTTCGTACGCCTCATCAAATTTACGCTTTGGGTCTGTTAAATAACGCACCCCTTTATAAAATATGTAAATGATGAGAATAATGATGGCGATGCGCAATAGTAGAGCCATGAAACTTCCTCCTTGCTTACGCTGTTTTCATGCTATACGATTAAGTAGTGAAGAAGGTTTCATTTTTTTGATAAATAAGGAGAAATATTATGGAATTTAAACAATTATTTGAAATGCAGCGTGAACTTGATCTATTTATTGAGGAAACGCAAAATGTACAAAAGGATGTATTTGAAGAAAAGGGCTTGGCTCTATTAGTTGAATTATCGGAACTAGCAAATGAAACGCGCTGTTTTAAGTTTTGGTCGACAAAAGGCCCTTCAGAACGCGAAGTTATTTTAGAGGAATTTGTTGATTCCATTCATTTCATGCTGTCGCTAGGAAATATGAGAGGGTTTATTTTAACGGAGTGGCCAAACCTGCCGCAAAAACAAGCGCTAACGCCATTATTTATCGAAATGACACAAGTTGTTTTGACATTTGTGAAGGAGCAGACAGAGGCGAGTTATAAAGCGCTTTGGAATAGCTATAGTATACTGGCATACAATTTAGGGTTTACCGTGGAAGATATTATAAAAGCATATAAAGAAAAAAACGAAAAAAATTATGAGCGCCAACGTTCAGGTTACTGACTTGATTCAGCAGTGGTTCAAACCCCAACTGTTTAGAAGGATCTCAGGCTAAGAACGCCGCGTCGTGCGGCAACGCCTGAGTGACCAACATCGTGTTGGCCTAAAGCCCCGGCGGATGTCACAGAATTTTTAGGGAAGCTTTTCGAGCATGCTCGAAAAAAATCTGGACACAATTAAGTCGAGGCGTAATTGATTAGTACTATTTCACATTTCGAAATAATTTCGTTATAATATGAAATGAAGTACATATTTGGGAGGCAGATGAATGATGACAAAGCTTGACTCTACATTACAAATGTTTAAAGATTTAACGGATGCAAACGGGATTCCGGGGAATGAGCGTGCACCTCGCGAGGTAATGAAAAAATACATTACGCCATTTGCTGATGAAATTGAAACAGATAACTTAGGAAGCTTAATCGCCAAAAAAGTGGGCGATGAAAACGGACCGAAAATTATGGTTGCCGGTCACTTAGATGAAGTTGGTTTCATGGTAACGCGTATTGACGATAAAGGTTTCGTATTCTTTCAAACAGTTGGCGGCTGGTGGGGTCAAGTCATGCTTGCTCAACGTGTCACAATTACGACGCGTAAAGATGGGGAAATTATTGGGGTAATCGGTTCAAAACCACCTCATATTTTACCAGCAGAAGTGCGTAATAAGCCAGTTGATATAAAAGCAATGTTCGTTGATATTGGTGCCACTTCTAAAGAAGAAGCGATGGAGTGGGGCGTTCGTCCAGGCGATATGATCACACCTTATTTCGAATTCCACGTAATGAAAAATGAAAAGCATTTATTAGCGAAAGCTTGGGATAACCGAATTGGCTGTGCTATTGCAATCGATGTATTAAAAGCATTAAAAGATGAAAAACATCCAAATATTGTTTATGGTGTAGGGAATGTACAAGAAGAAATCGGCCTACGTGGTGCGAAAACTTCGACATTTAAAGTACAACCAGATATCGGTTTCTCAGTAGATGTAGGTGTAGCAGGAGACACACCAGGCGTAACACCAAGTGAGTCGACATCAAAAATCGGTGCAGGTCCACAAATTGTTGTGTATGATGCATCAATGGTGTCACACACAGGCTTACGTGAATTGGTTATTGATACAGCAGAGGAAGCAGGCATTCCATATCAATTCGAAGCAATGGCTGGCGGCGGTACGGATGCAGGCTCAATCCACATCACAGCAAACGGCGTTCCATCACTTGCAATCGGTGTTGCGACACGTTATATCCATTCACATGCCGGTATTTTGCACCGTGATGACTACGACAATGCAGTTAAATTAATCGTAGAAGTAATCAAGAAATTAGACCGTGACACAGTAAATAAAATTACGTTCGAATAATAAAGCGTAAAAGGTAGTTTAATTCTGTAAAGGATTAACCTACCTTTTGCATTATATAAACATCTTCTGTTGATTTTAGCATTCTAATCATACATAAAATGAATAAAAAAGAACGGAGGAGAAAAGTTGGTTTGGTTTATATTAGCGGGATTATTTATCTTTTTAGGATTTGCGGTGCATAAATTGAAATGGTACTTCTTAATTTCGGGCTTTAATACAATGTCAAAAGAGCGTAAGGCCAATGTCGATACAAAAGGGTTAGGACGCTTGATGGGGCTGTATATGTACTTTCTCTCCTTTTTATTTGTAGTAATGGGCTCCTTGCAATGGATGGATAAACCCGCTATGTCAGCACTAATTATGATTGTATTTGCCATTGCAACGGTTATTTTGATTGTAAAAGCTCAAAAGTTTAATGGTAATTTATTTGATGAAAACGGTAATTGGAAGAAAGGTGCGAGCAAGCAGTTAAAAACGCCGATTACGATTTTGGTCATTACTTTAATAGGAGTAGCGATTTTAATGTATTTTTCGACGCAACAATCCGGCATTGTAGCGAGTGAAGATGCACTAGAAATTGGTGGTATGTATGGAGATGTATATGAGTGGGCAGAAATAGAACAGCTTACTTTAATAGAAGAACTTCCTGAAATTTCAATGCGTACAAATGGTTCTGCTGTAGGCTCCCATTTAAAAGGACATTTTAAATTTAAGAATGGAGAGAAGGCAAAGCTTTTTGTTGATAAAAATGTACCACCATTTATTTCGTTTGTCGTGAATGATAAAAAAATCATTTTAAATTTAGATACAGAGGACGAAACTGCGGCATTTTATAAAGAGATGGAAGAAAAAGTTCCGCAGTAGAAATATTGAACGGCGTATGAAAGGAGTTGACCTTTCATACGCCGTTTCAATTTAGGTGCTTATAGAATATTCTCCATTTAACTTTGCTTTAATGGCTTCAATTAATTGTTCCGTCATTTGTGGGACGAAGTTTTCTAAAACGGGATTAATCATCATCCCCATCATTCCACTAGCAGAAAGGTCGAGGCTTCCTGTGAATTGTGTTGTCGTTTCATTCACCTCATGAAGCTTAAAATAGCCATTCCCATTAAAGCTATCCGATAGACCGGTCAACTTGAACTTCACATCGGATGGCACAGAGAGCGCCTGTATATCAACTTGTAGTTTAATTGTTTTTTTCGTAAAACCAAGATCTGCTTTAAAAACCCAATGGAATTGTGTATCACTTTGTACATCATGCGCTAAATAGCCGGAAATTAATGGCGCCCACGAGTTAAAATCCTTCGTAAAATCCCAAACGACTTCATTACTTAATGCGACTTCAACTGAATGAATTGCTTTTGCCATTGCTTGCTCATCCCCTTTTACTATCATTATGAACGGTTCTCGAATAATGGAAAAAATACAAAAAAAACCAATCATTCATTTTATTATTACGGAAAATAACTATGATTTCAATATAATTAACTATAAATTCTAGTGAAATTGATTATTTTCTACTTTATGCGGGTATTTACTTTATTCGCTGCGAGCACTTTTATGCCTAATAATTATAAAAAATTAAATATTTAATTTTTTATAATAATCCACTTGATTTTATATTTATGCATATGTATAATAAAGACAACATTAAGGTTACAGAGGTGTAGGAGCATGAAATTATTAGAAGAGATACAGTTAAAGCCTGTCGAAAGCTTAAAAGGTAAAGATTTGCTAACACTGCTTGATTATACAAGTGAAGAGGTTCAAGATTTAATTAAATTAGCAACACAGCTAAAAACGATTACAAAAGCGGGTAAGTGTCCACGTTTACTAGAAGGTAAAACGCTAGGGATGATTTTTGAAAAAAGCTCGACTCGTACACGTGTATCATTTGAAGTAGGCATGCAGCAGCTAGGTGGCTACGGAATGTATATGAATGCACGGGATATGCAAATTGGTCGTGGGGAGCCTGTTTCGGATACAGGACAAGTTTTGTCAGGATATTTGGACGGCATTATGATTCGTGCAAATTCACATGCTATGGTTGAAGAACTTGCTGAGGCTGCTTCGATTCCGGTAATCAATGGTTTAACAGACATTGATCATCCTTGCCAAGCATTAGCTGATCTTGAAACAATTGCTGAAAACAAAGGTGAATTAAAAGGCTTGAAAATTGCCTATGTTGGAGATGGGAATAACGTTGCCCATGCATTAGTCGTTGCAGCTGCCCATGTAGGCATGCACATAACTGTTGCAACACCGGCTGGCTATGAATGTGATGAAACGATTATCGAAAAAGCACAAGAAATTGCAGCGGAAAATGGTAGTATCGTTTTTGTTACAAATGACCCTGTTTTAGCTGTACAAGATGCGGATGCCATCTATTCAGATGTTTGGACGTCGATGGGGCAAGAAGAAGAAACGGCACAGCGCTTAAAGGACTTTACAGGTTATCAAATTAATGATGCACTTGTTGCACATGCTAAGCCAGATTATATGTTCCTACACTGTTTACCTGCACATCGCGAGGAAGAAATAGCTACCTCTGTCATTGATGGACCAAATTCGTTCATTTTTGAACAAGCTGAAAATCGTCTGCATGCACAAAAAGCGGTGTTAGTTTCAGTATTATCATAATGAAAAAGCTTCACGATTGCGGGTTGTAATGGTGATGCTATATATAAAAACATATCTACTTGCAAGCAGGAAGGGCGAACAAGTAGATAGTAGCACTGTTTGATGCTGGAATGGGAGACGCTGTGACACATCAAATAACTACACGTGATGAAAGTACTCAAGATGGAATACCTCATCACTACATAGTAAAAGTAATCCGGGAGACGCTGGATTGCTTTTTTTTCTGTTATAAAGGATATGAACCAAAAAGGAAGTATATTTGGTCATCGCTGAACAAGATGCACTTATATTAGGCTTTGCGGTCATTAAATTTAAAGGTATTTTGCTACCTAAATTAAGCGACCTTTATGTAAAAGAGGAGTGTCGTGGTAATTGTATAGGTTCAGCTTATGATAAAACTTACTTTACTGCATATTATCTAAAAATCGTTGTATTTCTTTTGGTGATTTTAATAGAATAACGTTCTTACTATTAGAGAATTGTCTAAGTTTATTTAGAATTTCTGGCCTTTTAGTTTTTGGATAATCCCATATCCATTTTAAAAAATTTAAGTCAATTCTTTCTTCGCAGCCTTCCCCCATATCTGGTCTTGTTTTATTGCGATATTGCAACATTCTTTTGAAAGCACGATACACACAGATCGTTCTATGAATATCCAGAAAAATAATAGTGTCAGCTGCATTAATTCGTATATCCATCGTTCCGCCATAGTTTCCATCAATAATCCATTCTTCTTTTTTTACAATATCTTGCTGAATTTTTCTTTGATCGTCTTTGGTAACGTCAACCCAATTAGGTTTCCAAAATAACGAATCTAGATGATAAACATCTATTTTTAAACTTTCCCCCAATTTCCTTGCTAATGTGGATTTCCCTGCTCCCCCAGAACCAATGAGTATGATTTTTTTCATATTGTACCCCTTTATAAATCTTTTTAGATTAGGAATATTTTAACATAAAATACCTTCATCTAACATTAAGTACGCTATTTTATTAAATTTGGATCTAGATGTCAGCAGCTGGAATACTTTTTTGCTATTAATAAAAAAAGATGAACAAAAGAAACGAGGATGCACTTATTGAATATTAAAAGAAAAAAAAAAAAGATTAAGCGGATTTATGGAATGAACTTATGTAGCGCTCTATTAAAGGTTATCGATTAGTTAAATAAAGGGATATTTGTTTTTATATAGAATTGTATATACGTACATATTTATAGGAAGAACTTTCATGGATAACTCATTTTCAGTGTTTTTAGATACTTTTTTAGATATTTGAAGATAATGTTAGTACAAATAGCGGCGCAGTTTAATCGAAGTAGGGAGTGGACACTGATGATAAACTTTTTAATGATAATATGACATCATTCATGACTTTATATATTGGTAAAATATTGAAATATTAAAGGGGAGAGGTGTAGAATATGCAATTACTTATTGAAAATATGAATGGAGAAATAGCCAAAGAGGTACTAAGCTGGGAATATGATAAACCATATGATTTCTACAATAATGAATTAACGGATGAAGCGATGAAGGAACTACTTGATGGTTCATATAATGCACTTGTTAATAATAATCAAGAATTAATTGGATTTTTTTGCACTGGTAACAATGCGCAAGTTCCTGTTGGGAAAAAGCTTGGTGTTTATTCAGCTAAATCAATTGATATGGGACTAGGCATGAACCCTAAATATGTAGGCAAAGGGAGCGGTTTTGAATTTTGCTCTTTTATTATGCGTTATATCGAAAAGAACTATCAAAGTACGCCAATTAGACTGACTGTAGCAAAGTTCAATCAAAGAGCGATCCATCTATATGAAAAGCTTGGTTTTGTTAAGAAAGATGAATTTAGCACCGATTTTGCAGAATTTATGACTATGGTCAAAGAGTTTGAATAGTATTGGAAAGTAATATGAAATGAGTGGAGGAATATCAATGAAAACTAATGTAATTCAAAAAATTGGACAAATCGGAGTGCCAATAAAAAATATAGAAAATGCCATTGAATTTTATAAAGATGCATTGGGGTTACCGCTTCTTTTTAGCACTGACAGTATGGCATTTTTTGAATGTAATGGGCAACGCCTTCTACTTTCCCTTCCAGAAAAAAAGGAATTTGCCACTTCAAGTTCGGTTATTTATTTTCAAGTAGAAGATATAAAAATCGCCTACGAAGAATTGATTGAAAAGGGAGTTCCCTTTATCGATCAACCACACGTCGTTGCAAAAATGGAGAATACAGAAACGTGGATGACTTTCTTTAATGATACTGAAGGTAATACACATGCTTTAATCTGTGAAGTACAAATTTAGTTCGAAAAATCTCCTTTACTAATCTAAAGAAGACTTGGGTGCAATGTGGAATTAAACCCTTTTCTTACAATTAACTCAGCAGTGGTTTGAGGAAAAAGGAATAGTTTTATTATATAAAGGTGGATACTTTAAGGGAAGCAAAAATTTGAAGGTACGGATTAGTGATTATTTTTATTATGTGAGAAAGGTTGTGAAGTATTTTGGGTGGTTATAAAGCAATGCTATTTGATTTAGATGATACTTTGCTTGATAGGGATAATGCCGTGGAGAAAATGTTTTTTGTTATATTAAATAAATTTTATGAGGATGTTAAACACTCTGAAATAAACAGAATGCTTGAAAAGTTCAAGGAATATGACAATAGAAGCTATGGAGATAATGATAAAATAAAAGTTCTTGAGTCATTTTTTAATGAATTCCCACCCCAATGTAGATTACCACGCCACGGCATTCAAGATTTTTGGAATAATCATTTTCCGAATTGTTTTTCGATAAACCAAGAAACTATAAATATCATCAAAGCGATACAAATGCATGTTAAAGTTGCGATTATTACAAACGGCTCAACTCAGAGACAAAAAGCTAAAATAATTAACACTAAATTAAATAGATGTTTTGAAATAATCATTATTTCTGAAGAAGTGGGATTTAGTAAACCTGACAAGCGCATATTTGAATGGGCATTAAATAAGCTTAATGTGCAACCGGAAGCCACATTATTCGTTGGAGATGATTTAGAAAAGGATATTGGTGGCTGCCAAAATGCAAATATAAAGGGCATATGGTTCAATCCTCATATGATCAAGAATGATACGGAAATAAAACCGTATGACGAGATCAATTCTTTTGATGGATTATTAAGTTATCTTACATAGTAAGAAGAAACAGGTATATGTATTATTGGGAAAGTAAGGTTTATTTGGGTAATAATCTATATTCATGTAACTTTGGGCATTTTAAAAATGAAATAAATATTAAAAAATGTGAAACGTTAGAAGAAGTTAGAAGAAGTAAACCGAGAAATTAAGAGTTACAAAACTTATTACAATCATTATCGAGACCTTTGGAATTTAAAAAAGCTGCCACCTGCAAAATACAGACAGCAGCTTCAACAAGTTGCCTAGGATTTTTCAAAATGTCCTTTACAAAGAGTACACTTAATAGTTGGTAGGGACTTTCCTATGCATTTAATGTATAAATCTAAATCCTAAAAGATTATTTGTATTTTTTGGCTAGAGATTCGCTGCCAATCGCTCCAATGATAGACATAAAAAACGGTCCAATTTGAAATAACAGAGACCCCTGTAAGAACGCGATATTTAAATCAAAAAACTTATTACCTATAACAACGAATATCTTAGCTAGTATGATAAAAAAACCAATTGTTAGAAGAATATCAAAAAATAATTTCCATCTTGGATAGGCTAATTGTTGGCTATCTTTTATGATTTTCTCTTTTAAAGAATTATCCTGCTTTACTAATTCGTCCAGAGTAATTTCAAATAGGTCACTTATCTTTATTAGTAATTCAATACTAGGGTAACTTTCTCCACGTTCCCATTTGGAAATAGATTGTCTACTAATATTAAGTTTTTCTCCAAGCTGTTGTTGTGACAAATTATGCTTCTGACGTTCTTCTTTTATTTTTGAAGAAAAATACATATGATCAACTCCTATCCATAGTATATTTATTTTTACTGAAAAACTAAAGAACCGCATAGTTGCAAGTGTGTAAACTGTTGGTTTCCCCTTGAAAACAACGTTTGTTTATAGTCCTTTGTTCAACTGTTGATCAATAAAACAAATATGTATCGCTCTATTATTAATCTTTTGATACTTTACAAAGTATTAAATTAATAAGGAACACCATCTAAAAAAGTACCGTTGCGATAGCTAGCATAGGCTTCCTTAATTTCCTCGTCCGTATTCATGACGAATGGACCGCGCGCGACAATTGGTTCTTTAATAGGTAATCCCGCGAAGAGAACGAATTTTGCATGTGTTGAATTGCTGTATGGAATCGAATCTATTTCGCTGGAACTTTCAAAACGAACGACTTGGTGCGCATGTATTGTTTGATCTTGAATTGCGATACTACCTTCAAGAACTTAAAGATAGCTATTGTAATAAGCAGGAATAAAGCTCAGATGCCCTGCTCTCCACCGTAACGCCCCAAACAACAAGAAAAGTACGCAAAAGAAGTGGAGAACTCTTTACAGGGTTTACTATTTAAAGGCTGAGTGGAAATATTTTGACCTCGCATTCAATAGAAAAACACCATAACGTTAATTTGAGATGGGGCAATCTCAAATTTCAACATTGTGGTGTTTTAAGAGCGTTCTTACAGTTGTCATTAAACTGAAAAGATATATTTACTTGTGATTCTCCCTGTTTGTATCGCGCTCGTTAAGATGCGAATTGGGCAGCTAACTTTTGGGAAAATTCATTTCTTTCATTTTCATTTGCTGCACTCCACCATTTCTCTAAAAAGACACCGAGACCTGGTAGCAGATGCTCCTCTCCACGTGAAATCGCATCGTTTACAATGTCGCTAAACTCCTGTGGCTGTTGATTTGTAACGTTTGCCGTAATGGCTTGTCGAATTTGAAAATCCATATGAAACCTCCTTTTTACTTACTATGAACAAAAATTCAACAATTATACATCGAATCCATTAGGGGAAAAAAGTGTTTTATGCTAAAATGGATAATCGAGTAAATGTAAAGGACGGATAGAATGAAACGAATTGAATCAACTCAAAATGCGCTCGTAAAGCATTGGAAAAAGCTACTAACACAACGTAAAGAACGTGAAAAATCAGGCGAGTATATCGTAGAAGGTTTTCATTTAGTAGAAGAAGCATTAAAACATAAAGATCAAATTACGCAAATTATCGTTCGTGACGGCGTAGATTTACCGTTACTATGGGAAATTGATGATGTTGTGCTTGTAGAAGTAAATGATGCCGTAGCAAAGGAAATTGCCGAAACTGAAAATTCACAAGGTGTGTTTGCTCATTGTACGCAACGTGAAGTGTCAGAAGACGAAAAGTACGATTGGCGCAAAGTACTGCTAGTCGATGCGGTACAAGATCCAGGGAATATTGGTACAATGATTCGAACGGCTGATGCAGCAGGAATTGACGCGGTCGTATTAGGAAAAGGCTGTGTGGATGCTTTCAATCCAAAAACACTGCGCTCTGCACAAGGTTCACATTTCCACATCCCTGTTGTACGTGGCGATTTAATGGAATGGATTGAAAACCTTCAGCAAGATGGTGTTCGCGTATATGGTACATCGCTTGAAGAAGCTGTTTCGTATAAGGACGTTGAGCCAAGTGAAGCCTTTGCATTACTTTTAGGTAATGAAGGCAGTGGGATAAGCCCGCAATTGCTTGCCAAAACAGATCAAAATGTTATTATCCCCATTTTAGGCGGCGCAGAGTCATTAAATGTAGCAGTAGCAGCGGGAATATTATTGTATGCTTTTGTGAAATAATAAATAAAAAAGTAATACGGCTTAGTTGGCTGTATTACTTTTTTTTTTTTAAAATAACTAAATCATAACCACAAGTTGGAGCTGTTCTCGCAAAACAAAATGTGTTCGCGGCAAAGTTGAAACTAGCCCTAGGATAGAGTTGAGGAAGATATATCCTTGGTGTATTTGTAAAATAAATGTAGCTAATACATATTGTGAATGAGTCAGAATCATCAGAAGAAATTAACTTTTACAAGTTCATAGAAATGTCATTATTGATATGGTGTGCGTTTTTCGCTCGATATTGCGTATTTTTAATCAAATTCGGTCGATTATCCCGGATTACAAAATTTAACCAACTCTAAAAAAATAGTGAAATCGGCTTTTTTCCAATTAGATGTTTTGACACTTATTTGATCTTTCACTAGAATCGATAACAGTTAGACATGTCACTCAAGTGTAATGCATGACAGGATAATAATTCTTTCGTAGAGATTTCAGAAAACGTTTCTTACGATTCATACAAATACGTACGGATGAAAATTTTGTATTGTGGGAACATATAACGTAGTTTTCACTATTAGCATGGTGCAAAAAGGTACAAAGAATTTTTATTCATGCATCACTTACATTTATTTTAGTATAAGCATTCATTGTAAGCGCTTAAGACAATTCTAACTAGCTCTATCTATATTGGAAAGGAGTCCAACTATGAAAGTAAATATGAAGGGAACATTACTCTCTATCATGGGACTAGGTGCAGTATTATTAGCAGGCTGTAATGATAAATTAGCAGTCCTTGATCCTAAAGGTCCTCAAGCACAAAGACAAGCCGATGATACGATGTTATTAATTTACATTATGTCTGGCGTTGTTATTACCGTTTTTGCAATGTTGGTATATATGTTAATTAAATACCGTGCGTCAAAACAAAGTCCAGATTATGAACCACCACATATCGAGGGTAACTGGCTTGTAGAAACAATTATGATTGGTATTCCTGTAATTATCGTTATTTTCTTATCAGTTGTATCTGTTAAGAGTAACTATATCGTTGAGAACGTACCACAAGGATATGAAGATCAGGAACCACTTGTAATTTATGCTTCATCATCAGACTGGAAATGGCACTTCAGTTATCCAGAACAAGATGTTGAGACGGTAAACTATTTATACATTCCTGCAAATCGTCCAATTGAATTTAGATTATATTCTTACGGTCCGATTACAAGTTTCTGGATTCCACAACTAGGTGGTCAGAAATATGCCATGTCAGACATGGTTACAACATTAAATTTAGCAGCAGATGCTCCAGGCGAATTCTGGGGACGTAATGCAAACTTCAGTGGTCGTGGGACAGCAGAAAATACATTTATTACAACTGCCATGACACAAACTGAGTTTGATGAGTGGGTAGATGAAGTACATGCTACTGCTGAACCAATTACAGAAGACAAGTTTGAAGAGTTGTTAGAGCCAGGTCACCTTGGTCGCTCAACTTATACTGGTACACACTTAGAGTTCTCACCAGCTCCGCATCATAATCACGGTTCATCAGATGAAAATCAATCTGGCGAAGAGCATGAAGAGCACGAAGAGCATGAAGAACATTCGAATAAGTAATTTTTTCTAACATAGAAATTTTGAAAGGAGTACTACAATGAAAGAATTTTTTGCTCAGTTTGCCATTCCACATCCAAGCTTATTGATTTATATTGCGATGGCTTCGATGGTTATTGGCGCAATCGCTTTAGTAGCTATTGTCACATACTTTAAATTGTGGGGCTACTTATGGCGCGAATGGATTACAACTGTTGACCATAAAAAAATCGGTATCATGTATTTACTCACTGCATTATTAATGCTATTCCGCGGTGGTGTAGACGCAATTATGTTGCGTATGCAACTTGCTGTTCCAGATAATGCATTTTTAGATGCACAACACTATAATGAGGTATTTACAACACACGGGGTAGTCATGATTTTATTCATGGCCATGCCATTTATCATTTTCTTCTTTAACTATTTAGTACCATTACAAATCGGGGCTCGTGACGTAGCGTTCCCACGATTAAATGCTGTTTCATTCTGGTTATTCTTCATGGGGATGGGATTATTCAACCTCTCATTCGTAATTGGTGGATCTCCAGACGCTGGTTGGACTTCTTACTTCCCACTAGCAGGTAATGAATTCAGTACTTCTGTTGGTACAAACTACTATATGATTTCGCTCCAAATTGCGGGTCTTGGTACGTTGATTACAGGTGTTAACTTCATTACGACAATTATGAAAATGCGTGCACCAGGCATGACATTATTCAAAATGCCAATGTTCACTTGGTCGGCACTGATTGCCAACTTAATTATCGTATTCGCATTCCCTGTATTAACAGTGGCACTTGCAATGGGTACGTTAGATCGTTTATTCGGTACACAATTCTTTACTACTGCTAATGGTGGTATGGACATGTTATGGGCCAACCTATTCT
The DNA here is from genome assembly GCF_002736105.1 of Solibacillus sp. R5-41. NCBI lineage: Bacteria > Bacillati > Bacillota > Bacilli > Caryophanales > Caryophanaceae > Solibacillus > Solibacillus sp. R5-41. The sequence continues at coordinate 3,196,913 of NZ_CP024123.1, read as the reverse complement.
GGGTTTGGGGTCACCCTGAAGTATACATCTTGATTTTACCGGCATTCGGTTTATTCTCGGAAATTATTACAACATTTGCTCGTCGTAATCTATATGGCTACAATTCAATGGTATGGTCTATGCTTATGATTTCAGTGTTCTCATTTGCAGTTTGGACGCACCATTTCTTCACAATGGGTCAAGGTGCATTAACAAACTCAATCTTCTCGATTACAACAATGGCGATTGCCATCCCGACAGGTGTAAAAATCTTTAACTGGATACTCACGCTGTACAAAGGGAAAATTGTTATAACGACACCAATGTTATACGCGTTGCACTTCTTGCCGTTATTTACATTAGGTGGGGTAACGGGTGTTATGCTTGCGATGTCAGCAGCTGACTACCAATACCACAACACAATGTTCTTAGTAGCTCACTTCCATAACGTAATCATCCCTGGTGTTGTTTACGCGATGTTAGCTGGTTTAACATTCTACTGGCCAAAAATGTTCGGCTTCATGCTGAATGAAAAAATTGGTAAAGCAACAGTTTGGGTAATGTCTATTGGATTCGTATTAGCGTTTATGCCAATGTATATTACTGGTTTAGATGGTCAAGCGCGTCGTATGTACACTTACTCTGAATCAACAGGCTTTAGCTTCTTAAACATGGTATCGTTCATCGGTGCTGGTCTAATGACAGTTTCGTTTATCATGCTTGTATGGAACATTTGGTATAGCTTTAAAAACTCTCCTCGTGATATTTCAAGTGATCCTTGGGATGCGCGCGGTCTTGAGTGGGCAACGCATACACCAGTTCCGGTTTATAACTTTGCAATTACACCAAACCTTGAAAAAGGATCTTCAGAAGCATTCTGGGATTCTAAGAAAAACGGGGTTCAATTATTTAAAGGCAAAATAGAAGATATCCATATGCCAAATAACTCGGGTCAACCGTTTATTATGTCAATATTCTTCTTTATTGCAGGCTTCGGTATGGTATTCAGCATGTGGCCAATGGCAATCTTCGGACTAATCGGCGTATTAGCGACAATGGCTGCACGTTCATTAGAAGATGATCACGGTTACCATATTCATGCTCATGAAGTAGAAGAAACAGAAAAAAGTTATGAAAAAGGAGGTGCGAAATAATGGGGAAAGTTAATAATAATGTTCCTTTAGAGTATTCTACTGAGGAAAACAATTTGAAAATCTTTGGTTTCTGGGTATTCCTAGGTGCGGAAATTATGTTATTCGGTACATTATTCGCATCATACTTCACACTTGTGGACCGTACAGGTACTGGTCCAACAGGTGCTGAGATTTTCGAAATCACACCTGTTTTACTTGAAACATTTATTCTTTTAGTATCAAGTTTTACAATCGGGTTAGCCATTCATGCAATGCGCCTTGGTAGTAAAAAAGCAACGATTTCATTTATGGTAATTACATTACTATTAGGTGCAGCATTCATAAGCGTAGAGGTTTATGAATTTATACACTATGTACACATCGGGGCTGGCATAACAGTAAGTGCATTTACATCTATTTTATTAACAACTTTAGGGACACACGGTCTTCACGTTACATTTGGTTTATTATGGGGTACATTCTTAATTATCCAAATCGCAAAACGTGGCTTAACACCAGTTACAGCAGGGAAAACATTTGTATTCTCACTTTACTGGCACTTCCTAGACGTTGTTTGGATCTTCATCTTTAGTTTCGTGTACTTGAAAGGAATGATGTAATATGGCGAAGTTCTTTCCTTTAGGTCAAGTAATGGGCTTCATCTTTTCACTTGTATTAACAGGAATTGCGATGTTAGTGTATTTCACAGATATGTCATTCACGACAGGTATGATTGTTCTTTTAGTAACAGCGTTCATACAAGCTGGATTACAGTTCCTGGTATTCATGCATGCTGGTGAAACAGAAGATAAATGGTCAATTTACTCAAACATTTTTTACGGTATAGGTTTAGTAGTTCTGACAATTTTAGGTACACTTTTAATCCTACTTTGGGATATGTAAGTTCTAATTTAGTTGAAAATAAATTCAAAATACATTAGACTAAATGGAGAATAACTACTAAATGCATTGACCGGGAAGAGTAATTATGTGAAATTTGTTTTAGGAAATGTGAGCCGAGACTGCAAGCTTGCATACAAATTGCATAATGAAGTTCACCCCGCGAGCAGCTTCCGGGAGCCAAAATTGGTGAAAGGATTGCCGGCGTAATGAGTCGTTAGCTCAAATGAAGTGATTGCATTTTTGCAATAACTAGGGTGGTACCGCGAAACTCGTCCTCGTCCCTTTTTTAGGGGGCGAGGTTTTTTTGTGGATCGAAATAGCATCCCAAAAAAATTTAAGCAGCTCACGTCCATATAGCACGTGTGCTGTTTTTCTAATTTTCATTTAAGGAGGAAATCAAAAAATGGAACAACAATTAAAGCAATTAGAACATGAAGTTTTAACGAAAATTGCAGAAGCTGCAGATTTAAAAGCGTTAAATGAAGTTCGTGTCGCTTATTTAGGTAAAAAGGGTCCAATTACAGATTTATTAAAAGGAATGGGCAAGCTTTCGGCCGAAGAACGTCCGAAAATGGGTGCGCTTGTAAATACAGTACGTGAAAATGTAACTGCTCAATTAGAGCAAAAGATTGCTGCTCTTGAAGAAGCGGCAATTCTAGCACAACTGGAAAATGAGTCAATTGATGTCACATTACCAGGTGCCCAAGTGCGCATCGGAAATCGTCATCCATTAACACGTGTAGTGGAAGAAATTGAAGATCTATTCGTTGGTATGGGCTATGAAATCGCGGAAGGTCCAGAAGTCGAAAAAGACTACTATAACTTCGAAGCGTTAAACTTACCAAAAGGCCACCCAGCACGTGATATGCAAGATTCTTTCTATATATCTGAAGAGCTATTATTACGTACGCATACATCACCTGTACAAGCACGTACAATGGAAGCGAAAAAAGGAGAAACAATCCGTATTATTTGTCCAGGTAAAGTATTCCGTCGTGATACAGATGACGCGACGCATTCACACCAATTCATGCAAATTGAAGGGCTAGTAATTGGGGAAAACATCCGCATGTCTGATTTAAAAGGGACGTTGGATGTATTAGCAAAAAAAATGTTCGGTGCAGAGCGTGAAATTCGCTTACGTCCATCTTTCTTCCCGTTCACAGAACCATCAGTAGAAGTGGATGTGTCTTGCCATAAATGTGGTGGTGAAGGCTGTAATGTTTGTAAAAAGACTGGCTGGATTGAAATTTTAGGTGCTGGTATGGTTCATCCAAACGTACTTGAAATGGCTGGCTATGACTCGAAAAAGGTTTCAGGCTTCGCATTCGGTATCGGTGCAGAGCGTATTGCAATGTTAAAATATGGGGTGGATGATATTCGTCATTTCTATACAAATGACACGCGTTTCTTAGCACAATTCCACCAGGCAGAAGTGTGAGGAGGAAGAAATAGATGTTAGTATCATTAAAATGGTTAAGCCAATATGTTGATTTTGAATCATTAACAGCCAATGAATTAGCTGAAAAAATTACACGCGCAGGTATTGAAGTAGATGCTGTGATCGACCGTTCACAAGGGATGACAAATGTTGTCGTAGGTCATGTTGTATCAAAAGAAAAACATCCTGAAGCAGATAAATTAAATGTGTGCCAAGTAGATGTTGGGGAAGAAGAGCTTCAACAAATCGTATGTGGTGCACCAAATGTTGATGCAGGGCAAAAAGTAATCGTTGCACGTCCAGGGGCAAAATTGCCAGGTGGCATTAAAATAAAAAAAGCAAAATTACGTGGTCAAGAATCAAACGGTATGATTTGCTCGCTACAAGAGCTAGGCATAGAAGGGCGTCTTGTACCTAAAGCGTATGCAGAAGGTATTTACGTATTACCAGCTGACAGCGTGCCAGGAGCTGATGTTTTAGCGTTATTAGGCTTAGACGATACGGTATTAGAGCTTGGTTTAACACCAAACCGTTCAGATGCGATGAGTATGCTAGGTGTTGCATATGATGTGGCGGCGATTTTAGGTCAAGACGTGAAATTACCAGTAATTACGTATGCAAAAGCTACTGAAAAAGCAACGGATTTATTAAAGCTTCGTGTTGAAAATATCGAAGCAAACCCAATGTATGCAGCGAAAGTTGTGAAAAACATTGAAGTAAAAGATTCGCCATTATGGCTACAACATTACTTAATGGCAGCGGGTGTTCGTCCACTGAATAACGTAGTCGATATTACAAACTATGTGTTAATGGAATATGGTCAACCGTTACACGCATTTGACTATGATCAATTAGAAACGGGTGAAATTGTAACGCGTCTTGCTAAAGATGGTGAAACGATGACTACGTTAGATGACCAAGAACGTAAATTTGCGAGTCACAATCTTGTTATTACGAATGGTCTAGAAGCAGAAGCTATTGCTGGTGTAATGGGCGGAGCAAAATCAGAAGTATCAAATGCGACGAAAACAGTCGTAATTGAATCGGCTTATTTCAATCCTGCATCAGTTCGTCGTACATCAAAAGAAATTGGCTTACGTTCGGATTCGTCTGCACGCTTTGAAAAAGGTGTCGATCCAAATCGTGTATTAGTAGCAGCTGAACGGGCAGCACAATTACTAGCTGAGCTTGCAAACGGGGAAGTATTAGAAGGTACTGTTTTAGTCGATGAGCTAGACAAAACGCCAGTACGAATTGTTGTATCACCAGATTTCATCAATGGCCGTCTAGGGATGAAAATTTCTTTAGAAGATATGTTAGAAATTTTAGAGCGTTTAAAATTCGATGTAGAAGCAGCAAATGGTGTATTAGTAATTGATGCACCAACGCGTCGTGGAGATATTAAAATTCCAGAAGATATCGTTGAAGAAATTGCACGTATGTATGGCTATGATGAAATTCCAATGAGCTTACCAGCAGGGGATCAAGTCGGAAAGTTAACAGCTTACCAAGCAGGTCGCCGTATCGTTCGTAATGTGATGGAAGGTGCGGGTCTTTACCAAGCGGTTACGTATTCACTTACTTCTTCAGCGTCTGCACAAAAATTCGCATTAAAAGAAGAGTCTACAACAAAATTATTAATGCCAATGTCTGAAGATCGTTCAACTTTGCGACAAAGCTTAATCCCACATTTAGTGGAAGCGGCAAGCTATAATGTAGCGCGTCAAGCGGAAACAGTAGCCTTTTATGAAATTGGTTCTGTCTTCTTTGGCCAAACAGCAGATGGAACACCAGTAGAAGAAGAGCATTTAGCACTTGTTTTAACAGGTAAATGGATTGATAATAGCTGGCAAGGTGAAAAGAAAAATGTCGATTTCTTCGTTGCAAAAGGAATGATTGAAGCTGTATTTGCAAAACTAGGCTTAACGAATAAAGTAACGTATGCTAAAGCAGTAGTAGATGGCTTACATCCTGGACGTACAGCTGAAATTTTATTAGATGGCGAAAAAATTGGGGTTCTTGCACAGTTACATCCACAGGAGCAAAAAGCAATGGATGTGAAGGAAACATATGTAGCAGAACTAAATTTACATGCGATTTTAAAAGCAGCAAAAGAAGATTTAATTTATTCAGTTGTTCCTCGATTCCCAGTCATGACACGCGATATTGCGCTTGAACTTGATCGTACAGTGCCAGCTGGTGAAATGGTGGAAGTCATTAAAAACGCCGGTACAAAATTATTAAAAGATGTGAAAGTATTCGATGTTTATGAAGGGGAAAAAATGACAGAAGGTAAAAAGTCAGTTGCATTCTCATTAAAATATTTTGACCCAGAGCGTACATTAACAGACGATGAAGTAGTAGCAGCCCACAATAAAGTACTAAAAGCATTAGCCGAGGCCGGTGCAGAAGTACGCTAAGTAATTGAACGAAGCCCCGATGATTTTTTACTCAATCATCGGGTTTTTTTTGTGCCTTTTTTTTCACCTTTTGTATTTTCGACTTTATAGTTTTGCGAATATTCCTTCTCTGTGTTGGGCATTCTTATACATATCGAGGCAAAGGATAGAGGGGGATTTTGATGTTCAAACGAAAGGGAGTAAAAGGGAATGGTTTGAATACGTATGAAAACCTTCAACAAGAAGAGAAATCTCTTTTTCCAAAATTAGCCGACAACATATTCTTTGTTCAAAACTCACTAGTTCATACAGAAGATTTGATTATTCATCATTTATCCGAAACAGATACTCTCTTTTTTATTGAATCTTTAGTTGATTCAAAAGAGATTTCTGATAAAGTTTTAACACGCATTATGGCTAGTGACAATGAAATCATATGTGATATAAAAATTACCAACCTATATGAAATTACAAATTTTCTTATAGAAGGATACGCTATTTTTATTTCAGAAGGTAGGACCTACGCAGCTGCGTTCAATTCCGCAGCACAAGAAAAAAGAGCAATTCAAGAACCTTTAAGTGAAAAAATATTAAAAGGTTCACATGAAGGATTTATTGAGAATTTAGAAACAAATATTTTATTAGTTAGAAAGTACATTAAAAATCCTAAGCTAATGGTAAGGTATATGACGTTAGGAGAAAGATCCCGCACAAAAGTTGCCGTCATTTATATAGAAGATTTGGCCAACGATGATATCATAAATGAATTATTTCGCCGATTATCTTACGCGAAAGTTGATTATATACAGTCACCTGGTCACATACAGGAATTTATTGAAGATGAAACGTATTCTCCTTTTCCACAAATGTTAAATACGGAACGACCTGATCGTGTTGTAGCTAATTTGATGGAAGGTAGGTTTGCAATCATAGCTGACGGCAGTCCAACGGCTATGATTGCACCGATAAATTTCTTTGCTTTTATTCAGACACCTGATGATTACAATAATCGTTGGCTAATTGGTTCATTTTTAACGCTATTCCGAGTGATGAGTTTAATGATTGCGATTGGTTTACCCTCTTTATACATTGCGGTCGTTTCTTTTCATTACGAGATAATTCCATTTGAACTCGTCCTTGCTTTAAAGGGAACGTTAGAATTTGTCCCTGTCCCGCCCATTGTCGAAGCTGTGTCCATGCTTATAATTTTAGAACTTTTAAGTGAGGCAGCTACGCGTTTGCCAAGTCCAATTGCCCAGACGATCGGTGTCGTAGGTGGTTTAGTTATCGGAACAGCAGTAGTAGAAGCGAATTTAGTATCGAATTCTATGGTTGTCGTCGTTGCGTTAACAGCAGTAGCCTCTTATGCACTTCCTATTACAGAGATGGGGACAACCATTCGCTTGCTTAGTTTCCCTCTCATGGTGGCCTCCTCTTTATTTGGTCTTGTTGGGATTGTGTTTGGATTAATGGTTATTTTACTTCACCTATGTAAGCTGGAATCCTTTGGTACACCTTATTTTACGCCATTAGCACCTTTTAGGTTATCAGAAAACAAAGATACAATAATTAGGCTTCCACTTGGGCAATTTATCAAAAGGCCATCTGGTCCACGTCCGAAAGATAGTGTTAGAACAGGTCACCCTAGGGGATGGAAAAGAGATGAATGAAAAAAGCATTTCTCAAAAGCAATTATATTTTATGGTTTTACAGTCCCAAATAGGGATAGGGCTTCTAGCACTTCCCTCCAATGTTTTTGGTCATTCCAAAAATGATGGATGGATTTCTGTCCTGTTGGCAGGGATTAGTATACAAATATTAATTTTGCTACTGTGGACTTTACTAAATGGATTTAAAGGCAAGAGCATTTTTGAAATCTCGGTCATTGTATTTGGCAAATATGTAGGGAAATTTATTAACATTTTATACACCGTTTACTTTCTGATTGTAATGGCTTTATTAGCGTTTCTGTTTGCGAATCTTTTAAAAGAATGGATATTAGGGTATACACCGTTTTCAATTCTACTCTTGATTATACTGGCAACAACAATCTATATAGGAAAGAGCAATTTGCGGGTGTTGGCTCGATTTTATATGTTAACCGCAGGAGTAATCATCATTTCCATCGTACTTCCTTGGTTCGCCTTCACATTCAATTTCGAATGGGCCTATTTATTTCCGATAGGACAATCGGGAGTAGGGAATATTACGATGGGAGCCCATGATGCCATTGTAGCCATGTTAGGATTTGAGATAATTGCGGTCGTTTTACCTTTCGTGGAGGGGACGTATAAACAATCATTAAAGAACGTCTCATTGGCAAATATGACGGTGACCTTGATGTATGTTTATTTTACGATTGCTTGCTATTTAATATTTAGTCCAGCGGAAATTAAGATTATTTCAGAACCTGTTTTATATTTATTAAAAGCGGTGAGTTTCCCATGGGTTGAGCGACTCGATCTAATTTTCCTATCGATTTGGATTATTCCAATGACAACCTCCCTTGTAACATATTTTTATTTATCGAGTAAAGGTGCAGCATATACCCTGCATAAAGGGCAAAGAAAGTACACCATTTGGTACTTACCTCTCTTTGTGTTTATTTTAGGTTTATTTTTTTCTTCCGAGTTCGAACTGAAACAATTTAGTAAATATGTTGCTATTAGCGGTTATATCTTTAGTGTATTTATTCCACTCCTTACTTTACTTGTGTCAATAGTAAGAAAGAAATACAACTATAGGAGTTCATCTGTATGAAAAAAGGAATGCTCATCTTGATTGTTTTGAATTTATGGTTATTAACGGGGTGTTGGGATGTACGGCTATTGAAAGATAATAGCTTAGTAGTAGGGATAGGTCTCGATGTAGAAGATGATGATAAAATAATGCAAACGGCCGTCATCAGACAAATCAAACAAGACAGTGGCGGAACTGGAAAGCCTGCTACATCAAACGTCATTTATAGTGCTGCTGGAAATACATTGCGAGAGACTCGGTCCTACATTCAAAAGCAGCTTGGAGGAAAATATGCATCGAATAAAATGCAAGTTCTTATGCTTGGCGAGGAATTAGCGGGAGAAGATATTCTTCCAATTATAGATATTTTTTATAGGGATCCAAGGAATTCTTTAGGGGCAAAACTGGTTGTTGCTGAAGGTACTGCTAAGGATCTACTTAATATGAAAATGTCAGAGGATGTTTTTATTAGTGAAAAAATATATAAGACTTTAATAGAAACGGAAGAACAAACATTGATTCCTGGCGTAACGATTCAATCGGTTTGTCCAGATTTATTTGATCCAGGGAAAGATTTTGCGCTGCCTTATATAAAAGCAAAGGATTCAGATAATTTTGATGTAGCTGGAATGGCTCTTTTTCATGATAAAAGCTTTACAGGTACAGTATTGGAGGGAGAAGATGCGACAGTCTTGTTGTATTTGAATGGAGAACATGGGGAAAGTTCAACGTTAAGCTTCAATGTCAATCCAGAAGAAGAACAATTTCAGAATCAATTCCTCACGACAAATGCATTTTTAAAGGATCAAAAGTTAAAGGTAAAAGTCGATAAAAGTCATAATGTTTCTGTTGAAATTAATGTGAAATTAAATGTTACAGTAGTAGAATATCCGAAAGATCATTTATTTGAACATGAAAAAGTACTTAAATTGAACAAGGAAATTTCTAAGCAATTAACCGAAAAAGCAGAAAAAGTAGTTGAACAATTACAAAAAGCCAATTGTGATTATTTTGGAATTGGTAGGGAACTAATGGCTTATCATCCTGAAACTTGGAAGGAAATCGATTGGCCAGACGCGTTTCCTACGATTGACATCAAACCTAAAATAGAAGTAGAAATAACAGGTACGGGAATTCTTAAATAAGGTGTTTTTTATCGACTCTATTAAAAAAGTGATGCGAGAAGACAGGAGTTAATCACTCTCTTCTTCTTGCATCACAGTAGAAAAACGGACAATCTATTGGTTGGACTATTGATTATTTTAAATAATAAAAACCACTTCCCTGATTAGTATGCTGTCCTCAAATATTTCTACAAATTTTGGGTCATACTAAAATTATCACTCCATTCATAAGGAGTTTTAATTCCAAACGTGTAAAAGTGGGTTTATCACTACAATTAAGAGTGAGTAAAAATGATGATGAAGGGAAGTTATTTAAATGTTGAAACAATTAATATTTACGCTTGTTGCTACATTTTTACTAGTTGTACCAAAGACTTATGCACACACGTACTTAGATTTAACAAATCCAACAGATGGTGCGACAGTCACAGAGGAATTACAAACGATTGAATTAAACTATTCAAGTAAAATTGAAGATGGCAGCACCTTTAAAGTACTTGCAAGCGATGGTACAGAAATGGCAATGGAATCGTTTGCAATAAATGATGATGTACTAACCGGTACTATAGCTTCTCCTCTTCCAAATGACAACTATACAGTTAAATGGGATGTTATTAGCCAAGACGGGCACCCATTATCAGGTTCATTTACTTTTACAATGAATGCTCTTGTTGCTTCCGAGTCTGATAACGAAAAGATTTCTGGAGCTGATACTAATGAGAAAATAGCATCAGATGTAACAAAAATTGTAGATACATTAAAAACTGAAACCGATTCTGAAGATGGAAATTCAATATGGGCTTTAATATCTGTCATTGTAATTATTTTAGTTGTTATAACTGTTATAACTATTTATACCTATAAGAGAACTTATGTAAAGCGCAAAAAAAATAAATAACCATTTATTGATATAGGTCAATTTATTCCTCATAAATAGTAATCTGTAAAAAAATTTAGAAATAGGTCGGTTTATGGTCATAAGTTTCGTATTCCTATGCTATGGGATGGGTCGTCACGATGTTGCTCTCGGATGAGTTACTTTACAATTTGGCGTGCCGAGCGTTCAATCCTTCACAGTAGATTTTTTAAATATGCCTATAATCGTTGCAGCTAATCCGCTCACGACATGAATAATTCCGAATGTATAAAAGTTAAGAAAAACATGATTCGTATATTCATTTAGCGTTGGGAAGCCGTATATTTGTGAACCTTTTGTATGTGTATTACCACCAAGTGATGCATACACATCATTTTTAAACTCGATTGCATAAAAAATAAGTACAATAAGTAGCGCAACGCCAAAAATTAAATAAATTAAGCGCATCAACTGATCACGTGCTTGGCTCGACGTTACTAGAAAGAAACGATATGTAATAAACAAGCTTAACAGAATAAACGGTGCAGCAAGTGCTAAACCAAGTGCGCCAAGATTTCCAGCTTGTGCAACATCATCTGGTTTCATTGTGAAAAATTGTTGAATAAGCATTACACCAAATAAACTAATGCCCATACTAATGAGCCAACTAAGTCGTAACATGAAAATCCTCCATTTCTAGTTAACACTATACAGGCTAGTTAATCCTATTTCAACTTGCTTCAGCACAATTCCGCTATTTCGTTACGTCTAAATATGCTCTTAATTCAGTGGGGGTTCAAACCCTGCCTGAGTGACCAACATTCGTGTTGGCCTAATGCCCCCGGCGGATTTCACCGATTTTTATAGGGGTTTTCTGAGCATTCTCAAAAAAATTTGGATCCAATTCCGCTGAGGTGTAATTGATCGAAAGAAAAGCATACTTTCTCTTATTATTTCAAGTATAATGAGATTGAAATGAGACGTAGGGGAGGAATTGTTATGCTTACGAAAGAAGAAACGGTATTAGTGTTAATTGATATTCAAGGAAAGCTAGCACAAATTGTGGATGAGAGTGAAATTGTAATCGATAGCATTTCAAAAGTAGTACAAGGAGCACAAGCATTACAGCTTCCTATTTTATGGCTAGAGCAATACCCGAAAGGTTTAGGTCCGACGGTTGAAGAAATAGCCCAACATTTAACGGACATTAAGCCAATTGAAAAAATAACATTTAGCGCATATGATACACCAGAATTTGTCGATCAATTAGAAGCAACAGGAAGAAAAAAAGTATTGCTTGCAGGTATTGAAACGCATATTTGTGTTTATCAAACAGCCGCGCACTTGCTAACAAATGGCTATGAGGTGGAAGTATTAGCAGACTGTGTGACATCACGTACTGCGGGAAATCGCGAAGTAGGCGTACAGAAAATGCTTCAATTAGGAGCAAAGCTAACAAGTGTTGAAATGGCATTATTCGAAATGCAGCAAATAGCAAAGGGCGATACATTTAAAACAATTAGTGGCTTAGTAAAATGAAGTTAAAAAGTCGAGAAAGGTGTAGGATGCCCATCTCGACTTTTTGTTATTTATTTAAATAGAGGCAACTTCTTTAGCGCCAAACATGCAGGAATTGCAATTAACATACCAACAAAGTTTTGCACTAAGTTTCCAGGAATCGAGGCAAGAGGAATAACCCAACTGCCGTATAAAACGCGCTCACATACATAATAGCCTAATAGCATAAATGGAACGGAACTAATAATTGCCACGACATTAAAGACAGGGCTCTTCCCTTTACGCCCACCAGACCAAGCGATTTTCCCCACAATATAACCTTGAACACCACGAGCGACTAACGTAAACGGAGCCCATAAAGTCCAACCTGAAAATAGATCAAATAATGCCATCCCAACTGCACCAGCAATTGCCCCTTTTTTCGGACCGAACATAATTGCAACGATAAATAACATACCTGAGCCTAAATGAACAAGTCCACCATTTGCTGCAATTGGTAGTCGAATGTTAATGAAAAACGTTGCTACAAACACAAGGGAGATGAGCAAGCTCGTTATGATCAAATCAAATGTTTTATTGCTTTTACCATAAGTCACCGGAATAGATTTTGATGGTTCTGCAGTTAAGATTACATCAGAGTTTGTATTGCTTGAAGCAGTGTAGCTTTTAGTTGATTGCATATGTAAACACTCCTTATTGATTTAATTGCTCTTAATATTATCAACAGTCTGGCATTTGTGAAAGTGTCAATTAAATAATATATGATAAGGTCAGATAGGATTACAGATAAAAAAATCTCCCACATGAATGGCCCTTTTTTCGGCCACTAAGTGGGAGATTTTAGATGGAAAATTATTTTGTATAGTTGTCGAAGTAACCTTGGATATAAATCATAGGCGTTCCTTTATCACCAGAACCAGATGTTAAGTCAGATAAAGAACCAATTAAATCCGTTAATTTACGTGGAGTTGTACCTTGAGCGGCCATATTCCCTGTTAAATCTTCTTCTTTATTGTTGATATATTCTTTAATAGCTGCTTTTAACTCTTCACCTTGTAATTCAGCGAAATTATTGTCAGCTAAATATTTTAATTTAATTTCATTTGGTGTGCCATCTAGACCTGGTGTAAATGCAGGTGATACAACAGGGTCTGCAAGCTCCCAAATTTGTCCAACAGGATCTTTAAATGCACCATCACCATAAATCATTACTTCTACTAATTTTCCAGTAGCTGCAAGAATTTTTGATTGAATGTCATCAACGATTGGTTGGCAGTTATTTGGGAATAATTTAATGCCATCTTCAGTCGATTTGTTTGAACCTAATAAACCGTATTGCGCATTGCAACCTGAGCCATTATTTGATTCAGATAAAATATTGTCTAATCCGAATACTTTTTCAGCACCAGCAGCTGTTAAAATGCGTTTTGTACGGAAACGAGAGTGGATATCACAAGTTAAAACGTTTTTCGTATAATCTAAAATCGTTTTCGCATTGTTTGAGAAAATAACTTCTACTTCTGCGCCTTGTTCAATAATTAATTCTTTGTAGTAATCGATATAATCAATACCTGTAAATGTATGCTTTTTGTAGCCGAAGTGACCACGGAATTGTGCTTCTGTTAATACATCTGTCCAAGGGTTAACGCCTTTTTCATCTAACTCATCAAGTGATACTAAATGGTTCCCAACTTCATCAGATGGATAGCTTAGCATAAGGACGATTTTCTTTGAACCTTTTGCAATCCCTTTTAAAATATTTGAGAAACGGTTACGTGAAAGGATTGGGAAAATAACTCCAACTGTATCATCGCCGAATTTTGCTTTTACATCAGCAGCGATATCTGCTATGCTTGCATAATTTCCTTGTGCACGAGCAACAACTGATTCTGTTACTGTTACGATATCACGGTCAGCAATTTCAAAACCTTCAACCTTTGCTGCGTTTAATGCTGTATCAACAACGATTTGTACAATATCGTCACCTTCATTAATGATTGGGCCACGAAGACCTCTGACTACTGTTCCTACTACACGTTCCAAAATAAATCTCTCCCATCAATATCAATGTTTGTTAATTTCTAATTCTCACAAGGTTTACTATAACGTAGGTTTATGGTATAAGTAAAATTAATAATTCTAATAACTGATATAAGAGGTGCTTATATGATTGCGAAGCTCGAATCGTATCGGATTTTTAATGTTGTAAGTCGTAATCAAAGCTTTTCGAAGGCAGCCGCGGAATTATATATGACACAACCCGCAGTCAGTCAAACGATTTCAAAGCTTGAGAAAGAACTTGAAACCTTACTTTTTAATCGGACACCAAAAGGAGTTACATTAACAAATGAGGGAAAGCTTTTACACGAATATGTTAATTCCGCTCTTGGTATTTTGGATGCCGGAGAAGAAAAAATTTTAGAATTTAAAAATTTGCGAACAGGTCAGCTAAGAATTGGTGTAGGTGATACAATTTCGCGTTATTTTCTTTTACCCTATTTAGAAGCTTTTCATGTGAAATATCCTGGAATTAAATTAAAGGTTTTAAATGGAACAACGATTGAAATTTTGGCGTTTATAAAATCGGGAGAGGCAGACTTAGGTATTTGTAATTTACCGATAGTAGATGAGCAATTGCAAGTCCTACCGTGTAAGGAAATTCAAGACATTTTCGTCTGTGGTGAAAAATACCGAAATTTAACGAAAAAACCGATTAGTTTGGATATGCTGATGAAGTTACCGTTAATTTTTTTAGAAAAAAAAGCGAATTCTCGAAACTATGTAGAGAATTATTTAAAGGAACAAGGGTATACTATTTCACCTGAATTTGAACTAGGTTCACATGATTTAGTGTTGGAATTCGCAAAAATCAATTTGGGCGTTGCTAGTGTGACGAAAGAGTTTGCATTAGATTATTTGGATAAAGGGATATTACATGAGGTCAGTTTACAACTAGAAGTACCAAAGCGAAGTATAGGGATTGTCCATTTGAAATCGGTCCCAATTTCAAGAGCGACAAAGAAATTTATTGCAATTGTCGATCCAGCAATTGCAAACATTTAACTTTTTTCAGTAGAAGTATCCTACCTATATAAGTGGTAAGATGAAAATGGATTTTAAGTTAGTTTTCAGTGTTTATCTAAACAATTACTGAAATAAGTTAAGCCCCGGCGGATGTCACAGAATCGGAAAGGAGGCCAGCATGATGCAGGTCAGTTAGCCGTTGTCGCATGGATGCGACGAACTTAGGCTAACATCCTGTGCCAACACAAAGCCGATTCCGGACGCAATTATGCCGAGGCATATTTGATTATAAAGAAAAAGGAGCAAATGATGCGTAAACAATTTCAACAATTTAATTTATCAGACGAAATCATCCGAGCACTGGGTGATTTAGATTATACAGAGCCAACTGAAATTCAAGATAGAGTGCTGCCAATTGCACTTCAAAAAGAGGATATCATCGCAAAATCTCAAACCGGAAGTGGGAAAACGGCTGCATTTGCCATTCCGATTTGTGAAAATGTTGAATGGCTTGAAAATAAACCACAAGCACTTGTCTTAACACCGACAAGGGAATTAGCGGTACAAGTGAAGGAAGAGTTTACGAATATTGGACGCTATAAACGTATTAAGGCAACGGCTCTTTATGGAAAACAGCCATTCCGTTATCAACAGGATGAGCTAAAGCAAAAAACACATATTGCAGTAGGGACTCCCGGACGTGTATTAGATCATATCGAAAAAGGAACGCTAAAGCTAGATAAAATAAAGTATCTTGTATTAGATGAAGCTGATGAAATGCTGAATATGGGCTTTTTAGACCAAGTGGAGGCCATTTTATCGTACTTACCAAAAGAACGTGTAACGATGCTCTTTTCAGCAACTGTGCCGAATGAAATTAAAACTTTAGCACTGCGCCATATGAAGCAGCCCGTTGATATCGAAGTCCAACAAGAACAACAAACGGCGCCTAAAATTGAGCATATCGCAATGGAAGTACAAGAGGACGAGAAACTTGCCGTATTAAAAAAGGCAATGATTGTGGAAAATCCAGATAGTTGTATTATTTTTTGTCGCACAAAAGATCGTGTGGATGAAGTTCATGACCACTTATATGATTTAGAATATAGTGTCGATAAGCTGCACGGGGGTATGGATCAGTCTACCCGTTTAATGGTAATGGATGACTATAAGCGCGGTGAGTTTCGTTATTTAGTAGCGACGGATGTTGCTGCGCGCGGGATTGATGTTGAAAATATTTCACTTGTTGTAAACTATGATCTACCATTAGAAAAGGAAGCCTATGTTCATCGGACGGGTCGAACAGGTCGTGCAGGATTATCAGGCAAAGCCATTACGTTCGTAACACCGTTTGAGCATAAATTTTTAGCGGGCATTGAAGAATTTATTCAATTTGAGCTTGCGAAAACCCCACTTCCAACAGCAGAGGCAGTAGCGGCCAACCAGGATGCATTTGAACAGAAAATGGACGCCATGCCGATTAAGAAAAAATCGAAAAGTGCCAAAGTGAATGCACAAATTACGAAGCTCTATTTTAACGGCGGTAAAAAGAAGAAATTGCGTGCAGTAGACTTTGTTGGGACAATTGCCAAAATACCAGGAATGACTGGAGATGATATTGGAATCATTACGATTTTGGATACATCAACCTTTATTGAAATATTGAATGGCAAAGGTCATTTAGTGTTAAAGGCAATGAAAACAACACCAATAAAAGGCAAGCATTTAAAAGTGCATATCGCGAATAGTAAGTCATTTTAATTTGCTTCAACAGAAATCTTCCGCTTATATAGGTGTGGATGAATACGAAATATTCACTGATTTCAGAGGGGGTTCAAACCCAGGCTGAATCAAATTAAAGCCCCCGGCGGATGTCACAGATTTTTAAGAGGAGCTTTTCGAGCTAGCTCGAAAAAATCTGGACGCAATTACGCCAAGGCGTAATTGATAAGCATAACAAAAAAAGCATTTGCATCTATTTCCGTGTTGAAACGGTGGGAGCAAATGCTTTTCGTTATTTTGATTCCTGTATATTTTTAAGGAAGTACCACATCAAATTCGCTATTTCGATGGTTTCTGCAATATGGGGCGTACCTTCTAACGATTCACGAAAACTCTTGAGTAATGTTTCAATTACTGCAATTCGTAGGTTATCTCGCTTAAACTCGTCCAATAAACTTTCTGTAAATTGTACAGCTGTACAATGGGCATTATCATAAATTAATCCTTCATGAAAACCAATAAGTTTTTCTAACACGTCTTCTTTTGAAACGGATTTGCGCGCCACTTTTGATTCTATTAAACCCCATAAATCTTGCGTCAATAAAATATCTCCACTATTCATTACAGGTAAAATCGCTTTAATATTTCTAAAAGCAACATTCACAATTTTGTCCGCCTCAATGGCAATACCTCGCGACGACCGATAAGTCATTGATAAATGCTGAATGATTCCAAAGAATGTAATAGTCAATTCGAACGTAAAGGGCCTTGCCTCTTCGCCAAATACATCAACGAATCGGTTAGATACCCATTCGACTTCATATAGACGATAACGTGCCAGCATGGATCGTAATTCAGCATCATTTGATTGGAAAATCCCTTCAAATAAAGGAATTAAATTTTGTTCCTTATTAATTTTCATTAAGACAATGATTTGTTCAATTAATACTTGTTCATCCGCGACATCTTTGCCGAGAAGTATTTCGTGTCGACGTAGATTCGCTTCGTAACGGCTTTGCTCTAAGATGGCCATGAAACATTCATTTTTTGAAGAAAAATAATTATAAAATGTCCCTTTTGAAATTTTTGCACGATCTAAAATTTCTTGAATTGATGTATTGTGAAAACCTTTTTCGATAAATAGCTGTAAGGCCGAATCAATCACTTGTCTTTTTCGTTGATTCATAAAGTCCTCCCAAATTAATGATATGTTAATTTTACTTCTCATACATTAAAATAGCAATCGATTTGGACTTGCTGTTCAAAAAAGTTGAATTTTTTGGACTTGGAGTATAAAATAGTGCAAGTACAGTTAATTATGTAGAAAGAAGAGAGGAAAATTCAATGGCACAAACAGCACAAACAACTCAAACCAAAAAGCCACCTTATTTAATGATTGTAATATTATTTGTCGGGGCTTTCGTAGCATTTTTAAACAATACGTTATTAAACGTAGCACTCCCAACGATTATGAAATCTTTTAATATTGAAGATTTTTCAACGGTACAGTGGTTATCCACAGGGTACATGCTTGTGGGGGGGGTATTAGTTCCTGCTTCGGCATACTTAATAACAAAATTTAAAACAAAACCATTATTTATTGTTTCAATGTCGATCTTCGTGGTCGGTACAGCAATGGCAGCATTTGCTCCATCATTTGAAATTTTACTTGCTGGTCGTATGGTTCAAGCAGCAGGAGCATCTGCTATTGCACCAATTTTAATGAACGTTATGTTAATTAGCTTCCCTATTGAAAAGCGCGGTACAGCAATGGGTATATTCGGTTTAGTTATGGTATTAGCACCAGCAATTGGGCCAACATTATCTGGTTGGATCGTGGAACATTACGACTGGAGCGTACTGTTCAAAATGATTTTACCATTCGCCATCATTTCACTATTATTGGCGATTTGGAAATTAGAGAACGTATTACCAAACCGACCAGCAAAAATTGATATTCTATCAGTTGGTTTATCAACGATTGGATTTGGCGGTTTATTATATGGATTTAGTACAGCGAGTACAGCAGGATGGGAAGCAGTTGAAGTTTGGGGAACAATTTTAGTAGGTGCGATCGGAATCGTTTGGTTCGTTATTCGTCAGCTAAGATTAGAAGAACCTTTACTAGATTTACGAATTTACTCTTATCCAACCTATGCGTTAGCATCGGTCATTTCAATGGTATTATCAGTAGCGATGTTTTCAGGAATGATTTTAACACCTGCTTATGTACAAAATGTACGTGAGATTAGTCCATTTGACGCGGGATTAATGATGTTGCCAGGTGCGATTGTAATGGGGATCATGTCTCCGATAACAGGGAAATTATTTGATAAATTTGGACCTCGAATCATTGCACTTTTCGGGTTATTTGTTACAACGGTTGCAACGGTCGGACTCGGCTATTTATCACTAGATTCTTCTTATTTATATATTATTTCAATGTATACAATCCGTATGTTCGGTATTTCATTGGTTATGATGCCAATTATGACGAACGGCTTGAACGCTTTACCGAATCGTCTAAATCCGCATGGTACAGCGATGAACAATACAGCACAACAAGTGGCAGGAGCAATTGGTACTGCTATATTAGTAACAATTTTTAACGCACACACGAAAACACGTGCAACAGAAATTGCAGGAGAAATGCAGGCTAATTTAACTCCGGGTACGAAATTGCCAGTGGAACAATTGATGCAAATTAAACAACAGGCAATGCTTGAAGGGATTACGTATTCATTCATGATTTCAGCAGGAGTAACTGTTGTTGCGTTGATTTTGACAATATTCGTAAAACGTGTTGATGTCACAAAACGTGAAGATTACACAGGAAATGTTAAAGGGAAATAATGAATGAAAAGGCATGGGCGAAATTTGCTCATGCCGTTTTTTCTAATGTATAGTAGAGAAGATCGGAGAAGTAGAAAGGAAGATGTAGATGATTGAACAATTAGGACAAGTAATGCTTTATGTTGACAATCAAGAGCAGGCTAAAACGTTTTGGACAGAAAAAATGGGGTTTGTCGTTATTTCTGATGAGGATAATGGGATGCGAGTGATAACTATCTCACCAACAGAAGAGGCTCAAACTAGTATCGTTTTACATGACAAGCAAGCCATTGCCAAAATGCAGCCGGAGCTTAATTTAAAAACACCTTCATTACTATTTTATTCAAGCCAATTGGACGCACTTTATGAAAAGTTAAAAGACTTAAATGTAACGATAGGCGAAATGGTGACAATGCCTTTTGGGAAAGTATTTAATTTTGCAGATGATGAAGGAAATTACTTCGCTATAGTAGAAAAGTAATAAAAAGCTACGAACTTTTTTATTGTTCGTAGCTTTTTGGTCATTTGTATAAATTGAACTAAAGAATCCCTCTTTTAAAAATTATCCTTACTTATCTATTTAGTTCGAGCGCAATTTTTGAATGAGGGTCTGCGCCTTTTCCGTATTAGCAAAATGCCATTTCGTCATGGAGCGCAATGTGTCCTCACCAAACTTTAGCCAAATTTTAGCGGCCATTTGATCCACTTTTCCGCTCGCGCCTTTTTGAAGAGGAAAGCCTACTATTTTCGCTAAATTATCCATTTCCTTTAAAAAGGCACATCGAGCTAAAATAGAAGCAGTTGCTACAGCGACATGTAAATTTTCCGCCTTTGTTGAAAAGAGTACTTGTTCACGAATAATCTCTTTTTCATTTTTAATATGATTATAATAAATGCCACGTTCTGCAAATTGATCGATTAAAATATAATCAGGCTTTTCTGGAGCGATTTTATTTAATACATGCTTTAATGCTTGGTTGTGTAAAATCGCTTTTATTTTCCCCTGTGAATAGCCCCGTGCTTGAATTTCATTATATTTGTCATTGCGTAAAGTTAAAATACTGTGCGTACAAACCTTCATTAAATCGGGTGCAATTTTTCTCATATAATCATCTGTTAATTGTTTAGAATCCTTTACGCCAAGCTCTTGAACTAATTCAATTTTATCTGACGGCACATAAACCGCCGCGACTGTTACTGGCCCAAAATAATCACCTGTCCCTGTTTCATCAGAGCCAATAACGGAAAGGGAAGCGAAATCTTTCGGAAGTGTATCGCCTTTTGTATTCGTGCTCTTTTTAGCTGTTGCGGAGACTGTACCCCATTTAGCCGCTTCTCGTGTAGCACCAGATCCTTGAAACATCACTTTTCCCGATTTATAGGCTGTAATCGCGGTATCAGTTAGTTTAATCCCAAAAAGTATACCTGGGCCGTTACGTTCAATAAGCGACTTTTTATAGAACCCCTTTATTTTTTGTTGTTCTTCACTTGTTAACTGCAATACAATATTTGTCATAGTAAACCCTTTCTCAAATAAAACTAGTTAATTATTAGTATAACGGGTTGAAGTAAAAAGTGGAAATTTCATTGAAATATCATGTTTCGTAGTGACAATACGGTGATTGTGTTGCTATGTGTAAATTGGAAATGGTATGATGTAAAATATGAAAAATGCAAATTTAATTAAACAGGAATCAGATTGTATATTGAAAAGAATGGTAATACTGTTAGATGAAGTCATACTATGATGGTCACTGTTTTATATATTCTTTCTGGAGGGATTATTTTGACTGCACAAGAGAAGAATCGAATTTCAGTAGAAATTTATGGTCATACATATAAAATGGTGGGAACTGAGTCGACAGGACATATGCGATTAGTTGCTTCATTAGTAGATGACAAAATGCGTGAAATCAGTTCACATAATCCATCATTAGACAGTGCCAAACTAGCAGTGCTTACAGCGGTTAATTCAATTCATGATTATTTATTATTAAAAGAGCAATGTGAAAAATTAGAAGAACAATTGAAACAATTGAAGGGTTGAAATAAATGTTAGATTTAGTTATTTTCTTTATACTTATTATTAGTTTAATTATTGGTGCAAGACGTGGATTAATTGTACAATTAATTCATATTGGCAGCATCATTATTGCACTGCTTATTGCGGTTTCTTATTATAAGCAACTTGCGGATAAATTTGTTTTGTGGATTCCTTATCCAGGTTTCACGAATAATACAACGATTACACTTGTATTGGATTCGTTAGATGTGGACCGTACATTTTATCGCATCTTTGCTTTTGCGATTATCTTTTTCGTAGCAAAAATTGCCTTACAAATTATTTTGTCTATGTTTGACTTTTTAGCTTATTTACCTGTACTGAATTCATTGAATTTCCTATTAGGTGCAGTATTTTGCTTTATCGAAGCGTATATTTTAATATTTATTGGCTTATATGTAGTAGCACTTATTCCATTAGAGTCAGTCCAAAAATTTACGGATAGTTCTATTTTGACGGGCATTATGCTTGAACATACACCAGTCATTTCGAATATGTTCCAAAACTGGTGGTATATTTACATGAAATAATTGAAAATCAATGTGAAGCGCTTCTCTCGATTTTCGGGGGAAGTTTTTTTAACTGATTAGGGGGTATGTATTACTTATGAACAAGAAAATAATCATCCGTACATTAGAAAAAATTGCATTGTATATGGAATTACAGGCGGAAAATCCATTTAAAGTTTCTGCATTTCGTAAGGCGGCGGCGGCACTCGAAGCAGACGAACGCAGTTTAAGTGAAATAGACGATATAACTGCTATAAAAGGCATTGGCAAAGGGACGGCAGCAGTTATTTTAGAGCTTATCGAGACAGGACAATCAAGCGTATTAATGGAGCTCGAAACAGCAGTACCAAAAGGCTTAATACCACTAATGAAGTTACCGGGATTAGGTGGCAAAAAACTAGCGAAACTTTATCAAGAATTAAATATTTCAGATGCAGAAACGCTGAAAGCAGCATGTGAAGCAGGAAAAGTTCGTGAACTTGCTGGCTTTGCTGCCAAAACAGA
The DNA here is from genome assembly GCF_002736105.1 of Solibacillus sp. R5-41. NCBI lineage: Bacteria > Bacillati > Bacillota > Bacilli > Caryophanales > Caryophanaceae > Solibacillus > Solibacillus sp. R5-41. The sequence goes on along the minus strand of NZ_CP024123.1, from coordinate 3,174,168 downwards.
AGAAAAGATTATAAAGGAGTTAGAAAACTTCGGAAGTCGTGCAGAACGTTTACCAATATGGCAATTAGAGCCGGTAGTTGTTGAAATTAATGAATTGCTGGCGAGCTTGCCTGAAGTAGAAAAGTATTCAGTGGCAGGGAGCTTCCGTCGTGTTGCTGAAACGAGTAAAGATGTTGATTTTATCGTCGCAACAGAAGCACATGATCTCGTGCGTGAAGCGATTTTATCCAAGTTAGCGATTTTAGAAACAGTTGCTGCTGGAGACACGAAAATTTCGGTTATCTTAGATAGAGATGAGCCTGTTAGCGTCGATTTTAGATTGGTGAAACGCTCAGAATATGCAACTGCGTTACACCATTTTACAGGCTCTAAAGATCATAATGTCCGCATGCGCCAACTCGCAAAATCGAAGGGCAAAAAAATAAGCGAATATGGTGTGGAACAAGAAGATGGATCGGTTGTAACATTTGAAACAGAAGAACAATTTTTTGCGCATTTCAATTTGCCATTTATTCCGCCAACTGTTCGTGAAAGTGGAAAAGAGTTGGATCGTTTAGATGAACTTAATCAACTTATCCAGCTTTCGGATATTGTCTCAGATTTACACATGCATACAACTTGGTCGGATGGTGCGCATTCTGTGGTGGAAATGGGAGAAGCTTTAATCACTCGTGGCTATACACATGGTGTCATTACCGACCATTCCCAGTATTTAAAAGTGGCGAATGGGTTAACGCCAGAACGGTTGGAGAAGCAAAAGCTAGAAATTATCGCATTCAATGAAGCACACCCAAAATTCCGTTTATACCATGGGACAGAGATGGATATTTTACCTGATGGGTCATTAGATTTTGATGAGGATGTAATGAGGCAATTAGATTTTGTTATCGCATCGATTCATTCTAGCTTTACGCAATCACAAGATAAAATTATGGCTCGCTTAAAAACGGCCATCGAAAATCCTTATGTCCATATGATTGCCCATCCTACTGGGCGCATAGTTGGGCAGCGCGGTGGCTATGATCCAGATGTTCCGTTACTAATTGAATGGGCGGCGCAACACGGTAAAATTTTGGAACTAAATGCCAATCCGTACCGTTTAGATTTATGTGTGGAGCATTTGCAATTGGCAATGGAGAAAAACGTGCCGATTGCCATTAATACCGATGCACATGCAATTGATCAACTACGCTTTATGGATATCGGAACAAAATATGCGCAAAAAGCTTGGCTGAAAAAAGATTTAATTGTAAATACATGGTCAAAAGAACAGTTTGATACGTTCATTAACAAAAATAAAAACTAATTTAGAGTAACAGGAGGTGTTCTCATGATCGAAAATAGAGCACTGAAAACACTAGAATTTGATAAGGTCCGAGAGCAAGTAGCGGCATTTTGTACAAATACAATTGGTAAAAAAGCAATTGATGAATTAGTACCAGAAACAAATTTTGAAACGGTCGTAGAATTACTTGAGGAAATGGATGAAGGTTTAGCTATTTTACGTGTCAAAGGTAGCGCACCATTGGGCGGGATTTTTGATGTACGTCCCCATGCAAGGCGTGCTCAAATTGGTGGTACATTAAGTCCAATGGAATTAATGGAAATCGCCAGTACAATTCGAGCAAGTCGAATTTTACGTAATTTTATTGAAGAAATTGAATCTGATAATACGATTACTATTCCTCATTTTATTGAACGAAAAGAGCAAATGCCTGTATTAACAGCGTTGCAGCATGAAATAAATGATTGCATTGATGATAATGGTGGGGTCTTAGATTCAGCGAGCCAAGCATTGCGATCTATTCGCCAGAGTTTACGTGCGGAAGAATCAAAAGTTCGCCAAAAATTAGAAAGCTTAACACGCGGATCAAATGCGACAAAAATGTTATCCGATACGATTATTACAATTCGGAATGATCGCTTCGTTATCCCAGTAAAACAAGAATATCGTTCGCATTATGGTGGGATTATTCATGACCAATCGGCTTCAGGGCAGACACTATTTATCGAACCTGATGCAGTTGTACAAGCAAATAATGAAGTACAGCGTTTAAAAATGAAGGAAAAAGCCGAAATCGAGCGTATTTTATTAGCATTAACTGCAATGGTTGAAGAAGTAGGGCATGATATATTTGTACTTGTTCAGCTACTTGGTGAAATTGATGTAATTTTAGCAAAAGGAAAATATGGACAGGCGAATAAATGCACGATGCCGAAAATGAATAAGGAGGGTTTCACGCGCTTAGTACGGGCTCGACATCCTCTTTTACCAATTGAACAAGCGGTGCCAAATACGATTGAATTTGGCCGTGATATAACAGCAATTGTCATTACAGGACCGAATACAGGTGGTAAAACAGTTACGCTTAAAACAGTAGGCCTCTGTACAATAATGGCGCAATGTGGTTTACCAGTACCTGCGTTAGATGGGTCGGAATTAGCCGTATTCGATCAAATCTTTACAGATATTGGCGATGAACAGTCCATCGAACAATCGTTATCAACGTTTTCCTCACACATGGTGAACATTGTTGATATTTTAAGTAAGTTTGATGAAAACTCCCTAGTACTTTTTGATGAGCTTGGAGCAGGGACAGACCCTCAAGAAGGTGCAGCATTAGCCATTTCTATTTTAGATGAAGTTGTAGGTAAAGGCGCACGCATTATGGCAACAACGCATTATCCTGAATTAAAAGCATACGGTTACAATCGACCTTCTGTTGTGAACGCAAGCGTGGAATTTGATGTGGAGACGCTGAGCCCAACCTATCGTTTATTAATCGGTGTACCAGGACGTTCAAATGCATTTGAAATTTCGAAACGACTTGGACTAAGTAATGGGATCATCGACCGTGCAAAATCATTTACTGGAACGGATCGACATGAGGTAGAGTCAATGATTGCCTCGTTAGAAGAAAGTCGACTACGTTCGGAGCGTGAAGCGGATGAAGCGCACATTTTATTAGAGGATGCACAAAAAATTCGTACAGAGCTTGAAGCGCGATTAAGAGCCTATGATGAAAAGAAAGAGAACTTAGAGAAAAAAGCAAAAGATAAAGCACGTAAAATTGTCGATGACGCGAAAAAAGAAGCCGAAAAAGTCATTGAAGAATTACGTGAAATGAAGAAAAACGCCGCCATGTCAGTTAAAGAGCATGAAATAATTGATGCGAAAAAACGTTTAGATGAAGCCGCGCCTCAAAATAATAAAGTGTTACAAAAGGCCGTTGCTACACGTGAACGCATTCAAAATCTTCAAGTTGGTGACGAAGTAAAGGTTTTAAGCTATGGTCAAAAAGGGTCATTGCTTCAAAAAGTAAGTGCTAAGGAATGGGTCGTTCAAATTGGTATTTTAAAAATGAAACTGCCAGAATCGGATTTAGAATATATTAAGCCTGAAAAAGAGCAAGTGACAAGAACGATGACGAATATTAAAAATCGAAAAGATACGCATGTGAAGCTGGAGCTTGATCTACGAGGGGAACGTTATGAAGACGCGTTAATCCGTACTGAAAAGTATTTAGATGATGCTGTTTTATCCAATTATCCACGTGTCTCCATTATCCACGGTAAAGGTACAGGTGCGCTACGACAAGGAATTCAAAGCTTTTTAAAGAAACATAAGCGTGTAAAAACATACCGCTACGGGGAAGCTGGCGAGGGTGGCTTTGGTGTCACTGTTGTCGAATTAAAATAAAACATTGCTTCTTTGCTAATTTTGGCTAGTATAAGATATATAAGTTGATTTAGAAGGGGTTGAATGGATTGCTAAGTGCAATTTTTTGGCACCATCCTCTCATTGAAACAGCAGGTTATTTTAGTGTGGTCATTCTTTGCCTGTTTGTTTCAATGGTTATATTTGAAATCGTAACAAAGTACAAAAATTGGGAAGAAATAAAAAAGGGAAATATTGCAGTTGCTTTAGCGACAGGAGGTAAAATCCTCGGGGTTTGTAATATTTTCCGTTATTCCATTGAGAAACATACTTCGTTGGTTGAAATGTTAGGTTGGGGCTTATTTGGTTTTACTCTATTAATTTTTGCGTATTTATTATTTGAATTTTTAACGCCAAAATTTAAAGTAGATGAAGAAATTGCTGCAGATAATCGTTCGGTTGGATTTATTTCGTGTACGATTTCTGTTGGCTTATCCTTCGTAATTGGTGCAAGTATATCTTAGGAGAATATGATGGAAACCTTATCAAAAGTTTTAATTGTCGTCTGTTTATTATTCCTGGTTGTAGGTGTCTACTACATGTTTACTGTTTAAAGGGCTGTCTAATAAGTCCTTTTACAATAAAATTAACTGAATTTGAAATGCCGAAACGTTGTTAAATCAAAGTTTCGGCATTTTTTATCTTAGTTCAATAGCAAACAAGTTATATAGTCATTTGGTAAAGACCTAAAATTGTTATTCCTAAAAAGTATTTTTAGGGTATGTATGTATAATTTAGTTGGCAAATGAATATATAGATTACTATGAAAAACATAATTGTTTTTAGATAAAAAACGCTCAAACGAGAAAATTGGTGCGATTGTAACGAAAATAGTTTGAAAGAATTTCCTTTTTTAATTATAATAAATGGAAGTAAATGAAGCTTTTGCAAAGGGGAGAAGTTTTATGACAGAAAAAGTATGGTTTGCCAGTTATCCTGATGAAGTTCCTCATACGTTGGAAATTCCCCAAAATCCTGTGCAACAATTTTTAACACAGGCAAATAATGAAGTTCCAACGAATGTAGCAATACATTTTATGGGGAAAGAGCTGACGTTTAAGGAACTGTATGAGTCTTCTTTAAAATTTGCGAATTACTTGCGTTCTCTAGGGGTGGAGAAGGATGATCGTGTAGCGGTTATGCTGCCAAACTGTCCACAAGCAGTAATCGCGTATTACGGGATTCTGTATGCAGGTGGGATTGTCGTTCAAACGAACCCTTTGTATACAGAGCGTGAGTTGCAATATCAAATGGCCGATTCAGGAGCCAAAGTCATTTTAGTGATGGATATTTTATATCCACGCGCGATGAAAATATTAAAAGAAACAAAAATTGAAAATGTGATTGTGACAGGCATTAAAGATTATTTACCATTCCCTAAAAATTTAGTGTATCCATTTATTCAAAAGAAGCAGTACGGCTTTAGTGTAAAAGTTGAACATAGTGGGATGAACCACTTATTCACTGAAATTATGCGCTCTGCTTCTGCAAATCCGATTGATGTCGAATTTGATTTTGAGAATGATTTAGCATTGTTACAATATACGGGTGGTACGACTGGGTTTCCTAAAGGTGTCATGCTAACGCATAAAAATTTAGTTGCCAATACAACGATGTGTGATGCTTGGATGTATCGTTGTAAAAAACGAGAAGAAATCATTTTAGGTGTGTTACCGTTTTTCCACGTATATGGGATGACGACGGTGTTAGTTTTATCGGTCATGCAACAAGCTAAAATGGTGTTATTACCGAAATTTGATGTCGAGCAAACGTTAAAAAACATCGATAAGCAAAAGCCAACATTATTCCCTGGTGCACCAACGATGTATATCGGCATTTTAAATCATCCAGACTTATCCAAATATGACCTCTCTTCAATCAAGGCATGTATGAGTGGTTCTGCACCGTTACCGTTAGAATTGCAGGAAAAATTCGAAGAGATAACAGGTGGGCGTATAGTGGAAGGCTATGGGTTAACGGAAACGTCACCAGTTACACATGTGAATCCAATTTGGGAGAATCGAATTAACGGTTCCATTGGTTTACCATGGCCTAATACGGATTGCGTTATATTCCGTACAGGAGATACAGAAATCTTACCACCAGGAGAAATCGGAGAAATTGCGATAAAAGGTCCACAGGTCATGAAAGGCTATTGGAACCGTCCGGAAGATACAGCGATGACTTTTGCAGATGGTTGGTTTTTAACAGGAGATTTAGGGTATATGGATGAAAAGGGGTACTTCTACGTTGTTGATCGTAAGAAGGATTTGATTATTGCGGGTGGCTTTAATATTTATCCTCGTGAAGTTGAAGAAGTGCTGTATGAGCATGAAGCCATTCAAGAATGTGTTGTTGCAGGGATACCTGATGCATATCGTGGCGAAACAGTAAAAGCTTATATTGTGTTAAAAGAAGGAAAATCGGTAACGGAAGACGAATTAAATACGTATTGCCGTCAAAACTTAGCTGCCTTTAAAGTGCCACGTTTTTATGAGTTCCGTACTGAGCTACCAAAAACGGCGGTAGGGAAAATATTACGCCGCACACTAGTTGAAGAGGAAAAGAAAAAGATGGAAGAACAAGCAGCGAAATAATTCGTCAGCAAACTATTGACAGAAACTTCGATTAATTATAAGATAAAAACATGAATGAATGGTCATTCATGTTTTTATCTTTTTTAATTCAAAAAGGAGAAATTAGCTTTCTCCAGTGCATAAGTAAGGACATCTTTTAAGCTATTCAGCAAAAAATGTGTCATCTAATTGGTGGTGAACAACTTGAAACGAAATAAACCAAAGTATATGCAAATAGTGGATGCAGCTGTAATTGCAATTGCTGAAAATGGCTATCATCAAGCGCAAGTATCTAAAATTGCAAAACAGGCGGGTGTAGCAGACGGAACTATTTATTTATACTTTAAAAACAAGGAAGATATATTAATTTCTGTATTTAAGGAAAAAATGAGTATATTCGTAGATAATTTACAGGATATAATGAATAGTGGAAATACTCCTTCAGAAAAGTTATGCAAGATGATTGATAATCACTTAAGTGTCCTTTCGAGCGATCGTCATTTAGCGACAGTTACACAGCTTGAATTGAGACAGTCGAATAGAGAACTCCGATTGAAAATTAATTCGATTCTAAAAGAATACTTAGCATTGCTCGATCAAATTTTGATAGAAGGTATGGTAAGTGGAGAATTTAATGCAACGATGGATGTTCGTATAGCCAGACAAATGGTGTTCGGTACAATCGATGAAATTTCGACAACTTGGGTGATGGCGGATTATCGGTATGACTTATTGGAGCAGTCTCCAAAAATTCAACAATTACTGTTGAGTGCACTAAAAGCATAAAAGAGGATGTGGGGAAATGGAGTTTCTTAGTTGGAGAGTAGAAGAAGGCGTAGCGGTTGTTACAATTTCTAGACCACCTGCAAATGCGTTATCACAAGGATTAATTAAAGATGTAGATGCTTTTTTAGATGCAGTTGAGCAAGATGAAGGCGTTCGTGTAATTGTTTTGCATGGTGAAGGACGATTTTTCTCTGCTGGTGCGGACATTAAAGAATTTACGAGCGTTCAAACGGGTGAAGAATTTACTGTCCTAGCACAAAATGGACAGCAAGTTTTTGAACGATTAGAAAATTTCCCGAAACCAGTTATTGCGGCCATTCATGGTGCAGCATTAGGTGGCGGGTTGGAGTTAGCAATGGGCTGCCATATTCGATTTGTTACAGAATCGGCTAAGCTAGGATTACCTGAGCTTTCATTAGGTCTTATTCCAGGTTTTGCGGGTACACAGCGCTTACCACGTTATGTTGGCGTTGCAAAAGCAGCTGAAATGATGTTTACAAGCGATCCGATTTCTGGGACAGAGGCTGTTCAATGGGGATTAGCAAATCGTGCTTTCACAGAGGATGAACTTCTTCCAAAAACACTTGAAATGGCAAAGAAAATAGCAAAGAAAAGTCCAATTGCTTTAAGAGCAACGATTCAAATGCTTAATCACGCTAAAACGCCATCTTTTTATGAAGGTGTGCTAGCAGAGGCAACAAGTTTTGGTGAAGTTTTTGTATCAGCAGATGCTAAAGAAGGTATTCAAGCATTTATTGAAAAACGTGAACCAATGTTTACTGGCAAATAAAAATAGAAGCTTTTAGGAGGTCTGAATAATGAATATTTTTGTATTAGTAAAACGTACTTTTGACACAGAAGAAAAGATCGTCATTACTGGCGGTAAAATTCAAGAGGATGGTGCAGAATTTATCATCAATCCATACGATGAATATGCGATTGAAGAAGCCATTCAAAAACGCGATGCTTTAGGCGGTAAAGTTACGGTTTTAACAATCGGTGGTGAGGATGCTGAAAAGCAACTTCGTACAGCATTAGCAATGGGTGCAGATGAAGCCGTATTAATTAATACAGAAGATGATTTAGATGAGTTAGATCAATATTCTGCAGCGTACATATTAGCTGAATATTTAAAAGACAAAGAAGCGGATTTAATTTTAGCTGGTAATGTTGCCATTGATGGAGGTTCTGGTCAAGTAGGGCCTCGTTTAGCAGACTTATTAGGAATCAATTATGTTACAACAATTACAAGTCTTGAAATTGAAGGAACGACAGCAAAAATCGTTCGTGATATTGAAGGGGACTCTGAAATATTAGAAACATCATTACCATTATTAGTAACAGCACAGCAAGGTTTAAATGAACCACGCTACCCATCATTACCGGGAATCATGAAGGCGAAAAAGAAGCCACTTGCCGAACTTGAGTTAGATGATTTAAATATCGATGAAGATGATGTGGAAGTGAAAATCGAGACAATCGAAATTTATTTACCACCTCAAAAAGTAGCTGGCCGCGTATTAGCAGGCGATCTTTCTGCACAAGTAAAAGAGCTAGTTAACTTACTTCATAATGAGGCAAAAGTAATTTAAGTGGTTAAGGAATTTTAAGGTTAAACAAAAACGCCTAATGGCTAAATTTACGAAGATGGTAATGGAGGGATATGCATGTCAAAGAAAGTATTGGTGTTAGGTGAAGTTCGTGAAGGAAGCTTACGTAACGTTTCATTTGAGGCAATAGCTGCAGGTGCACAAATCGCTAATGGTGGCGAGGTAGTGGGTCTTTTAGTAGGAGATGCAGTTGCTGGGGTAGCATCTGAATTAATTGAGTTTGGAGCAAATCGTGTCGTAACGGTGGAACATCCACATTTAAAAACATATACTTCGGATGGGTTTAGCCAAGCTGTTTTAGCGGTAGTTGAGCAAGAAAAACCAGATGCAATTGTATTCGGTCATACATCTTTAGGGAAAGATTTATCTCCTAAAATTGCGTCTCGCTTAAAAGCTGGTTTAGTATCAGATGTCACAGAAATTCAAGGCGCTGGAGAGGATGTTGTTTTCATTCGTCCAATCTATTCTGGTAAAGCGTTCGAAAAAGTAAAGGTAAAAGACGGCATTATATTTGCTACAATTCGTCCAAATAACATCACGCCGCTTGCAAAAGAAGCAGGTCGCGCAGGTGATGTATCGGCTTTATCGGTAGACATTACAAATTTACGTACAATTATTAAAGAAGTTGTTCGTAAATCAACTGAAGGGGTCGATTTATCTGAGGCAAAAGTAGTTGTAGCAGGTGGTCGTGGTGTGAAGTCTGAAGATGGCTTTGGTCCATTGTATGATCTTGCTAAATTACTAGGTGGTGCAGTTGGTGCATCACGTGGTGCATGTGACGCGGACTACTGTGATTACTCATTACAAATTGGTCAAACGGGTAAAGTCGTAACACCAGACCTTTATATCGCAGCGGGTATTTCGGGTGCAATCCAGCATGTTGCAGGAATGTCGAACTCGAAAGTAATCGTAGCAATTAATAAGGATCCAGAAGCAAATATTTTTAAAATTGCAGACTATGGAATTGTTGGCGATTTATTCGAAGTTATTCCAATGCTTATTGAAGAGTTTAAAGCGTTAAAAGTAGGAGCATAATAATGACAGCTTCCTCACCTTTCGATGAGGAAGCTGTTATTTTTCCATGTTCAAGGGATTTTTGAAGAAAATATACCTCCCCGAGCATATTATTTTTTTCTAATTGGGAAATCATGCTATACTACAAATATATGTTAGATAAGGAGGCTATTTAATTATGGCAATTGTACACGGTACAGATCAAACTTTTGGGCAAGAAATTTCAAATGGTGTCGTTTTAGTAGACTTTTGGGCTGCATGGTGTGGTCCATGTAAAATGATCGCTCCAGTTCTTGAAGAGCTTGACGCAGAAATTGGTAACGATGTGAAAATCGTGAAGGTGGATGTTGATAATAACCAAGGAACAGCAGCTGAATATCAAATCATGTCTATTCCATCATTATTATTATTCGTTGATGGCGAGTTAAAAGCAAAAACTGCTGGCTTCATGCCAAAAGAAGCGTTAATCGATTTCATTAACGACAACAAATAATCCATTTCAAAAAGTCGTATGCCACTAGCGGGTATACGACTTTTTTTAGTCTGTAAAAATTGAACAAAAGAATCCATCTTAATAAGTTCACCAAAAAAGGAGGAGTTAATTTCCATTTCGGTAAGGACCCTTACTGCGGGCAATGCTCCAACTAACTTGTTTCGAGGTGGATCTAGAAACAAGTGGATTTTCATGCAAATACGATGGATTTTTTCCTATTGGGATAAAAATCTACTTAGGATGACGCCGCCTCCCACGGTAGCGGCGCAAGAAATTCAGAAAGCTCCAGTAGGATAAACGTTAAAAAGGCTGGCCTTACACAAAGCACAGAGATGAGTCGTACAGATTTGTGGAAACAAAGCTGTGTGACTCATGTGCTTAGCCAGCCAAATAAGCGCACACTTTATAAGGATCCCTAATAGAAAACTTATATCAAAGAGATAGAATCTTTTGTTTTTCATATGTGGAAACGAATAAAGCTTCGATTCTTGCCTTTTAAAATCACTTGAACATAGGGTAAACTAAGGGGAAACGACGGAAATTTAAGGTGATGGAATGAATGCAAATATTAAGGCGAAATTAGAAATTTTGCCGAGTGATCCAGGTTGTTATTTGATGAAAGATCACCAAGGGACGATAATTTATGTTGGTAAGGCAAAATCATTAAAAAATCGGGTACGTTCGTATTTTACAAGTAGCCATGATGGGAAGACTGCCCGTCTAGTAAGTGAAATTGTGGACCTCGAATATATCGTGACTTCAAGCGACTTAGAAGCATTAATTTTAGAACTAAATTTAATAAAGCTTCATGATCCGAAATATAATATTAAACTAACAGATGATAAAACCTATCCGTATATAAAAATTACAAATGAAAAATATCCGCGCATTTTAACGACACGCAAGATCAAAAAGGATAAGGCCAAATATTTCGGTCCTTATCCGAATTCATTTGCAGCAAATGAGACGAGAAAATTATTAGATCGCTTGTATCCATTAAGAAAATGCGCGAAAATTCCAAAGCAAGTGTGCCTTTACTATCATTTAGGTCAATGTTTAGCACCATGTGTGAAAGAAATTGACAACAATGTATATAGTGAAATGATTGATGAAATTGCGAAGTTTTTAAATGGTGGCTATGAAGAAGTAAAGCAAGATTTAGAACAAAAAATGCTCGATGCTGCTGAAAAATTAGAATTTGAAAGAGCTAAGGAATATCGAGATTTAATTGCTCATATTGAAAAGATTATGCAAAAGCAAAAAATTGTGACGGGTGATTTAAGTAATCGCGATGTATTCGGTTATGCCGTGGAAAAGGGCTGGATGTGTGTGCAAGTGTTTTTTGTTCGACAAGGAAAGTTAATCGAACGAGATGTATCCATTTTTCCGATTTACAATGAACCTGAAGAGGAATTTTTAACATTTGTTGGGCGTTTTTATGATGAACCGAACCATATGCTTCCAAAGGAAATTTTCATTCCTACACAAGTGGATGGCGTTTTATTAGAAAAGCTTTTGAATGTTAAAATTGTTATCCCTAAAAAAGGTTCAAAAAAGGAATTGGTTGACTTAGCTTCGAAAAATGCAGATATTGCGATCCATGAAAAATTCCAACTAATTGAGCGTCAAGAGGAACGAACGATTGGTGCGTGTGAGGCGCTAGGTGAAGCAATGAATATTCCTATTCCGATGCGCATTGAAGCATTTGATAACAGTCATATGCACGGTGCGGACCCCGTTTCAGCGATGGTTGTTTTTGTGGACGGAAAGCCGCTAAAAAAAGAGTACCGTAAATATAAAACGAGGGAAGCGGCGAAACATGATGATTATGGCGCAATGCAAGAAGTCATTCGACGTCGTTACACACGTGTATTACGAGAAAATTTACCGTTGCCTGATTTAATCGTTATTGATGGTGGGAAGGGACATATGGAAGTTGCGCGTGAAGTAATAGAAGATGAGTTAGGTCTTTATATTCCGATTGCTGGATTAGCGAAGGATGAGAAGCATAATACGTCTCAATTATTGTTCGGTGACCCAGTGGAGCAAATTCCATTAATGAGAACGAGTGATGCATTTTATTTATTGCAGCGCATTCAAGACGAGGTACACCGTTTTGCGATTACGTTTTTAAGACAGCAACGGCAAGCGAATACCATAGTTTCGATATTAGACGGCATAGAAGGAATTGGTCCGAAGCGTAAACAACAGCTGATGAAGCATTTTGGGTCGGTGAAAAGAATACGTGAAGCCACTGTTTTACAGCTTATTGAAGCGGGCATACCCAAAAAGCTAGCTGAAACAATTCATCACTATTTTCAAGAGCAGTCATTGAAAAACGAGTCGTAGTATGCTAGAGTGAGACTAATTTAATAATTTCAATCGATAGAGGCGCAGTGTTCAAAAGTACGATGCATGAGGAAGGACAATTCCGTTGAATGCATTCGAAAGGGGAGACTGCCGAAGTGAATTGTGTATTGTTCGCACAAATTGCTGGTTTTGCATTTAAGAAATGTAAAATTGTCAGAGCGCATGTTCTGGAGAGCTATCCAAAAAGAACAATTAACTTTATTATTTGTCTTGACGGCGACTTTCCATGAACATGGAAGGTCGCTTTTTTTCGTGGATTAATAGGTCCGAATCTTATTTTTGAGTGCTAATATAAAGGGGTTACTAAAAATGAAAAATAATTTAATGGTGTGCGGGGTAGCTTATGAAGCGGATGTAATTCGATTAACGATTGGCTATGATTTTTATGAAACTGCATCACTTGCAGAAGTATTTAGTGTTTTAGCGGAAAATAATATTAATGTGGACATGATCGTGCAGTCTGTAATGGATGGTGTCAAACCAACCGTTTCGTTTACGATTGCTAAGGAAAAATTTGCTGAAAGTTTACGAATATTAGAAGCGAGTAAAGCATCTTTAGGTTTTCGTTTTGCTGATTTCGAAATAGGTTTAGCGAAAATATCAATAATCGGAGCGGGCATGAATTTTAGTCCAGGAGTAGCAGCACGGGTGTTTGCGCGGTTAGGGAAGGAACATATTCCCATTAAGATGCTAAGTGCATCTGAAGTGAAAGTGTCGGTCATCGTGCCGCAAGATGCGATGATGCAAGCCGCCAATGTATTGCATGATGAGTTTATGTTCGTTCAGCAGAAAATGTCCATCTAAATCGCTGGTGAATTGAAGTGAAAAAACTTCAAGCTAGATTTCATTGCTTGAAGTTTCTTCGAAGGAAAAGTAATTAGCGGATTGGTTCTTTTAAATCCCATTTTAATATGAATTTAACACAATTGTGCTTCACGTTTTTTTCCTCGTAACATTCCGTTAAATGACCAATATTTTTTTGTTTTTGCTCTGCTAGAAACCCAGCCTCTAATCGAAAACAGCGCTGCTCGATGTTTAATGATGCAGGGTCTTCAGTCGTGAGTATGTAATGCGCCTCATCCTTCAATTCCTTCTCTATAGCGAGTTGTCCCCAACCCGCTTCTATGAAAAAAGAAGATGCTTCTTCCATTGAAAACAATGGGAATTGACGAGCGACTTCTTTACCACCCCAATAAAGGACATCTGCCTCATGTTTTCCTAAAATTGACGTAAGTAAATGATCGCGAACGATTTCGTAACCAAAAGTTGGAATCGTTTTCATTTTGTGCCCTTCCATAGAAAAAAACCTCTTTCATAAATTTTCTTATAATATAAACCGTAATCTAGAAAAGTGAACTATAAGTAGAATAATAGCGACTCTAAACAGCGTAAAAGTGTCTTTAAAAACGGCATGAAATATGCGGTGTTACCTTGACGCTAGTATCTGTGAAGAGTACAATGGACATGTCATAATATTGTACCATGATGAGATGCGCAGTCAATAAACAACATTTACAAATTAGTGACTTTGTTGATGCGGATTTCAAGTACTAAGGGGGGTAACAGTTTTGTCGAAAGATCGTGAATTTTTATGGCGCCGCTTACATTCGTTATTAGGTGTAATTCCAGTAGGATTGTTCTTGGCGTTCCACTTATCTTTGAACTTCACTGCTGTGGGCGGTGAAGAAAATTACAATAATGCTACAGGTATGATGGAATTAGTTCCACATTCATTATTGTTAGCAATGGAATGGATTATTATCTATATTCCGCTTATGTTCCACGCATTCTACGGTGTGTATATTGCATTTACTGCTACAAACAACGTGAAACGCTTCGGCACATTCCGTAACTGGATGTTCGCATTACAACGCTTTACGGGAATTTTCCTTGTAATCTTCATTGCATGGCATATTTTCCAAACTCGTGTTCAAAAAGCGTTTGGTGAAGAAGTTAACTTTGATATGATTGCTGAAATCGTGGCGAATCCATTCATGTTAGGATTCTACATCGTAGGTATCTTATCTGCAACTTTCCACTTAGCGAACGGCCTATGGTCATTCCTAGTTAGCTGGGGTATTACACAATCTAAAAAGTCACAACAAATCGCAACTTATATTACATTATTAGTATTTGTAATTTTAAGTATTATGGGTGTTGCGGCAATCTTGGCGTTCGTTTAATTTTTCTTACTAGAACACTGATACAAAGTAAGAAATTGATGATGAATGAATTGTGAGTAAGAGTAATTAGCAATTATTATGAGGAGTGAGAAATAATCATGGCGAAAAGTAAAGTCATCGTCGTTGGCGGCGGTCTTGCTGGCTTAATGGCTACGATTAAAGCAGCTGAAGTTGGTACAGCAGTTGAATTATTCTCGTTAGTTCCTGTTAAACGTTCACACTCTGTATGTGCGCAAGGCGGAATTAACGGAGCAGTTAATACAAAAGGTGAAGGGGATTCTCCATGGATCCACTTTGACGATACAGTTTACGGTGGGGATTTCTTAGCGAACCAACCACCAGTTAAGGGTATGTGTGATGCAGCCCCTGGTATTATCCACTTAATGGACCGTATGGGTGTAATGTTCAACCGTACGCCAGAAGGTTTATTAGACTTCCGTCGCTTCGGTGGTACATTAATGCACCGTACAGCATTCTCGGGTGCTACAACGGGTCAACAATTATTATACGCACTAGACGAGCAAGTTCGTTCTCACGAAGTAGCTGGTTTAGTTACTAAATATGAGCACTGGGAATTCCTTGGTGCAGTGCTTGATGACGAAGGTGTATGCCGCGGTATCGTAGCACAAGATTTAAGAACTGAAGAAATTAAATCATTCCGTTCTGACGCTGTAATTATGGCGACAGGTGGTCCTGGTATTATCTTCGGTAAAACAACGAACTCAGTAATTAATACGGGTTCTGCAGCATCAATTGTTTACCAACAAGGTGCTACTTATTCAAATGGTGAAATGATTCAAATTCACCCAACAGCGATTCCTGGGGACGACAAAAACCGTCTAATGTCAGAATCTGCTCGTGGTGAAGGTGGACGTGTATGGACTTACAAAGATGGTAAACCTTGGTACTTCTTAGAAGAAAAATACCCAGCTTACGGTAACCTAGTACCACGTGATATCGCAACACGCGAAATCTTCGACGTATGTGTTAACCAAAAACTTGGTATTAACGGCGAAAACATGGTATACCTAGACCTTTCTCATAAAGATCCACATGAATTAGACATCAAATTAGGTGGAATTATCGAAATCTACGAAAAGTTCGTAGGGGATGACCCACGTAAATTACCAATGAAAATTTTCCCGGCAGTTCACTATTCAATGGGTGGATTATGGGTTGACTATGACCAAATGACTGAAATTCCAGGCTTATTTGCTGCAGGTGAATGTGATTACTCACAACATGGAGCGAACCGCTTAGGAGCGAACTCATTATTATCAGCTATTTATGGCGGTATGGTTGCTGGTCCAAACGCAGTAGCATACACAAAAACGCTTAAAAAGCACGCTGAAGACTTACCAGAAGATATTTTCACTGCTCGTGAAGAGGAAGAAAAAGCGAAATGGGAAGCAATCCTTAACATGGATGGCACAGAAAACGCTTACTTACTACACAAAGAGCTTGGTGAATGGATGACTGACAATATGACAGTAGTACGTCATAATGACCGTCTAGAAAAAACATATGAAAAATTAACTGAGTTACAAGAGCGTTGGGAAAAAATCAACATTAACGACACACAAAAATGGTCGAACCAAGGTGCTCACTTTACGCGTCAGTTAAAAAATATGTTATACCTAGCTAAAGTAATGACAAAGGGTGCATTATTACGTGATGAATCTCGTGGTGCTCACTACAAACCAGATTTCCCAGAACGTGATGATGAGAAATTCTTAAAAACGACTATGGCGAAGTTCGATCCAGCTACTGGTGAACCAATTATTACTTACGGAGAAGTCGACGTTTCGTTAATTCCACCACGTAAACGTGACTACTCGGCATAAGGGGGGAACTAAAAATGGAAACAGTAAATACTGGAAAAACAGTTCAGTTTGAAATTCTTCGTCAAGATACGGAGAATGGCAGTACACGCGTTGAAAAATTTGAGGTTCCTTACCGTCCTGGTATGAACGTAATCTCTGCATTAATGTATATTCAAAAATATCCTGTAACGAAAGAGGGTCAAAAAACGACTCCAGTTTCTTGGGATATGAGTTGTTTAGAGGAAGTTTGTGGTGCTTGTTCAATGGTCATCAATGGCCGTCCGCAACAATCATGTTCAGCATTAGTTGACAAACTTACTCAACCAATTCGCTTAGAGCCAATGAAAACTTTCCCAGTAGTACGTGACTTACAGGTTGATCGTAGCCGTATGTTCAATGCACTTAAGAAAGTAAAAGCATGGGTTCCAATCGACGGTACTTACGATTTAGGTGAAGGTCCACGTATGCCTGAGCGTAAACGTCAATGGGCTTATGAATTATCTAAATGTATGACTTGTGGTGTATGTATGGAAGCATGTCCAAACGTGTCTGAATCAGCTTCGTTTATGGGACCAGCCCCATTATCACAAGTACGCTTATTCAACACTCACCCAACTGGTGCAATGAACAAAGATGAGCGTTTAGCTGCAATTATGGGCGACGGTGGTCTTGCAAACTGTGGTAACTCACAAAACTGTGTAGCGGCTTGTCCAAAAGGGATTCCTTTAACAACTTCAATCGCTTCACTTAACCGTGCGACAACAGTTCAAATGTTCAAGAACTTCTTCGGTTCTGACCACATGGTTGACTAATAATATATTTAGGGCCCTCACATCTGTGGGGGTCTTTTTGGATGGTTAAGAAATTCCACGAGGTTCTAAAAATGAAAATATGATATAATGAATACGTATTCATTTAACATGATTCAGTTGGGGTGAACCCCCACTGAATAGGGGAACTCAGGCTAATAAAACCGCGTCGTGCGGCAACGCCTGAGTGACCAACATCGTGTTGGTTCAAAGGCTCCGGTGGATGTCACAGTTTTTTTGAGCTTGCTCGAAAAAAAATCTGGACAAGAGTTAGCCGAGGCGTAATTGATTAAAAGGGGAACTTTTTCGAAAAGGGAGGAATTAGGATGCGTGCTACATATATTCAGGATGTACAAGAATGGGTTGCAGGGTTTAATTTTTCGACGGAAGTGCAGGTTCGGTTTTCGGAAACAGATATGTATGGTCATGTGAACAATACAAAGGTGCTTACTTATTTTGAATATGCTCGAATCGAATATTTAAAAGCGTTAGGGTTTCACTTTAATCCAGAGGCAGGGAGTAAGAACATGCTTGTCGTAGCAGACATACAATGTGATTACTTGAAAGAGGCATTTTTCGATCAAGTGCTGACTGTTTTTGTGAAAACAGCCTCGATTGGCACGTCATCTATGGATTTACATTATTTAGTGAAAAATACCAAGGATGAAATTTGTTATACAGGACGAGGTACGTTAGTGCAGCTAAATTGCGAAACGGGTAAAGGGTCTCCGATTTTAGAAGAGCAGAAAAAAATATTACTGGGGAAATAGTTAAATGCCCTCACCTGCTTTGTAGTGTTGACATACTTTACAAAGAAGAGGATAGGAGGGTGTTGCAAAATGACTAGTTCGCAGCATCGTTCGCTGTTAACAAAGCGAGAACGAGAAATTTTTGAGCTATTAATCAAAGACTATTCGACACGAGATATTTCAAATAAACTTGGCATTAGCGAAAAAACTGTTCGTAATCATATTTCAAATACCATTCAAAAACTTGGAGTCTCCAGTAGAACGCAAGCATTAATCGAATTACTACGATTGCAAGAATTATCTATAAACTAAGTGGATACTTGCTATTTTACGCAAAAAACTTCAAAATAGAATTATGAAAAGTATTGGGGAGTGAATGGACTAGATGACAGACCAAAACAAACATAGTTCTGAATCTGTAGCAATCCTAGAAAAAGAATTAAGATATATTTCACACTTAATTAAGCAAAAAGGTCGTGAAATTTTAAGTAATTATACAATTACACCTCCACAGTTTGTTGCGCTTCAATGGTTACATGAGTCAGGTGATATGACGATTGGAGATTTGTCGACAAAGATGTATTTAGCGTTTAGCACGACAACGGATTTAGTTGATCGTATGGAAAAGAATGAGTTAGTGCAGCGTGTACGTGACGAAAAAGATCGCCGAGTTGTACGTATTCACCTTTTACCAGAAGGAGAACGCATTATTGAAGAGGTAATATTGAAACGACAAAATTATTTACATGATATTATGGGTGAATTTGATGAAGCGGAATTTAAACAATTATCAAATAACTTACAAAAGTTACATTTATTAATGAAATAGGATAGAGGCGGTAGTAGTGAATGCCCCAATTGGTGTAATCGATTCTGGAGTTGGCGGGTTAACAGTTGCAAAAGCGATAATGGAGCTTTTGCCGAACGAAACAATTTATTATATTGGCGATACAGCACGTTGTCCATACGGGCCACGTTCGAAACAAGAAGTAAGAAATTTTACTTGGCAAATGGCAAAGGCACTTGAAAAAATGAATGTTAAACTGCTTGTTATTGCTTGCAATACAGCGACAGCAGTAGCGTTGGAAAGTTTACAAAAACATATGCCATTTCCGGTTTTAGGTGTCATAAATGCAGGGGCAAGGGCCGCAGTAAAAAAGACAAAACGCAATGAAATTGTCGTATTAGCAACAGAGGGTACGATAAAAAGTGGAGCCTATGAGGATGCGTTAAATTCCCTTGCGACAAAGGCGAAGGTTATTTCTCTTGCATGCCCTACGTTTGTTCCGCTTGTTGAAAGTGGTGAATATGAAGGGCAGTTTTCATATGATTTAGTAGCAAATGGTTTAAATCCAATAGCAAATGAACGTTTTGATACGGTTATTTTAGGCTGTACACATTATCCGATTTTACAAAAGCAAATCGAAGCTGCGGTAGGTACGGGGGTAAATGTATTATCCTCTGCTGAAGAAACGGCAAAGGATGTTGAAGCGATTTTAAGCTATACCAATCAGTTGCGTACAGACAAAGAATCACCGAAACATATTTTCCATGCATCGGGCTCAGTACCGATTTTCAGATCCATCGCTGAACGTTGGCTGGATCAAGGTGAATTAACGATTCGACGTATTTCATTTTAATACGAAATAAAAAATTTGCGAAAGGCTCAGATAGATGAAAGTCTATTTGAGTTTTTTTGCATGGTGTTTTACGGGAAGGTAATTTTCCTTTAGGCGTTAAAAAAAATATGTTAAAATAAGTGCGCGAATCTATTTAGGAGGTCAACAATGACTAGACATGACTTACGAGCTGTGAATGAATTACGTCCAGTTCAAATTGAAAATAATTATTTAATGCATCCGGAAGGCTCTGTATTAATTGCAGTAGGTAATACAAAAGTAATTTGTACGGCAACGATTGAAGAGAAAGTACCAGGCTTTTTACGTGGACAAGGCAAGGGTTGGATTACTGCGGAGTATTCAATGCTTCCACGTGCTACAGAGCAACGTACACGCCGTGAATCATCAGCAGGAAAAGTAACAGGGCGTACAATGGAAATTCAGCGCCTAATCGGTCGTGCTTTACGTGCGGTTGTCGATTTAGAGGCACTTGGAGAAAAAACGATTTGGATTGATTGTGATGTCATTCAAGCTGATGGCGGCACGCGTACAGCATCCATTACAGGAGCATTTGTTGCGATGACACAAGCAATAGCAAAATTAGCTGCGGATAAGCCATTTGCAAAATTCCCAGTAACAGATTATTTAGCAGCGACAAGTGTAGGTAAGCTTTCAGACATAGGTGCTGTACTCGATTTAAATTATATTGAAGATTCTTCTGCGGATGTGGACATGAATGTGATTATGACAGGTGCAGGTCAATTTGTAGAACTGCAAGGTACTGGCGAAGAAGCGACATTTTCACGTGCAGAGTTAAATGAATTATTAGATTTAGGGGAAGTAGGAATTGCCCGATTAATCGATATTCAAAAAGCAGCACTAGGTGAGCTAGCAGGCTATGTAGGAAAGGTGGATGCTGAATGAAACAAGTAGTCATTGCAACGAAAAACAAAGGCAAAGCAAAGGATTTTGAAGCATTATTTCAACCATTTGGATATGAAGTCGTAACAATGTTTGATGTTGCCCCTGATTTAGAAATAGAAGAAACAGGTACTACATTTGAAGATAATGCAATTTTAAAGGCAGAAACATTGGCCAATTTACTCGGAAAAATCGTCATTGCAGATGATAGCGGCTTAGCAATTGATGCTTTAAACGGCGAACCAGGCGTCTATTCAGCACGCTATGCTGGCGATCATGACGATGAGGCAAACATGGTGAAAGTGTTAGCAAACATGAAGGATGTCCCAGAAGAAGCGCGTACAGCTCGTTTTTGCTGTGCTCTAGCTATTGCCGGTCCAAACATGGAAACAAAAACGGTGTTTGGCACATGCGAAGGGGTCATTGCAGAGGAAAAGCGCGGAACCAATGGCTTTGGCTATGATCCAATTTTCTACGTACCGGCATTGCAACGCCATATGGCTGAGCTATCAGCAGATGAAAAGGGTGCCATTTCACACCGCGGCAACGCTATTCGTGAATTAGCCTTTAAATTAGCCGAAATATTAAAATAACACCCATTCTGCCAAGGCATAATGGATAGGAGTGATGGTAATGAAACTAGTCGTAATGAGTGATACACATGGAGATGCAGAGGTAATTGAACGGGTAAGAAGCTATCACACGGATGCACAGAAGGTCATTCATTGCGGAGATAGTGAGTTACCATTTACTCATCCTAATTTACAAGGTGTAGAGCGGGTAAAAGGCAATTGTGATGCAGATCCGAACTTTTTGGATGAGCTTTTATTTCAAGTGGCAGACGAGCGCATTTATGTGACACATGGACATTTGTTTGATGTGAAAAATTCACCGATGAGACTCGCATACCGCGCAAAGGAAGTTGGAGCGACAATCGTTTGCTTCGGTCATTCCCACGTGTTAGGCGCGGAATTGATTGACGGTACTCTGTTTGTGAATCCAGGCAGCCTTTTAAAACCACGCCGCCTAAAAGAAAAAACGTTCATGACGATTACGATTTCGGAAACGCATTATATCGTTGATTGCTATGAGGATCATAATAATTTGTTGGAGCAAATGGTTTTTGAAAGACCCACGATGGATTATTAATGTTTGAGAAGTTTTGAACATATACTAAAGAGAATCTATAATATTGGGTTCTCTTTGGAATAAGTTTGTACAAATAATAATTTATATTTAATTACGTGTTGACTTTCTAGTATTTGTAGCCTATAATAAAAAATGTCTTAATTACCAAAACGGTGATGAAAAACATGTCTCAGTAGCTCAGCTGGATAGAGCAACGCCCTTCTAAGGCGTCGGTCGGGGGTTCGAATCCCTCCTGGGACGTAATCAGGTTCGGATAGAATAAGTTTGAACCAACTGAAAAGCGCTTTAAATCCTTTAATATCAAGGGTTTGAGGCGCTTTTTCTTTTTCTGAGAATCCGTTAGAAAAGGAGTAAATGAAAAGTTTCTAAATAAGCAAGTGCCTTGAAGATGCTATTTGTCTGTTTCGAATCGAACTCACCGAATTTTTTAGAAATGGTGATGGTAGTACATTAATCAAGATAAACAATTCGAGTAAAAGCAAAAAAAACAGCCAAAAATTTATTGAAAAGTTATCAGATACTCGAGAAGAAAAAAAATCGGCATTAGTATGATTTTCTCGTTATTTTCAATTCATCACCAAATTCCGGGGATTAACAAAATCAATGCCCTGTTTCCAAGGTGATTCTGAGTATGCACTAAGCGGTTGTGTATCTTTTTTAACAATCCATCAATTAAAGGGATTAGAGAGGATTAGAGTTTCCAATTGTAGTATTGGCTATGCGAACAAGATGGCGATCCTTATGTGACATTTAATAAGGATTAAGCAGTAATTGATCATACGATAAAATCATTTGATAATATAGTAGCGCGCATCGAAAACCATGATTAGACAATTAAAGAACGTCCAAAAATAGCATTGTGGGAACTGTGATATAAGTTATTAATGTGATAGGAATATTAAAAGTGGAATTGATATTAATAAATAATAAATTTTGTGATATTGGTTTATTCATACTAAAAAAATTCGATTACGTTGAAAGAAACGTAATCGAATTTTTTTATTCGATATAAGGCTAATGTTACCTATTAAAGCCCTCACTTAGAAAAAATCCGATAAATAATTAAATTTAGC
Source organism: Solibacillus sp. R5-41 (assembly GCF_002736105.1). Lineage (NCBI taxonomy): Bacteria > Bacillati > Bacillota > Bacilli > Caryophanales > Caryophanaceae > Solibacillus > Solibacillus sp. R5-41. The sequence goes on along the minus strand of NZ_CP024123.1, from coordinate 3,151,275 downwards.
GTGGCTTTTGATGCAAGTGAAACTTCTTGAATCCGAAAATGATTTCACGCGTGTACGAGCAATAAACATCGCACCATTTTCGCCAATATCACCCCTTTTGTAAACGCTATGTAAATTTATTTTAGAAAAGTAATAAGAATGAGTTAGTTTAAAGAAGATATATTTCCAATATAAAGAAATCTAACTGCACATCGGCAAATTTTAGACAAATTTGTAGCAGAAGTATGATGAAAGAAATGTAATGTAAGGAAGTAAAAGAATAATTCATTTCACTGCTATTAGTAGTCAAAAAAACGAACGACTCGAACGGATTGAAGTAAAAATAAATTAGGAGTTTATTAGTTAAACAAATGCATAAACGTAAATTTTATTTAGTTACAGATATATTTGTCAGAAAATAAAGTGAATTATTATTATATTTTACAGTCTATCAACGGCTGATTTATGAAATTTACATAAGGTTTACATTCTTTATATATGGGGTTAATTTTAATTCTTTATTGTTAAGGTAACGAAGAAACTACTTGGGGGATTAATCAAACATGTGGAAAAAATCATTTTACTTTGTTTGTTTTACAGTACTATTAACTATGCTTGTAGCTTGTAGTAATGAAGAAGATACAGCAGATACGCAAACGGGTGGCTCGCTAGTAACGATTTCAGGTTCAACATCAGTAGGACCTCTTGCAGAGAAGCTAGCTATGAAATATGAAGAAGAAAACGATGTGAAAATTGAAGTAAACCAAATAGGTTCTTCGGCAGGTATTACAAATGCAATCAGCGGTGTTTCTCAAATCGGGATGGCATCACGTGACTTAAAGCAAGAAGAGAAGGACAGTAATTTACAAGAACTGATTATTGCTTATGATGGGATTGTTGTTGTAACACATCCTTCTAATCCTGTAAAAAATTTAACGATGGAGCAGGTGAAGCAAATTTTCACAGGTGAGGTTACGAACTGGAAAGAGGTTGGTGGCAAGGACATGGAAATTGTTGTTGTTTCACGTGAGGACGGTTCAGGATCACGCGATGCGTTCCAAGAAATCGTCGGCTATGAATCAGGTCAACTTATTAAGAATGCGATTGTAGCAAGTGGTAACGGGAATATTAAAACGACAGTTGCAATGAACAAGCATGCAATCGGATTCATTTCCTTTGAATATGTTGATGAATCAGTTTCGACAATGGATATCAATGGAGTACAAGCAACGGCTGAAAATGTGTTAGCAGGACAATATGAACTATCTCGACCATTTTTATTTGTGCATAAAGAAGATGTACCGGAGTCAGCAAAGCAATTTATGGAGTTTATTTTAACGCCTGAAGGGCAAAAGATTGTTGAATCAGCTGGTGCAATTCCGTTAACGAAATAATAGTCGTGGAGGACGAAAAAGTGGCAACACACCATACAAAAGAAGTAGAACAACAGATTAGTAAAGGAAATGCACGAAAGTACTTTTTTGAAAAATTATCATCGAAAATTTTCTTAGCCTGTGCATTGCTATCAGTAATTAGTTTATTACTTATCGTAGGATTTGTTTTTTATAAAGGGGCTAACCCATTCGTAACAGGCGATTATAGCTTCCTAAGCTTTATCTTCGGATCAGAATGGGTGCCAAGTGAAGATAAATTCGGGATTTTCCCGATGATTGTCGCATCGATTTATGCGACAATTGGTGCTTTAGTAATCGGGGTTCCGGTTGGTTTATTTACAGCGATTTTTTTAGCTGAGATTGCACCGAAGCGCGTGGCGAAAATTGTGTCACCAGCAATTCAATTATTAGCAGGTATTCCATCTGTTTTGTATGGGGTATTTGGTTTAGCGATTATCGTACCATTTTTACAAGACAATTTAGGGCTTGCTCGTGGGCAAAGCTTAATCGCAGTTATTTTAGTATTAGCGATTATGATGCTTCCGACAATTGTAACAGTAGCAGAAACAGCAATTCGTGCGGTACCAAAATCATATCGTGAAGGTTCATTAGCACTAGGGGTTTCTGAAATTGGGACAATCTTTAAAGTTGTGGTACCAGCTGCAAAATCAGGTATTATGGCTGCGATTGTTTTAGGCCTTGGTCGTGCATTAGGTGAGACAATGGCAGTTATTTTAGTTGCAGGTAACTCCTTAATTATTCCAACAAGCCTGACAGACAGTATACGTCCATTGACTACAAATATTGCACTTGAAATGGGTTATGCAGCTGGTACACATCAGGAAATGTTATTTGCGACAGGTATCGTATTATTCTCATTCATCTTAATTATAAACTTAGTATTAGCTCGATTAACAGCGAAAGGTGGTCACTAAGATGCGCCAAGCAAAAGATAATCTACTACGCGCAATGCTTTGGGGCTCAGCGTTTGTATCAGTAGCGATTTTATTAACGATTGTTGGATATTTATTCTACAAAGGATTTTCATACATTAGCTTTGATTTTATTTTTGGTGACTATTCACCAATAGGTGGCGGCGGGATTTTCCCAATGATTGTCACAACGTTATACACAATTATCATTTCATTAGTTATTGCAACACCAATTGGTATTTTAGCAGCGGTTTACTTACAGGAGTATGCGAAGCAAGGTCGCTTAGTCCGCATCATCCGTTATGCAACGGAAAGCTTAACAGGTATTCCATCAATTATTTATGGTCTATTCGGTGCCGTATTCTTCGTAGCGATTTTGAAGTTAGGTATGTCAATCATAGCTGCTTCATTAACTTTAACAATTATCGTTTTACCGGTTATTATTCGTACGACAGAAGAAGCGCTAAAAACGGTACCAGCATCATATCGTGAGGGCTCGTTAGCACTAGGAACTACAAAGCTTCAAACACTGTATAAAGTCATTTTACCGAGCGCAATGCCTGGTATTTTAGCAGGTATTATTTTATCAATTGGTCGAATTGTAGGGGAGTCGGCAGCGATTTTCTTAACAGCAGGTACAGTAGCCGCGATGCCAGATAGTATTTTCTCGTCGGCTCGTACATTAACGGTACACTCGTACTTAGTAACACAGGAATCAGGGGATATTGGTTTAGCAGCAGCAATAGGAATCGTATTGATTTTCATTATTTTAGCACTTAACTTATCGGCAACATATATTTCGAAGAAGTTCAATAAAGCAGATTATTAACAAAGGAGAATGGACATGGTAATGATGGTAACCGAGGTAGCAGCAGTGAACGAACAACAAGTTTCTACTGTATCAGCGCAATCTAAAATTCTTGTCAATGATATAAATTTATACTACGGGGAAAAGCAAGCATTATTTAATGTCTCATTAGATATTAAGGAGAAAGAAGTAACGGCTTTAATCGGTCCTTCGGGATGTGGTAAATCGACTTTTTTACGTACGTTAAATCGTATGAATGATTTAATTGACGGTGTGCGTGTTATCGGTAACATTAATATTGATGGTGAGGATATTTACACTTCAAATGATGTTATAAAATTACGTACAAAAGTAGGGATGGTATTCCAAAAATCGAACCTGTTCCCGATGAGTATTTATGACAATGTAGCCTATGGTCCACGTATGCAAGGAATTAAAAATCGTAAAGTGCTAGATGCTTTAGTAGAAGAATCTTTACGAGGCGCGGCGATTTGGGATGAGGTAAAGGACCGTTTAAAAACATCAGCATTAGGTCTTTCAGGCGGTCAGCAACAGCGTATTTGTATTGCACGTGCCATTGCAATGAAGCCAGATGTTATTTTAATGGACGAACCAACGAGCGCACTAGATCCAATTTCAACATTAAAAGTAGAAGAACTGATTACGCAAATGAAAAAAGACTATACAATCGTCATTGTAACGCACAACATGCAACAGGCTGCGCGCATTAGTGATAAGACAGCTTTCTTCTTAAATGGAGAAGTTGTAGAGTACGATGATACAAATGTGATTTTCTCAACACCAAAAGATCAACGAACAGAAGATTATATAACAGGTCGTTTCGGCTAAGAAGGGGAAATAGAAATGATTCGTGAAAGCTTCGAAAAAAATATGCTTGAGCTTCAAAATAAAATGGGTGAGATGGTAGAGGCGACAGTGGCAGCGATGGAAAAAGCCTTCACCGCACTCGAAACGCAAGATATGACAATTGCTTTGGCGGTTTTTGAGGAAGATGTGTACATTGATGCACTTGAAAATGAAATGAATCAAATGGCAACTTGGCTGATGGCAAAAGAACAGCCAGTTGCACGTGATTTACGTCGCATACTAAGCATGATTAAGATGTCTGCAGATATTGAGCGTATTGCAGATTTCGCGGTAAATATATCAAAATCAACTATTAAAATTGGCAAGACGGACTCATTACTTCCACTAACATCGTTAGTACAAATGAAAGTTATTTCGATGGATATGCTGAAAAAGGCACTGAAATCCTTTGTGGAAGAGGATTTTGTACTAGCGAAAGAAGTAGGCGAATTAGATGATCGTGTTGATGAAAAAAATCATCAAAACTATAAAGCGTTAATCAATTTGATTCAACAGCATCCAGAGCAGGCAGAAGAAATTGTACAGCTACTGTTTATTAATCGTTACGTCGAACGTACAGCAGATCATATTACGAATATGGCAGAGTCAACGGCTTACTTCATAAAAGGGCAATTATTTGATTTAAATTAATGGAATCTTTGATACGTGAAAGAGGACTAATTTATGAAAAAAAGAATATTAGTCGTAGAAGATGATCGTCATATGGCCGACTTGATTCAAGTACGCTTGAAAAAAGAAGGCTATGAAGTAGAGTGCGTGCATGATGGGGTAGAGGCGTTGCGAGTTGTGGAACGTTGTTTACCAGATTGTATGCTTCTTGATTGGATGTTACCGAAGATGGAAGGTATTGAAGTATGTAGACAAGTACGATATCAACATGATTTTCCGATTATTATGATTAGCGGGAGAACGGAAGAACTAGATATTGTTCTTGCCTTAGAGTTAGGTGCGACAGATTACTTAACAAAGCCATTTGGTTTTCGTGAACTTCTAACACGTATGCGTATGCATATGAAACGCTTTGAAAATAAACGAAGATACAAAGAATATGTGTCGAAGTTTTCAATCGGACCATTCCATATTGATTTAGTTGCTTTTAAAGTTTATAAAAATAATTTAGAGATACCACTAACACAACGAGAGTTCAAGGTACTGTTGCATTTATTGCAAAGACCAGGCGATGTTCAGACGCGCGAACAAATTATAGTGGTGCTAGAATCTTCAAAAGGTGATCGACGTACAGTTGATGTTATCATTCGACGATTGCGTGAAAAAATTGAGAAGCAGCCAAGTGCTCCAAAATGGATTAAGACGAAAAACGGAATAGGCTATTATTTTCATATTGATTCAAAAGAAGTCTCTTACTATTAGTGGGAGGCTTTTAGTTTAGGCAATAATTGATACCTTTTTTGGAATTTGAACGATGGTCACTACGATAAATAAAATGCGTACGAAGCCCGTCCCTTTACTTAGTGCAATTTATTTTCGAAAAAAGCATTGAATAACATATAAAATGTATTTGAAAATTACAAAAAGTGTACAAGTTGAAAAAAAATAAGACGTAAACAAGGGTTTTACGATGGACGCTCGCAAGAAGGACGTAATAGGAATATATGAAATGAGTGGCTTTAGCATCGAGGCTACGTTTGGAAATAATCGATCTAAAGGCATTCAGAAGATTTAGCAGGAGCTCGAATAAATCAGCGATGAGTTTAGGCGGAAAACACAATATTAGAGGACGAAATTTTTTACATCTAAATTAAGAGGAAATCTCCTTCTTTTTGTCGAAGTTAAAAAGATAAAGTAGGTGGAATGGAGGGGTTGCGAAAATATAAAATTAAAAGGACTAATGGACTATGGGTTTGATGAAGCTTATTTCTTTGTTGAACATATGAAAGAGTAAGAACAAGAAAATGATAAATTACATTTCGGGTATTATTTTTGCACCTTAGTATCTTCGGTTAGAAGTGTTTTACAGAATGCTCAAGGACTTTTCCAAGTGAAATTACACATTAGCTTTAAAAACTAATTCAAGTGCTCAAAGAGAGTAAATTAAATCAAAGTATTAAAGAACCAAGAAATTTTTATGCCTTCTACAATCATCTGTGGAGGGCTTTTATTATAAAAGAAAGGTGGGAGATGGTATGGAAACAAACACATTGTGGACGTCGTTTATTGGTGGTATTACAGCGTGGATTGCATATTTATTTGGTGGTGTAGATGAATTGGTAAAGGCACTCGGTATTTTGATGGCAATCGATTTTACAATAGCCCATATGGTCGCTTGGTTAATTCAAGATGTAGATTCACGCAGAGCTTTTAAGAGGCTTTTGAAAAAGACAGCAATGATATTAATGGTCGTAGCAGCGGTGCAATTGGACAACGCTACAGATAGTGGTGATTTCATGCGTAATGCTATGATTCTATTTCTAATCGGAATGGAAGGGCTTAGTATGATAGAGAACCTTGGGCATTTAGGAATTAAAGTTCCTCGTTTTTTGCAGAATGCATTTACACAATTACAAAATGATAATGATTATAAACCAAAAGAAGGTGAAAATAAATCGAAAGACGGTGAGGATAAATGACAAGCGTTACAAATACAAGTCGTGACTTGGGTGAGCTATTACCAGCTGCACCTGACTTAATTAAAGTAAAGATTGTACTATTTAAAATTGCTATGGATATCAAAGGAGGTACATTAACTGTTGCAAGTACATTAAGAGCTGTATTTGTAGGTGCTTAAAACAATGCTGTTGAACGTTGGGAAAGAAAGTTGAATAAAACCTTTTATATAGAAGAAATAATAAAAGGGAACGTCCAATACCGTTTTAAAACTGGCTAGAGGAAAGGGATAATCTTTATACATTATATTAATATCTGCAATTGCACGCCTATTAATTACCAAAGGATCTACTGAGGGTGCCGAAACATAAAACACCATTACTAAACGATCGCCTGCTAATAATGGTACAGGTTGGGTATTAGCTGAAGCAAAGGCAATTCGACCTCCTGCAGGTGGCGGAGTTAATCAACACTTTAGATAATAAAATCGGTGTTGAATTGTATTTAATTAACTGAATTGTTTTTGCACCCGATGCCGTTTTTTGGGCAGACAACTCAGCTGAATCTGTCATACAAGCGGTGGAAGAATAAATTTACTTTTAAAATTACCAACGCTTCCAAAAATGACTCTACTACCTGATAACGATTGAATATTGATCCCAGATGGCTGCTTAGAATTTTTAGAAACTGTCAACTTCACTGGGTAATTAAAAGTCTTTTTTATTTTCTTTTTTGATTCGGATGGTTGGGAACAATCTCCACGTATTTTCCATATACGTTTCATATTCTTTCTAAAATGTTGAATTAAGATCTTCTTCGATCGAAATACGATCGTTCTAAAGTAGTGTGAATAGAATTGAGAATAAGGTCACATTAATTATACTCCCTGACGCTAAACCAAAACCGAAAAACAGTAAAACAGTAAAACAGTTGCCGTATAGCTTGGGTGCCGGTAATAAAAATATAAACCATGTTTGATGACTTTTTTTCCTTCTTTTACTTGAATCAGTCCATCAAAACGAAACACAAGTTAATAGGATAAACGGTTGAATCATCGTACCTTAGTTAGATAAGATATTTAATTTTCATTAAAATCATCCTTTTGAATCCTTATTCAATTTTTTACCAAATCTCCAACCTAAAAATCCTCCTACCAACACACCTGCAAATGCACCTAACATACTATTCCGAAAGATAGAAACGATATAATCATACACTTGTAAGTACTTTGTTGAATAACCACCATCAAAATGATAAGTAATTTTGTAATCCATAAAAAATAGATAAAGCTAAGGAAATGAAAAAGCCATAATTAGCCCATTATTAAATACTTTTTTCCAAATACTCATCGCTAAATCATCTTTTTGTTTAAAATTTGTAACATAACAGAGTATGAATTGGGTTCAGTTTAAGTCTGGTGAAAAATAAAAAAGTTACAAAAATAATATACTAAGGAAACTTTTATCTATTATACTATGAATGAAAAACAAGCAAAGAATCGAAATCAAAAGGGTGAAAGTAAATGAAGAAACTATTAGGGAATCTCAAGATTGTCACAAAAATTGGTATACTTATTCCTATTATTACAATATTTCTAGTGAGTATGTCTATCATTAACTATTTCAGTGCATCTAATGAACTGGAAGAGTCTATTGAGAATGAAATGTCATTATTGTCGGATAATGTAAGTAATTCAGTTGAAAGTAAATTATATTCGCATAAACAGCTCATGTATAGTGCAAAGTCTGCAATAGAATCAATAGATAAGCCTATGACAAGGGAACAATTCACACGCTTCGTAGAGCAATTACTTCCATCAAACAAAGAAACATATGGTATGGGATTTTGGTTAGAGAAGGATGTTGCAAATGGTGAATTGTTTGGACCATACGCCCATAAGGATGGCGAAAAAGTTATCTATACTGACATTTATGAAGATCCATCATATGCTTTTCATACACAGGAGTGGTATACAAATAGCTTAAAATCAGCAGAAGTTACATATACAGAGCCCTATTTTGATGAGGCTTTAGGGGAAATGTTTATTTCATTTGGTATTCAAGTAGTAAACGGCAACGTGCCAATCGGGGTTATTACAGCTGATTACGTGCTCAATTCGATTCAATCCATAGTATCAGACGTCACTATTCGAGAAAGTGGATATGCCTTTTTAATGGAAGACAGTGGAAAATTTTTAACACATCCCGATCCGGAAAAAGTGAATAATGAAACGGTTCAAAACTACATGAATATTCCTATTGAACAGTTAGCAAATGATGAAGATTTAATAGAAATAACAATCGATGACAAAGATTATACCTTACAATACAAGCAAATCGACGGTATGCCATGGAAGCTTGTTTTACTTGTGCCAACGAGTGAGCTTTATAGTGAGGTACAAGCAATGCTTTATCAACAAATTATTGCAAGTATTGTATTAATATTACTCATTGCTATCGTCATTTTCTTGATTGCACGCTATATACGCGGTGAAGTACAAAATATGAATGATTATTTAGGTAGTCTTGCAAATGGTGATTTAACGCAAACAATGTCTGCCGATACAAAGGATGAATTTGGTGAGATGGCCCAATATTACAATCATTCTCTGCAATCATTAGGGGGTATGGTACAACGAATATTGTCTGAGTCAGAAATTGTTGCATCTACGGCAGAGGAGCTAACTGCAAGTGTACAAGAAGTCAATCTATCTATTACAAATGTAGCTACATCTATGCAAGATGTAGCAGAAAATACAAGTAAACAGCATGTAGTCAGTGAACAGTTAGAATCAGTAACTACTGTACTAGCTAATGATATGTATGGTGTAGTGAATGTTTTAGAAAATGCTGTTCAAAGATCGACAGCAACATCTGATATTGCAGTGGGCGGCTCAAAACAAATTCGCACATTCGTTGATGAGATTACACAGCTACATATACAGGTGGAGAACAGTGCTAACTTAGTAAATAGCTTAAAGGATCAATCCGCACAGATTGAGACGATGAGCCACCTCATTTCATCTATTACTGACCAAACAAACTTGTTATCTTTAAATGCAGCTATTGAAGCAGCGCGTGCTGGGGAAGCAGGAAAAGGTTTTGCGGTGGTTGCTGGAGAAGTAAAAGCCCTTGCTGAGCAAACAGGCCATGCCTCTCAGGACATCGCCAAGCTCGTGCGTAGTATTCAAGATCAAATCAACGAAGCTGTTTCAATGATGGAACAAAGTCGTACAATTGCTCATAACGGTATTGATTCTGTTCAACAAGCAGGAGTAACGTTTGATACGATTACAAATGCTGTTCAAGATTTAAAAAGGACGATTGAAGAGACTAATCATAACACAACAAATGCTTACGGGAAGCTTACAGAGGTAACTGTAACCGTTCAAGCAATAAGAGAACAGGCAATAGCAACAAACGAGCACACATTAAATGTATCAGCTATCACAGAGGAACAATCGTCTACAATGAATGAAATGGCGGTAGCCTCTGAGCAGCTTGCAATGCTCGCACAAAACCTACAGGAAGAAACAGGGAAGTTTAACGTTTAGTTTGTATTTGAAAGGTCTGCAACTTTTGATAGCTTACGATTATCAAAATTCCTTTTTTAGTTCTTCTTCATAACGAGGAAATTAAAGTGAGTAAAAGTCGTACAATTGAAAATCGAGTAGTAAGTTATTGGGATTGTTATTATCGAAGTAAACATCCATCTAAAACAGATTTTGTTGGTTTTGAAATGATTGAGTATTTCAGTTCGTAAATTTTCTTTTTATTGATTTTAAGCTTTGGGGAGTCCAAAATATTACTTGGACTCCTCTTAGTTTTTTCTAATTAACGACTTGAACATTTAACAAAACCTTTGATAAGGATGTTTTATAGACTAGTAACATCGGAAGATTTTCTGTCTGAAGTTGCCGGAGATCCAAGATGAAGATGATGATAATTTCCAATTTAATACATAAAGTGAAGGGCACTTAAACTATATAATCTGTTTAAGTGTCTTATTTGTGTAGCAAAAATCATTAAAGTCCCAATATGTTGTAGAAAAAAATGGATTTATTTGACGTGTAAACTTAAAGATTGTGAAGTTTTGGACTTAAAGCAAATGAGCAGAAATTTCAATAACGATGATCGCTTTTTCTTGTTCAACTAAATGGCAGGTTCGTTTCGAAAGTCGTAAGTTTAGAACATCGGGATGGAAATTAATAATAAAGTTACATATTATTCCTAATGGGATTCTATATAATAGATGTAGTAAGGAGGGCTAAAGTGTTTCTAGTGCTCCGTTTTTATTAGTTGAAAAGAAAGGGGGGAATATTGAATGTCCAATGATAATGAAGTTCTTTTAGATAAAGGAAAACGAAATGATTTAAAAGTGAAAGAAGTAAGGAGAGAAGGGGAACCGACTCCAGCATTCAAAGGCGCTTCTTGGTCAGCGCTATTAGTAGGTGTTGTGTCTTATTTTATCGGTTTGTTTAACGCAAATATGCAATTGAACGAAAAAGGATATTACTTTGCAATTTTAGTATTTGGACTTTATTCAGCAATATCTTTACAAAAAGCCGTTAGAGATAAGGAGGAGGGAATACCCGTTACTCCTATTTATTATGGAATTAGTTGGGTAGCACTTTGTGTTTCGATTGCATTAATGGCGATTGGTTTATACAATGCGGCAAGTATTGTTTTAAGCGAAAAAGGATTTTATGGGATGGCTTTTGTTCTTAGTGTATTTGCAGCGATAACGATTCAAAAGAATATTAGAGATACACAGAGGGCGAGAGAAAAGGATTGAATTTGAGTTTATGAGTTTATTTGGGTAATAAAATTAACTTGCTTCAACAGAAGTCCTCCACTTTTATAAGTGGGGGATTTTTTCATATGATTTACGCCACGTGCTTTAAAGTATCATTATTCATTAATAAATGTTTCGCAGCGAAAGAACCTGTCTCTTTATGATTTTTACTCCAACGATTTAAAGTAGAAGTCGTGATGTCATATTCTCTCGCAATTACATTATCTGTTTTCCACTAAACGGAATCCCTCCTCGCACTTGCTCTTAATAATGCTGTGTAACGTCCAGTCTTTAAAGTAACCTTTTTAAGAATAAGACCGCCTGTTTCTAAGGTAGGTAAATCACCGTATACTTTCACAACAAGGGTATGAGGCGCCTCTTGTTAAGTTGGTTGAAAATGAATCATAAAATGATTTTTTCCCCAAGATTATCTAAATCCCTTGTTAAGTTAAAAATAATAAGTATTTTATGAGACCTTTCTGTAACTCGGCCAAAATCTACAACTTGTTGTATTTCCACGATGTCATTTGTATAAATTTTTTGTGAGTCTCTAACTTCGGTAATCGTTACACCTATGTTAGTAGCATCCCAATTTATTACGTTAAGTTCAACTGCTACTTGATAAGAAGTGTTAATATTCAAATCATCATCTCCTTGTTTTATAAATGACTGAAAATTACATCTATTAGGATTGTAACACAATAAATATCGAGGTGGTAAATACATGGAAAAGTGTAAAAGGAAATTGATCGTTATAGAGGGGCATTAAAACAATACAATCGGGTAAAGTGTCTAATTTGTGCAGCAAAAAAACATCAAAATCCTTAGAAATATACGCAAAATTGAAACCATTACGTGATGGTTTTCGTAATAGTAGTATACGTTAAACAATCAGAGGATGAGTAGTACTTGTTACAATATAAAATATATAGCAAACAACACAAAGAGTGGGTCGTTTTAGTACATGGCGCTGGAGGGAGCTCGACGATTTGGTACAAGCAAATTCGGGCATACCGCAAGCATTTTAATGTATTGGTTGTTGATCTTCGAGGTCATGGTGCTTGTGTGATTACGAATAGTCCGACTAAATATACCCTTGATTTAGTTAGTCGGGATATTTTAGATGTGCTCGATTCATTAAACATTGAAAAGGCTCATTTTGTAGGGATTTCACTAGGTACGATGTTAATTCGCCAATTAGCTGAATCGAATCCAGAGCGTTTCCACACGATGTTGCTAGCAGGCGCTGTGATACGGATTACACCTAGGCTGCGAATTTTACTTGGTGCAGCCAATACATTTAAAAAAATGATTCCGTTTATTTGGTTATATAAATTGATGGCGTGGATTATTATGCCGAGAAAAGCCCATGAGTCTTCACGCCATTTATTTATTCAAGAGGCAAAAAAAATTAAGCAAAGAGAGTTTTTACGTTGGTTAACATTAACGGGTGGTGTCGCAAAATATTTAGTGAAAATTAATGAAAAGGATACAAAAATTCCGTCACTCTACATAATGGGAGACGAGGATTATGTATTTTTAGAACCCGTGAAGCGATTAGTGAAAAAGCAACCATCTAGTAAATTAGTCATATTAAAAGACAGTGGCCATGTATGCAATGTAGATCAAGATGTGGAATTTAATGAAGTGTCATTACAATTCTTATGTAACGCATTGAACTAGCATGGGAATTTACTTCATATGGACAAAAAAATAGTGTTATTTTCTTTATGTGAAATGCAAATAATAATTAAGCAAAATTTGGGATTAGTTGAAGGTATAAAGTTGTCTTTAATGTGAGAATATAAATAAAAACCAGTAAGAATGGCTGATTTAACAGCTTTTCTTACTGGTTTTATGTTTCACAACGTCTATTTAAGAGTTTGGTGGTTGTGTAATATATGAGCCCTACGCAATCATTAAGTAAGCGCTATATAAAACACACTTTCTACTAAAAGTAACGGACACGAGACAATTACAACTTTTTAGATTATGCTGTTTTCATAAAATATAGGCTACTATAATCCTTAACTTTACATAGAAAAATTTTTTAAATCATCCGAACTAAGACTATAAGATTCAACTTTTTTCTTGTATTGCTTGACTACATCAATGTTATCTTCAGAACAATAAACTGAGAAATTAAAAACTTTATTGCCTCTTTTTACGTTCATGATAAATGGTGTAACGGTAGTCTCTGGATTTAGGAATAATTGTTCATTGCCTTTAAAAATAAAATGTCTTTTTAAAATGTAAGCTTCATTAAAATATTCAATAAATCTATTTTTTACTTGTCCTTCTAATTGCTTTCCATTAAATGTTACAATAACATCTTTTGAATCAAGTTTTGAATGTAGTGCAAATTTCCTTAAAGTCCATGTCACTAGTGAACTCGGAGGACTTATTAAAAAATTTATAATAAAAAATATTACCGAAATAACTAAAATCCAAAACATATCATATCAACTCTTTCATTAATAATATCTGGTAACTCTCAAGATGTTTTTTCTAATGATTAAGTATTTACTTTCCTACCTAGAAATTGCCCTAAAATATACAAAATAATGTTTCGGATATTGTTACGATTGCAATAATAATGTAAACCTGCTAACAACGCAATAACAACACCTCGAATAGTTACAGTACGGAAGTAGGTAACTAAGAACATTGTATTTTGCCTGCTGGCATACCAAGTAACAGGACCAATACTCCACCTATTATGTATGGAAAGATTCCCTTTCAAAAACAATATCTTTGGCTTTTACCTAGGTTTGAGGTCCTTTTAAAATCAAAACAAAAAAATAGAGAAAGACCAATTAATCTGAACCAAATTTTTCATAAACAAACCCCTATTAATTATTCTTTGAAGCATTTTAGGGCACTATGGGTAATGGGTTTGTATGGATTTTTGATTCACAATTGATTTTTATAATAGCTTTATAAAATTTGAAACACAAGAATTTATGAAATATAACACAAAATGTTCTTAAACTAAATAATTTTTTTAGTATAGTTTTATCGGTTTGAATAGGCATAAAATCAAGGTTCTTACATGAAAATTTAGTATGATTTCTAAAGTGGATGGTTAAAAAAATAATAAAGTGGATGGTTAAAGACAGATGAATTTATATTAGTATTTATGTTTTTTAGCTTACATGGCTGCAAAAAAGATGAATAAAATCATGAGGTGAGTACATATGGATTGGAAACCGGATAGAACAGCGAAAATAGCTATCTATAAACAACTCGCACAATATATTGAAAATGGGATTGCGGATGGGACATTTCCACCTGATAAACCATTACCATCAGAACGGCATTTGGCCAATGTTCTGAATGTAAATAGAAGTACTGTGGTGAATGCATATGACGAATTAGAATCGATGGGGCTAATTGAAAGAAATAGAGGCAGTGGTACTACTATTAGTAAAGATATTTGGGGTATAACAAAAAAACGGATACCTAGTTGGAATAGGTATATTGTGGCGGGCTCCTTTTTACCAAACTTACCTGTAACACAAAAAATAAGAAAAGAAGCTGTTGATCATCAATTAATCAATTTAGCTACTGGTGAATTGTCAGAAGAACTTTTCCCAAAAAGCTTTTTAAGGGAGATAACCTCAACACGATCTTTTATTGGAAACCTCGGATACGATCATCCACAGGGGAGTGAAATCCT
The DNA here is from genome assembly GCF_002736105.1 of Solibacillus sp. R5-41. NCBI lineage: Bacteria > Bacillati > Bacillota > Bacilli > Caryophanales > Caryophanaceae > Solibacillus > Solibacillus sp. R5-41. The sequence continues at coordinate 3,136,236 of NZ_CP024123.1, read as the reverse complement.
AAGAACTACCCTTACAAAACACATGAAAAAAAGTCGGGGAATCGAAACTCATCCTACTTCAATACTTATAACATCTGGAGCCCAACAAGCATTGCATTTAATTGTACAATGTTTATTAAAGCCTGGAGATGCAATAGCAATAGAAGATCCTTCTTACAATTATAATCTTACAATTTTTAAATCAGCAGGTATACAAATACATTATCTACCTGTCGATCGGGATGGAATTAACCCTGAAGATTTGCAGTCATTATATAAGAAACACCGGATTAAAATGATTTTTTTAAATCCAGATTTTCAAAATCCAACAGGTTCCTTAATGAGTATAAAGAAAAGAGAAACTATTTTAGAAACATCCTCAAAGCTTGGAATACCAGTAGTAGAGGACGATCCTTATAGTTTAACAGCTTTTTCAGGAGATAAAATACCTACCCTTAAATCATTAGATAAGAACGGAAACGTATTATACATTAGTTCTTTATCCAAAATTGTTGCCTCAGGATTAAGGATAGGTTGGATCATCGGCCCAGCACCGGTAATTGAAAGATTATCCGATGCAAAGCAGCAAATCGATTTTGGCCATTCAAGCTTTACACAATGGATTGCGAATGATTTTTTAGAATCAACTAATTTCAATGTTCATATGGAAAGTTTAATAAAAGAGTTAGAAAAAAGGCGAAATAAAATTATTAAAAGTCTTAATATATATTTAAAAGACCAGGTGGAGTATTCTATTCCTAACGGTGGTATTCATATATGGTGTAAAATTCTTAAAAATTATGATGAAATTGAATTACTTGAAGAGTCCATTAAAAGAGGCGTCATGTATGTTCCTGGTTCTACAATGGGATCTAAAAATGGATTTGTTCGTTTTACTTTCGCAAGAGAAGATGAGGATTCGATTGAAGAAGGTATCAAAAGGTTTGCAGAAGCGCTTTTGAAAGTAGTAACTACACCATAGAGGCTTCATCCATAAACCTTTCAATTATAGTGATAAGGAAGTGAGAAAATGTTTTTGGCCTTGAATGAAATTAAGAAAAATAAATTGCGCTTTACATTAATTGTTGGGGTATTAATGCTCGTATCCTACTTAGTATTCTTTCTATCTGGACTTGCAACTGGCCTGGAAAATTTGAATCGGGAATCCGTCGATAAATGGAATGCTACAGCAATCGTTTTGACAGAGGAATCAGATAAGAGTATAAACCAATCCTCATTAACAATTGAAGATACAAGCGATGTTAATGGCAAAGAAATGGCGGTAATCGGCCAAATAAATGCTGTCGCCGGTAATGGTGAACAAAAGACAAATGTATCAATTTTTGGGATAAACAAAGATGAATTCATTATGCCCGAAGTGACGGAAGGGGATGCGTTTGCTAAAGAAAATGAAGTGATCGCAAGTGATGCATTAAAAGAAGAGGGGTTTAAAATCGGCGATACATTACAATTGTCTTCAACTGCTGAAGTATTAACGATTGTAGGCTTCACAGACCAAGCTAGATTTAATGCGGCGCCAGTTCTGTATGGGGACCTGTCTACATTTCATCGTGTGAAATACGGTGATTTGGCTGATAAATATAAAGAAAGTATTAATGGAATCGTCGTTCGTGATGATAAACTAACAGCTATTACTCAAAACGACTCACTGGAATTAATTGAAATTGAATCGTTTATACAAAACTTGCCGGGTTATACGGAACAGAATTTAACACTAAACTTCATGATCTATTTCTTGTTTGGTATTTCAGCGGTAATTGTAGCCATATTCCTGTATGTTTTGACCGTACAGAAAATCAGTATGTTCGGTGTCATGAAGGCACAAGGTATCTCGAATATGTATCTGTCGCGCTCAGTCATTGCTCAAACGTTCCTATTAGCTGCAATTGGTGTAGCTGTCGGTTTCGTATTGACCTTAATTACCGGTGCATTCTTACCAAGTGCGGTACCAGTAGCATTCGACCTTGTAACGATGCTTATTTACGGTGTTGTTCTAGTTGTCGTTGCGATAATGGGTGCGGTGTTCTCAGTTCTGACAATTGTTCGAATTGATCCATTGAAAGCGATAGGGGGATAAAGGATGGGCGTTTTAGAATTAATACAAGTGAAAAAGACATTTGGCAGTGGTCATAAACAAATAGAAGCACTAAAGGAAACAAACTTCTCGGCGGACAAAGGAGAACTCATTGCGATTATCGGACCATCTGGATCTGGGAAAAGTACTTTCCTTACGATTGTCGGCGGCCTTCTTACGCCTACTTCAGGTGATGTCATCATTAATGATAAGAATTTAACGGATTTGAATGAGAAAGAGCGTTCAAAAATACGGTTGAAGGAAATCGGCTTCATTTTACAAGCTTCCAACCTAATACCATTCTTAACGGTGGCCAATCAGTTGAAGCTATTGGATCAAGTAAAGAAAGAGAATATGACAAAAACTCAACTCGAAGCGCTATATGGGGACTTGGGGATTGGTGATTTACGAACTAAATATCCGGCAGATTTGTCTGGAGGTGAACGTCAGCGAGTGGCGATTGCCAAAGCATTATATAGTAATCCCTCCATTATCTTAGCGGATGAACCAACAGCGTCGCTAGATTCAGACCGTGCCTATGAAGTAATGGAGCTACTGAAAAATGAAACGAAAAACAAAAACACAACAACCATTGTCGTCACACATGATATCCGTCTAGTAGATTATTGCGACAAGGTTTACAACATGACGGATGGCGTACTTGTTCAGCAAAAATAAAAATGAATGAACTATATACCGTCAGTAAAAATAGACAAGAGTAATCAATCTAAAGATGATTACCTTGTTTTTTTCATGCCTCCAAAGAAAATGAACGAAATGGGACATACTACCGTGAACCGATATGAAGGATGAGATATAGTTGAAAAAAATAATCGTTTGGTTTAGGAAAGATTTACGTTTACATGATAACCCAGCTTTATGGAATGCTGCACAGCAAGGGATGGTCATTCCTGTTTATATTTGGTCGGAGGAAGAGGAACGTGAATATGCTACAAGCGAAGCGGCGAGATGGTGGCTTCATCATTCATTGATTGCCTTGGAAAAAAAACTAAAAACTCATGGATGGACACTAATTTTAAGAAAAGGCAGTAGTTTTGCACAACTGACTTCAATTATTAAACAAACGCAAGCAGATGCTATCTTTTTTGGTGAACGATATGAGCCTTCAATAATTAGACGGGATCGTACAATTACTAGTGACCTGCTTTCTCAGGTAAGTGAAGTTCGTTCGTTTTCATCAAACTTGCTATTTACACCCATGGATTTGTTAAATCAAAAAAATGAACCTTATAAAGTATTTACCTCATTTTGGAAAAGAGCGATACGCGAATTGGTCAGTCGTCCACTTCCAATCCCGGTGAATATTGCTCCATACGCAAAACCAATCTCCTCTTTGCAAGTGGAGGAGCTTGGTTTGTTACCGACAAAGACTTGGCATGAAAAATTTCATAAACACTGGAAGCCAGGTGAAGAGGGGGCAATTGCTAGATGGGAACAGTTTGTGGAGAAAGGGCTTAATTATTATGTAGAGAAAAGCGATATTCCCTCTGCTCTCGCGGTTTCATTGTTGTCGCCTCATTTAGTATGGGGAGATATTAGTGTCAGGTCAGTGTGGTATTCTGCGAAGAGACTTACGGATGAAGAGCCGGAAAAATACATGAATTCTTCCATTGATGCATTCCTAAGGCAACTTATATGGCGGGAGTTCGCTTATCACCAGCTTATCCATTATCCTACAATGATACATGATCCATTACGTGAGAAATTTAAATTGTTTCCTTGGCAGGGAACCGAAGAAGAAATGAAAAAATGGCAAAAAGGCATGACAGGTTATCCCCTTGTTGATGCAGGGATGCGAGAATTATGGGAAACGGGTGCACTTCATAATCGGGTGCGTATGGTTGTTTCTTCTTTCTTAGTTAAACACTTACTCATTTCTTGGGTCGACGGATCTAAGTGGTTTCAAGAAACGCTTGTTGATTTTGATGCTGCTAGTAACGCGATGGGGTGGCAGTGGGTGGCAGGCTCAGGAATTGACGCGGCGCCGTATTTTCGTATATTCAATCCAATTATACAAAGTCAAAAATTTGATGCTGATGGCCAATACATTCGCAAGTGGCTTCCCGAAATTGCAAACATCCCTTCGAAGTATATCCATGAACCGTGGAAAGCGCCCGCACATATACTGCTTGAAGCTGGCGTAGTACTTGGTAAGACGTATCCGCTCCCAATTATCGATCATTCATTTGCCAGAATCCGTGCGTTAGAAGCATATAAAGAAGTTAAAAACGAAATGTGAAGTCTATCCGTATTCCTTGAAAATAAGAATACGGTTTTTTTGATTGCGCTTTAACTTTGAAAATCTATTCCGTAAAATGGATTTATTTCCTCGAGTACAATATAAGCTTTACGGACATAATACAAATTCAAACACAAAAAGGAGTGATTTTTAATGGATATGAACGATAAAGTACAAAAAGAATTAGCTAAGATTAACGAAGAAACAAAAGATGAGATTTTAGGGAACTTTAATCAATTTAAGCAGTATCTTGCTGAAAAAGTAGAGTTGGGAGAAAACATGGGTTTGAGTGAAGAGAAGCTTGCTAAAACGACCGAGTTAGTTGCAAATTATCTCTCCAAACATGAAAACCCAAGAAATAGAGAAGAGAATATGTTAATGGAACTTTGGAATGCCGGATCTAAAGAAGAACAACATACGCTTGCACATATGCTACTTAAGATGGTTAGGAAAGCTTAATATTATGTGGATTGTTCATAAATTAATGAGTAAAAGTTAAAAAATCGACTCATCCAAAGATGAATTGCACCCAAATTGTGAGTGGTATCCTGACAATTTGAGTGCTTTTTCATTAATTGTAGATTTCGTTTTTTCAGTGAAGAAGCCATTGTTAGTGGTACTTTACTAGTTCAATGTTAATTTGATTAATTATGCACGCAAAAAAGGCTACAACTATGTTTAACAAAATAAATACGTTTATTAAAAAAAAAAATTATTTTAGGACTAGCCAAACAGGATTTTATGATATATAATAAATGTAATAACATCGTTTATAAGAAAACAATAAATTCACATATTACAAAGAGTAATCATGTAATGGGCGATACTTTTTGTAATATGTGGATTTTTTCTTTTGATGAAGAATGATATTATTTAATACAATTAATGGAGGTCATTTAAATGACACAACAAGGTACAGTAAAATGGTTCAACGCAGAAAAAGGTTTCGGTTTCATCGAAGTTGAAGGCGGAAACGACGTATTCGCTCACTTCTCAGCTATCCAAGGTGACGGTTTCAAATCACTTGACGAAGGTCAAAAAGTTGAGTTTTCAGTTGAAGACGGTCAACGTGGCCCACAAGCTACAAACATCGTAAAACTTTAATTTTAATGATGTAACCATAAGAGGCTGCCCCAAAAGTCATTTTAATGACTTTTGGTGGTAGCCTTTTTTTATTTTATTTAATATAAAAAGCGTATCTAGGTAAGTGCTTTCGCTTATGATACGATATGACCAGTGGTATTTTAGTTTGGCGAAGATGTAAACTCATGATGATAAGGGGGACAATTATGCGAGATAGAGGTTCGGTTGTGTTAATAGAAAATAATAAAATTGCTTTAATTAAAAGGACGAAGGATGGTTCAGTCTATTATGTGTTTCCTGGTGGTGGAATAGAAGATGGCGAAACACCAGAAGAAGCAACAAAAAGGGAAGCTTTAGAAGAATTGGGCGTTGAAGTTAAAGTGAAGGAGTGTATTGCCAAAATTATATTTAATGGCACACAATACTTTTATCTAGTTGAAATAATTAATGGAACTTTTGGTACTGGTAAAGGTGCAGAGTTCACTAAGGAAAGTAAAGACAGAGGCACTTATTTACCAATGTGGATAGATATAGAAATGCTGTCAACTATTAATGTAGTGCCTAAAGAGGTTGCTTTAAATGTAAAATCCATTTATTTGAGTCAATTTTGCGCACATACAATAACCTCCTATAATCCGCGATAATAGAAGGTTAAAAAAGTTATTTAAAATTTATTTTTTAAACAAACCAACAATAAAACCATCCAATCCAAAATAGTTATCTTGGTCAGACATAGGTATCATTTTTCGTATTTCAATTTCATTTAGTGATTGAAAAACTTCTTTTAATTGCTGCTCTGTATAGCCTAATCCGCCATCTAAAGTGCGTTTTTTATAAACTTCTTCATCTGAAATATCAGAACCACCATATGCCCCTCCCACTTCAAAAGAACATAAAGCAAAGTATCCATCTGTTTTAAGGAACTTATGTATTAGCTCCAAATATGTAATTCTCCGATGTGGTGCAAGATGATGAAAACAACCTGAATCATAAATTAAGTCAAAATTATTTTCTTGTAGATCTAATTCAAAAATATCCGAATGAATAAAATCAATTTCTAATTTTGCTTCCTCCGCTCGCTCATTTGCCCAGTGTAACGCATTTTCTGATAAATCTACTCCAACTACTGAAAAACCTTGTTTCGCCAAATAAATAGCATTTCTTCCAGCTCCACAACCCAGTTCCAAAACTTTCTTAGGTTGTATCTTTCCAGTTTCTATATAATCTACTAGATTTTCATCTGGCTTATTAATAAAGAATGGAATTGGTTTTAATTTATCTTGATAAAAATCATCCCAAAAACTTTGAGGTTCTCTCAAAAGAGTATCTAACAATTTCAATAAATCTTGCTCGGATTTAACTAGCAATTGTATAATCCCCCTGCTTTTTTAGTGTAATATTCTAACTCTATTATAAAAGATAAAAAGTTGTATTTACAATGAGAATTGTTTGAGGGGTTCAGAAAATGTTGAAATAAATATATGTGTTTAGATAATCCGGGAAGAAGGGGAATGGCATCGAAAGGTGTAATTTTTAACGTGATTTTGCATTTTTATTGCCTGTATTATTAATAAAAAGTCATGTCTTTTGCCCATTATATTGGATGTTGAATTTTGAATTGAGAGGCAAGAAACTCTTTGTTTTGTGTTGTTTTTACCTTTTTAGGTTGTTTTTGTAAGTTTATGGAGATATTATTTAGGTAACTCGTACTTCATAAATGAAAGAAATAACCAATGTATTACATAATAAATTAACCAACATAAAATCAAAAAAGGACTGAACGGCATTGAATTTATTCATAGTAAGTGATATTCACGGGATGTATCAGCAATTTGAACATTTAATTAATAAGTGGGATATGGAAAGTAAATTGGTGATTTTGGGCGATATGATTGATCGAGGTCCACAGTCATTAGATGTGATTCGAAAAGTAATGGACTTAAAGCAAACTTATGGGCAACAGGTTATTGTTTGTAAGGGGAATCATGAGGTTATGTTTTTGAACTATTTAACATTACCAGAAGCGAATGTAGATTTTTATTTTCGAAATGGTGGGCGTCAAACAATGGATTCTTTTTTAAATCAATTGCCAAATGAAACAAAAGCGTTAAACCCGATTGAACAAGCTGCTGTCATAAAGGAAAAGTTCAATGAGGAAATCGCCTTTATAGAAAGTGCTGAGTTATATGTCGTTGTAGGTGGCGTTTTACTAACACATGCTGGTTTTGAAACGGCTTATGACAATTTGGATGAATCCAATGAGGATAATTTTTTATGGATGCGTAACCATTACTTAAAAGAAAATCAAACGCCATATGTGAATGTGTTTGGGCATACACCATTAAAGTTTATTCATGAACAAGATGATATTTGGATTAGTGAAGATTGCAAATATATAGGTATTGATGGTGGCTGCTGCTATGGTGGGCAATTAAATGCCTTACACATTTCAGAAAAGGGCGAGATTTTGAATTCTTTTTATGAAAAGTGAAAAGATAAAACTGGGTGTGTTAAAGTTGTATTAATTTTAAATTCAAACTTTACAAATGGATTGAATAGTTGGAACTAAAAAAGCAAAAAACTCTTAATATATAAGGGTTTTTTGCCTTTTTTATTGAAGTGAAAGAACAAATTTATTACAACATCTTGGAAAGGTCAATTTGATAACCGTAATATTTATTGACACAAGAAACTGATAGTGTAAAATTACACTAAATGGAGGTCGTTATATTTGGAAAAAGAACAATTGATAATATTAATATCAGATAAAATGAAGCTTGTTCGTACAGAGCAGGAATATTCGCAAGATAAGATGGCTGAAATATTAGGAATTTCGAAAAAAACACTCGTTCAAATTGAAAAAGGTCGGATAACCGCCAATTGGACGACGGTTATAGCATTTTGTGCACTATTTAATCAAAGTCAACTGCTTTTATCGGTAATTGGTGATGAACCGATGTATCTCGTTCAATTAATTGCGCAAAAAAATAACCATACACCGAAAGATAAAACGATGGGTGGTATGTTTTGGTGGAAGGAAATTTGTAAAATGGGTGAATTTCGCTTGCAACAAAACATCGTTAGTAACCATTATCGAATTTTAGATGAACAGCATTATCGCTGGTATAGCTCGTTTGATGAAGCAGATGCCATAAAGCGATTACAGGAACTTCATGCAGAGTGCTAAATGATAAATTTCTTGAGGAGGAATTAGTTGAAGCTTGCATGGTTTATTATTTCAATCATTCCAATGCCATTTATTTTTTCATTTTTAGATAGTTTACAATCGGGTTTTAATTTTTCACTAATAGCTGTAGTTGGTTATGTTTTACTTGCTGGAATTCTCTCAACTAAAATCCAGCCACTCCTCATACTTTTCATGAGTGCCATACCAATTGTTATCTCATTATATTTAGCACCTTTTTATGTCATACCACCTAACGCACGCTCCCATTGACTGCGATATTATATAATGGGCTAGTATTCGTTGTATGGTATTTACCGAAATAAAAGCCATCTCATATTAATTTATATGAGATGGCTTTTATTTTAATTGTTGTATTCTATAAAAATTACAATGATTGAATTACACGGTCATTCACAAAAGCTTTAATGAAAAATAGTTCATCATCATTTGGTTCTCTTTTATTTTCTACCTTAAAGGACGCTATTGCATTTTCTAAAGAAGAAGATTTAACGGCTTCACTTGCTGCTGTTAGCTCTTTCCAAAATTTAGTCATTTCATTTAAATCGCAAATAGATTCATGACCTAGTAGGAACATTTCTGCATCATACTTTTGAATGTCTTCAATCATTGGTAGTAACACCGATTGCTTGTAATGAAATAAAGAATTTGTAGTTGTACCATATGCACAATCAGCTAAAAAAACAACTTTTTCATCAGGAATATAAACGATTGTAGAATCATCAGTATGAGTACTTTTGATTTTTTCTAGTATACAAACTTTATTTCCTAAATCAATTGTTAATGAATTATCAAAGATGATATCTGGCGTATTCAACTTAAAACTATCCCTGTTAGGTATCTCATCTTGAATTATCTTCATACACATAGCACTCATCTGTTTATTATCCACATACATTTGCAGTGAATTATCATCAAATGAATAACTTTGCCATTTTCTCAACATTTCATTTGTTTGGCTATTTACAATAACCGTTGCATCAAATTCATTCATTCCAAGGAAGTGATCCCAATGCGCATGTGTAATCACCAAATATTTAATTGGGGGTACATTTAGCTTTGCGATTTCTAGTAAAAAATCTTGAGCATGCTGTGTAGAATTACCAGAATCTATTAAAAGACTATATTGGTCACCACATACCAATCCTAGTGTTGGTCGATCTCTATCATCTTGATGTGATAAATAATAAATAGTATCACTTAATTTATTTAACATGGTCTATCTCCTCTTTTTTAGATACAATTTCTATGAATCTTATGAAAGAGAAAATCTACATCTTTATTCTAATATTAATAAAAATATTATAAGATTTTCTCATTTTATTTTATTACCATTGGACTTGTACCTCCATTGTTAATAAGGAAAATTATAACATATTATATATATATCAACCTCCATTTTTCGTGAAAATTCAGAATTATTTTTCGCTGTAGCGGGTGAAAAATCTATAACAAGGTGATATTAGAAGGTTATTTGTATGTTTAGATAGCCTGTATTTTTTGATGAACAAAAGCGGAAAAAGAAGGTGTTTTCTAGGATATAAAGAAAATCATTAATAAACTGAATTTTGTAGGGAGAGTTGCAAAATGATTAAAGCTATTATTTTTGATTTAGATGGAACTTTGTTGAACCGAGATGAGTCAGTGAAGAAATTTATTGATAACCAATACGAGCGATTGAAAAAATGGGTATCTCATATCCCAAAAGAAAAATATATATCAAGATTTATCGAACTCGACAACCGTGGTTATGTTTGGAAAGATAAAGTATATCAACAATTAACTGAAGAACTTAATATTACTGGGGTGACTTGGGAAGACCTGCTTCAAGATTACATAAAACAATTTAAGAATCATTGTGTACCGTTTCCAAACCTAATAAGTATGTTAGAGGAAATGAGAAGTAACAATCTTACTTTAGGAATCATTACAAATGGATTTGGACAATTTCAAATGGATAATATTAAGGCTTTAGGTATTGATAATTATTTTGAAACTATTTTAGTATCCGAATGGGAAGGCATAAAAAAACCAGACCCACAAATATTTAGAAGAGCCTTGCATCAACTTCATGTAACACCAAATTTAGATAATGACTGTTAATGAGTAGTTTACTGACTATGTAAGCTGGGTGCATAATCTTTCACTTTAATTGTGCTTCCCCTTTTTGTAGAAGAAAAACGACGCATTTTGTATTTTATCATGAGAGTTAATTGAAAGAAAAATGCTTATCAAAAGGTAATCTTTTTGATTTTTGGGAAAATTTAAAATGACCTATGCTATAATGTAAACTATCATTCTATAAGGTCATTGAGGGATAGACTAAATGAAAAGACGCTCATTAAATTTTCAATTTTTTAAATATAATATTTTTTTAGTCGTAACGGTATCATTTATTATTCTTATTTCCACTTATTTTATAATGGGGGAAATTGTAGAGTACGAAATTGGAGAACGAGCTCTAAGTGTTGCTAAAGTATCATCTAAACATCCAGAAATCATAACAGGATTAAAGAAGAACGAGACAACGGAAGCGTTACAACAATTAGCTTTACAAATTCAAGAAAGTGTCGGAGCCGAATATGTTGTACTTGGAGATGAAAATGGAATACGTTATGCTCACCCAGTGAACGAGCGGATTGGTGAACAAATGGTTGGAGATGACAACGATAAGGCGTTAATCGAGGGTGAGGCATATATTTCGATTGCCGAGGGTACTTTAGGAAAGGCCTTACGTGGAAAAGCGCCCATAAAAGATGAAGATGGAAAAATAATCGGTGTAGTTTCTGTTGGTTTTTTATATGAGGACATTTTTTCCATGAATATTAATTATGGACGCTATTTAATCGTTTTATTTATTATTACCTTATTACTCTCAATCCTTATTTCTACATATTTATCCAATAAAATAAAGAAACAGCTTTTAAACTTTGAACCACAAGAAATCGTAAAAATATTGACTGAGCGAAATGCTATTTTGGAGTCGATTCGTGAGGGCATTATTATGGTAGATACAGAGGGAACGATCACTTTAAGCAATCAGTCTGCGAGCGCCATATTAAATAATGAAAAATCGGTAGTAGGTAACAATATTTATTCGGTCATCCCGAATACGCGATTAATAAAAGTGATGGAATCAGGGCATGAACAATTAAATCGAATGATGACAATTAATGGAGTGAAAACTTTAGTTAACCGAGTACCAATTATCAATGAAGGGAAAGTCATCGGTGCTGTTTCGAGTTTCAGACCGTTTGAGGAAATTGATTTAGTTGCAAATGAATTATCTCAAGTGAAGCAATATATCGAATCATTACGCGCCCAAACACATGAGTATAATAACTTTCTTTATACGATTTCAGGTTTGCTTCAGCTAAAGGAATACGATGAAGCGTTAAATTTAATACATTCAGAGCGTCTAGGTAATCATGCGTTAATTTCCTTTATCAATGTACATATTAAAGATACTTTTATAAGCGGTTTAATGATTGGATTTTATAATCGGGCAAAAGAGCTAAAGGTGACACTCATTTTAGATGAGGATAGTTATTGTGGAAAATTAGGTCAATATTTTGAAAAACATTTATTAATTTCAATTTTAGGGAATTTAGTAATGAATGCATTTGAGGCAGTCGAACATTTAGATGAAGAAGAGCGAATTGTTCGTATTTACATTTATGAATATGAAAAAGAAGTCATTTGTGAAATAGAAGATTCCGGAAACGGTATCGATCAACAGCTACTAAATAATCTATTTAAATTGAAGCAATCAACAAAGGATAAAGAAACGCGGGGATATGGTTTATATATCGTAAATGAGAATTTAAAAAGATTGAATGGTTCTATCGCTATTGAAAACGGAGAATTAGGGGGAGCACTATTTATTGTTTCTATTCCTAAAGAGGGGTAAAAGGTATGGCGAAAAATATTGAAGTGTTAATCGTTGAAGATGATGTGCGAATTGCTCAAATTCACGAAAAATTTTTAGAGCAGCTTGAAGGATTTCAAACGATTGGGATGTCACATACAATTGAAGAAGCGAAAATTTGGTTAGATACATTGAAGCCGGATTTAATATTATTGGATATATATTTTCCAGATAAATTAGGTACGGAGCTAATTGATTATATTAAACAAACGAATATTGAAACAGATATTATATTAATTACAGCTGCTGCCGAAGTTGATATTGTTAAGAAAGCATATGCCAGTGGGGTAATTGATTTTTTATTAAAACCTTTAACAATGCAACGATTTAGGGAGTGTTTGCAAAAGTACAAGGAAAAAAAGGATATATTAAACTCTTCGGATAGGTTAAAAGCGAATGAAATCCATCGCTTATGGAATAACATGACTTTTACAGAGGAATCGAGAGAACACAGTCCTAAAGGGATTGATCCGGTGACGAAAAATGGAGTAATTAACTTCCTAAATACTTGTGGTGGTGGAGTTACAGCTGAAAAATTAGGACGAGAACTTGGTATTAGTCGTACAACCGCGCGTCGCTATTTAGAGTATCTAATGGTAGAAAAAATAATATATGTAGAGCATATATACGGTACTGTTGGTAGACCCGAAAGGCGATATTTTATCAAGTAAATAGAACGAAAAAAGAGTATGTAATTGTTTAATGAAAAACAATTACATACTTTTTTATTTGCAAACAATTGAAGGACTCAGTGAACATTATGAACAAAATGGATAATATAAAATCAATAGACAATATTTCCGAAATGTATAAATAAATTGAGTTATATATTTTAATAAAGATAGCGCTTACAAAAAGGGAGCGTATATTCGAAGGGGGGAATATTCATGTCAATGAAAAAGAAACTAGTTGCACTATTTTCAGCAGCATCACTAACGTTAGCGCTAGCCGCTTGTAGTGATGGCGGAGGGGAGTCAGGCGGTAGTAGTAGCAAGGAAGAGTATCCGAAAAATAACCTTACAATTGTTGCTCCGTCTGGGGCAGGTGGAGGCTGGGATTTAACAGCTCGTTCAATCGGTAAAATTATGAATGAAACCAAATTAATCGAAAAAGCAATTACAGTTGAAAACAAACCTGGTGGTGGCGGTGCTGTATTTATGGCAACATACGCAACGAAAGAAACGGAAAATGATCATATGTTAATGGTCAAGTCTCCACCAATTTTAATAAATAATTTAAAAGCAGAGGGTAACAGCCCATATGGTTATAAAGATACGACACCACTTGCACAATTAACGAAAGACTTTGGCGCAATTGTTGTTCGTGCGGATTCACCATATAAAAGCTTAACGGAATTATTAGATGCAATTAAGGCTGATCCAACAGCGATTACAATGGCTGGTGGTTCGGCACCGGGGTCAATGGACCACTTAATTACAATTTTACCAGCATATGAGTACGGTATTGATCCGAAAGCGGTAAAATACGTTTCTTATGACGGTGGCGGTGAAGCGATGGCAGCTTTATTAGGGAAAAATGCGGATGCAATTGGAACGGATATTTCAACAGTTGCAGCGTACGTTAAGAGTGGTGATGCTCGCGTATTAGCCGTAACATCTCCAAATAAAGTGGCGATTGAAGGGTTAGAAGATGTTCCTACACTTTATGATTTAGGCATTGATACAGAATTTACAATTTGGCGCGGAATTTTCGGTCCGAAAGATATGACTGAAGCTGCTAAAGAATATTGGGTTGAAAAATTAACTGCTCTAAATGACAAGGAAGAATGGAAAGCAGAGTTACAACGTAATGGCTGGGAGCAAGACTTCCGTGTAGGTGACGATTTTACTAAATTCCTTGAAGAACAAGAAGGAACGATTACTGAAATTTTAACCGCTTTAGGAATGCAAAAGTAATGTAAAAGATGCGAGCAAAAATGAATTGCTCGCATCCTCTTTTAGGAGGTATCAAAATGATGAATTTAAAATTCGATCGATTCGCTAGTGTTGTTTTTCTTGCTTTAGGTATTCTTGTTGTTGTCGAATCACAAAATATTTCTAAAAGTGCATACGGCTCACAAATTGGACCTAGCACTTTTCCGTTAGGTTTAGGCATTATTCTTATTATTTTAAGTATTTTCTTGTTTATTGAAACAATCAAACATAGGGCTACTTATAAAATTGTAGGTGAGGAAGAGGATATTAAGTCTCCTAACTATAAGCGATTTTTCATAATATTTATCGCGGCTTTGGGTTACGTTCTATTACTAGAAAAACTAGGTTATTTAATTACTACATTTGCGTTTCTTGTTATCGGATTCCAAACGCTAGAAAAGGGAAAATGGGTTCCTACGATTATTATAGCGGCCGCCTTTTCAGCAATTATTTATTTCGGATTTGTATATGTTTTAGGCGGCTCTTTGCCGGGATTACCAATTTAAGGTGAAGGGGGACATGTAATTGGACACTATACAATATTTAATGAATGGCTTTGCAATAGCATTTCAATGGCATAATATTTTATTTGCTTTATTAGGGGTTATTATTGGTACTGCGGTTGGCGTTTTACCAGGTATTGGACCGATGAGTGGGGTAGCGTTATTAATACCAGTTACTGCTACATTAACATCGGGCTTACCTTTAGAAATGGCTGCTACTAGTTCAATCATCTTACTATCGGGCGTCTACTACGGTGCGATGTATGGTGGATCTACAACATCCATTTTATTAAATACGCCAGGAGAATCCTCCTCAGTCGTAACAACTTTAGATGGTTACCAAATGGCGCGACAAGGAAGAGCAGGGGCTGCATTATCAATAGCTGCCATTGGATCATTTGTTGCAGGGATTGTTGCCTTAATTGGGCTAGTTTTATTAGCTCGACCATTATCAAAGATTGCAATAAATTTTGGACCTGCTGAGTACTTTTCGTTAATGTTACTAGGTTTAGCAGCAGTTAGTGGTTTAGCAGGGAAATCCATTACAAAAGCATTAATTATGACTGTACTAGGTTTATTATTAGGTACTATAGGGATTGATGCAGTCTCAGGTATTGCACGATTTACGTATGATCAACCAGTACTCTTTGGTGGAATTGAGTTTTTAACTGTTGCAGTAGGGCTATTTGCTTTAGGAGAAGTGTTTAAAACGATTTTCGAAAAGGACGGCAATGACGAGCCAATAGCGAAAATTAATCGAATTTTACCAACAAAGCAAGACTTAAAAGATAGTGCTGCACCAATTGCCCGTGGATCTTTACTTGGCTTCTTTTTAGGTGTATTACCAGGTGCAGGTGCTACGCTAGCATCCTTCTTTGCTTATATTACGGAGAAAAAAATTAGTAAAAATCCAGATTCATTTGGAAAAGGAAATATTGCAGGGGTAGCCTCCCCGGAATCTGCAAACAACGCATCTTCGGGTGGTGCGATGATTCCGCTTTTAACATTAGGTATTCCTGGCTCTGGTACGACTGCTATTTTAATGGGTGCCTTTATAATGTACAACATTCAGCCAGGTCCATTATTATTCGAAGAACATCCGCAAGTTGCTTGGGGATTAATCGCAAGTATGTTTTTAGGTAACTTAATGCTACTCGTTTTAAATATGCCTTTAGTACGTGTTTTTGCAAAAATTATTCAAACACCTAAGAAGTATTTATTACCTATTATTTTTGCAATTTCAATTTTTGGAGTTTATGCAGTTCAATATACAACATTTGATTTACTATTATTATTAGGCTGTGGTGTTTTAGGCTATTATTTCGCTAAAAATGATTTCCCAGTTGCTCCGCTTGTTTTGGCCTTAGTATTAGGGCCAATGATTGAAAATAATATGCGCCGTGCATTAACGATTTCAAACGGGGAATACAACATTTTTGTAGAGAAACCTCTATCACTAGTCTTTTTAGTAGTGGCATTTTTATGGATCTGTATTCCGTTAGTTTTAAAATTACGTGGTAAAAACGTCATTATTAATGAAGAAGGTTGAGTAGCACGTGTATTTATTAAAGTGAACATCTCCTTTTTGAGGGGATGTTTACTTTTTTTGCTTTTATATTATGGGAAAGCTGATTTATGAAAACATATGATTTAATAGCGTTTAATTCAGGTGATTTATTGTGTTCGTATGATATTTAATATTGGGTTCTAGTGAGACTTGCATAAAATCGTTTTTTTAACATTGTAAAACCGTTGTAAGAAAAACGTACGTCAGAAGTTGCATTAACTAAATTTGCGGAATTCTGCATATAAGGATGTATAAATGATGTTAAGAGAAAAAACCACGAACGTTGGCTTAACAACATTCGTAGCTTAATGGTGTACCCCAAAACTTTGATTTGGGAACGTTTTATTGAATAAATATTTCTACTGTCTTTTAAATACCCTCAGTGTTCATTAATACAATACGCCAACCATCGGGGTCTGCAATTGTCACACCTTTTTCTTCCCAATAAGGATTTTCTGGTGGAATTTCGAAATACCCCATATTAGCGAGTCGAGATTGTACAGCTTGAATTTGTGTGGTATCAGGCATATAAAAAACGAGTAAATTATCATCTGTTGGTGCAGGGCATGGACTTCCATCCACATGCTCAGTAAATTCTAAATGATACGTCGCATCGGGTAAGCCAATCATAATGCCATTGTATCCGCGATGCCCTTCGAACCCTCCGATTTTTGTAAGCCCAAGACCTTCGCAATAAAACTGTTCTATTAATTTTAATTTATCTGTTGGTCGCGCAATGCGAAATTGTGCAATATGAAATGTTTGTGTCCACTGTTTCATAATTATCCCCCCCTCTTTCCATTTTAATGGTAAAAGGAGAAAAATACTTTACAACTTTTGATTGAATTAAAGTAGGCTAAAACGTTCCCAAAGCACGTTAGTGAATCTTTTTTTCTTAGCGTTATAAACTAGCTTTTTCTGGAGCTTCCCTTATTTAACTAAAAAAAAGCGCCAGGCATATCAATATTTAATAATAATAGTCTAGGTATCCTATTCTGTGCATTTGAATTAGTGAAATATAGCCAACAAATTCTTTATCATTTATTTCGTTGTCTTTATAAGTACTTTTAATAATTGTATTTCAATCATTTCGATGTAAATAACGCCTTTTCAACATAATTATTCTCCTTTGAAAAAACGGGAATCCAAACTTCACCAAAATTATAACGTAGTGGATTTGGTGGGGAAATGGAAAAATAAGATAAATATGATGATCGCTTAAAGACCGAATAGTTCTCAAAAATTTGGTGACTACTTTTAGAACAATGACAGATAATAAAAAAGTCTAGGTATCATAATTTCCCTCCGTTCATATTATGTAAAAACCGTGCCCAGGATGGAGGGAAGACAATCGAATTTTTAAGAAAAATTAGGAATTATCGAGAAGAAGAAAATAGGCTGAAGTGGGAAGGTAGTTTTGCAGATTACTTAAGGATTGTGAAGGAAAGACCAGAAGTTGCTCAAACGGCCCATTCACGCGTTTACAATATGATTAAAAGCTCCGGGCTTGAACAACGAGATGGACAAAAATTATTCAACTTTTTTGGAAAAGAAATTTTTGGTTTGGAAGTAGCATTGGAGCGGTTGGTCGAAGAATATTTCCACCCTGCTGCGAAAAGGCTAGATGTTCGCAAAAGAATATTATTATTAATGGGGCCGGTTAGTGGAGGAAAGTCAACGATTGTCACGTTATTAAAACGGGGACTTGAACAATATTCACGAACAGAAGAAGGCGCAGTTTATGCGATTAAAGGGTGTCCGATGCATGAGGATCCTCTCCACTTAATCCCGCAGCATTTGCGCAAAGACTTTTATGAAGAATATGGGATAAGGGTTGAAGGAAGCTTATCACCACTAAATGTGATGCGTCTTGAACAGGAATATTATGGACAGATTGAGGAAGTTCGAGTGGAGCGCATTTTCTTCTCGGAAGATAACCGAGTTGGGATTGGTACGTTTACACCTTCAGATCCAAAATCACAGGATATTGCAGATTTAACCGGCAGTATTGACTTTTCGACAATTGCAGAATATGGGTCAGAGTCTGATCCACGTGCATATCGTTTTGACGGTGAGTTGAACAAAGCGAATCGCGGTATGATGGAATTTCAAGAAATGCTGAAATTAGATGAAAAGTTTTTGTGGAATTTACTTTCGTTAACGCAAGAAGGGAACTTTAAAGCTGGTCGATTTGCCCTTATTAGTGCGGATGAATTAATCGTGGCCCACACCAACGAAACGGAATACCGTACATTTATTGCAAATAAGAAAAATGAGGCATTGCATTCAAGAATTATCGTTATGCCAATTCCGTATAATTTAATCGTCAGCCAAGAGGAAAAAATTTATGAGAAAATGATTAATGATAGTGATATGGCACATGTTCATATTGCACCACATGCTCTCCGCGTTGCAGCGATTTTTTCGGTGTTGACTCGATTAGAAACACCGAAAAAAGCAGGCGTAGACCTTCTTAAGAAAATGCGCTTGTATGATGGTGAAAGTGTTGAGGGTTACAATCAAGTGGACTTGGAAGAGCTGAAAAAAGAGTATCCAAACGAAGGAATGCATGGAATTGACCCGCGTTATGTAATAAATCGTGTGTCTTCTGCCATCATTCGTAAAGAAGTACCATCAATTAATGCGCTGGATGTTTTACGGTCATTGAAGGATGGACTTGACCAGCATGCTTCGATTTCTCAGGAAGATAGAGAAAAATATATGAATTATATTGCGGTTGCCAGAAAAGAATACGATGATATTGCGAAAAATGAAGTGCAAAAAGCGTTTGTGTATTCGTATGAAGAATCTGCGAAAACAATGTTAAATAATTACTTGGATAATGTGGAAGCCTATTGCAATAAAAATAAAATCCGTGATCAGTTAACAGGGGAAGAAATGAATCCTGATGAAAAATTAATGCGCTCAATTGAGGAGCAAGTCGGGATTTCTGAAAATGCTAAAAAGGCATTTCGTGAGGAAATTTTAATTCGACTATCGGCATTTGCACGGAATGGAAAACGTTTTGATTATAACTCGCATGATGCATTGCGCGAGGCTATTCAAAAGAAATTGTTTGCGGATTTAAAGGATGTCGTTAAAATTACGACTTCATTGAAAACACCAGACGAAGCACAGCTTAAAAAGATGAATGAAGTCGTTGCAACACTTATTGATGAGCATGGCTATAATTCAACTTCAGCAAATGAACTATTACGCTATGTAGGTAGTTTATTGAACCGTTAATGAACAAAAGGGGTATCCAAATAATTTGGATATCCTTTTTTATTTTTTGAATAAAGTACAAAAACGAAAAAAAATCGCATAGTATAGACAAAGCCATTTTTTATCGGCTGTTTTAAGAATTGCAACATTACCTTTTAGAATAAGTGATAATTTATTAAGGAAAAGAAATTTTATCAGAAATTTGGGCTCAATACTACACTATAAGTTAATTGGGAAATAGTCTAAATATGAACCCGCCGCCTTCCACTGGAAACGGCGTACCAAATCCAGAAAGTTACAGAATGCATAATCTGATATATGCTGACCTTGCACAAAGTAAAAAGCTGTGTGACTCATGTGCTTAGCCAGCCTAACAAGTGCACCATAATTAGAATCCATATTAAAAATCTTTCGTCAACAGAAGGAATTATTTATTTCTCTTTATATAGTCTTACTCATGTTTAAAAATTAGCCGACATTTGGAAAAAAAAAATTGATAGATTGGTGAGGATAAAATGAGTGAACAAGATCAAAATCGTTTTGTTGTCTCACAGGAAAATTGGTCTCTCCACCGTAAAGGCCACCAAGATCAGCAACGTCATAATGAAAAAGTAAAAGATGCCATTAAAAATAATTTACCGGAATTAATAAGTGATGATAGCATCATTTTGTCGAATGGTGACAAGGTGATTAAAATTCCGATCCGTTCTTTAGATGAGTATAAAATCCGCTATAACTATGATAAGTCAAAGCATGTTGGTCAAGGGCAAGGAGATAGCCAAGTGGGAGATGTTGTGGCGCGGGAACCTGCTGGAAAGAGCGCGGGCCCAGGGAAGGGAAAAGAAGCTGGAGACAAACCAGGGCAAGATTATTTTGAAACTGAAATAAGTATTGAAGAAATACAGGGGATGCTGTTTAAGGAGTTGGAATTACCGAATTTACAGCAAAAAGAAATGGCGGATATTACGACTGAAAAGATTGCATTCAACGATATCCGTAAAAAAGGTTTAATGGGAAATGTCGATAAAAAACGAACGATTATTACAGCGATTAAACGCAATGCATTGCATGGAAAAGCAGCAATTAGTCCGATTTACAATGATGATTTACGTTTTAAAACGTGGGATGAAGTCGTTAAACCCGAATCAAAAGCGGTCGTGCTTGCGATGATGGATGTTAGTGGGTCAATGGGGAATTTTGAAAAATCTTGTGCAAGAAGCTTTTTCTTCTGGATGACGAAGTTTTTACGTTCGAAGTATGAAACGGTTGAGATTGAATTTATTGCGCATCATACCGTTGCGAAAATCGTGACAGAGCAAGAGTTTTTTACAAGGGGAGAAAGTGGCGGTACGATCTGTTCATCTGCTTATATAAAAGCATTAGAGCTAATTGACCAAAAATATCATCCAGCTCGCTATAATATTTACCCTGTGCATTTTTCGGATGGTGAAAATTTAACAATTGACAATGAAAAGTGCTTGAAATTAGTGCATGAACTGATGAAGGTGTCGAGCATGTTTGGCTATGGTGAGGTCAATGAATCGAACCGTTCCTCTACGTTAATGTCTACTTATAATAAAATAGACGACCCGAAATTCCGCTATTCGATTATTAAGAAAAAGCAGGAAGTGTATGATGCGTTGAAGAGTATTTTCAAAAAACAGGAAGCCGATTTGTGAGGAGGCTAATGAATGGAAAAAGAGCTTCGCCAAGCAATTGATGAAATTACGGAAATCGCAGTAGGGTGTGGTTTAGATTTTTATCCGATGCGCTATGAAATTTGTCCGGCTGATATTATTTATACATTTGGTGCTTATGGGATGCCTACCCGCTTTACCCACTGGAGTTTTGGGAAACAATTTCACAAAATGAAGCTGCAATATGATTTAGGGCTTAGCCAAATTTATGAGCTTGTCATTAATTCTAATCCTTGTTACGCCTTTTTACTCGATACAAATTCGTTAGTACAAAACAAACTCATTATCGCGCATGTGTTAGCCCATTGTGATTTCTTTAAAAACAATGTGCGCTTCTCGAATACGAGACGAGATATGGTCGAAAGCATGACCGCAACAGCTGAGCGGATTGCGAATTATGAAATTTTGTACGGAAAAGAGGAAGTGGAACGGTTTTTGGATGCGGTATTAGCCATTCAAGAACATATCGATCCTTCCATATTGCGTCCGAAGCTGTCTGCGCCAGAGGAAGATGGAATAGAAGAAGTGCGTATAATAAAAACGCCGTATGACGATTTATGGCAATTGGGGGAAACAGAAAAATCGCCACAATTAGCACAACCAGCACGACCGAAAAAGAAGCAATTCCCCGCACAACCAGAAAAAGATTTATTGCTATTTATTCAAGAATATAGTCGAGAATTAGAAGATTGGCAGCGTGATATTTTAACGATGCTGCGTGAAGAAATGCTGTATTTCTGGCCGCAATTAGAAACGAAAATTATGAATGAAGGCTGGGCATCTTACTGGCATCAACGAATTATGCGAGAATTAAATTTAACAACCTCCGAAACGATTGAATATGCCAAATTAAATGCGGGTGTTGTGCAGCCTTCAAGAACTTCGATTAATCCTTATTATTTAGGGATAAAAATCTTTGAGCATATTGAAAAGAAATACGATAACCCGACGGATGAAATGAAACGTTTTGGTGCGAAACCAAATGCAGGTCGGGAGAAAATATTTGAAGTGCGAGAAATTGAATCGGACGTTTCCTTTATTCGAAATTATTTATCGAAGGAATTAGTAAAAGAAGAAGATCTGTATGTTTTTGCAAAAAAAGGCCAGGATTATCGAATTACAGATAAGGATCATGAAGAAGTAAAAAACCAACTAATCTCCATGCGTGTAAACGGAGGATTTCCATATATCGTAGTAGAAGATGGCGATTATTCGCGAAATGGGGAATTATATTTAAAACATGGCTACGAAGGAATGGAATTAGATATGACCTATTTAGAACATGTTCTTCCGTATATTTATCAGCTTTGGGGTCGCCCTGTTTCCTTAGAGACAGTATTAGAAGGAAAACCGATTATTTATATGTTTGATGGTAAAAAAGGTACTCGTAGATTTAAATAAGAGGGGGGTTAAATACCCCAAATAAATAATTTGCACTTTCCAGGACGTAAAAATCCACTGAGGAAGTGCTTTTTTGTGTTGCTAAAAAGAAAATTACTTAACATTTAAGCGAATCAATCGGTACATAGTGGATTGGGAATCTGAAATGATTATAGTCGTATATCTCGGCCTTTATAAAGCAATACTAGTATGTGTTAAAGCAATCAACAATTGACTTTTTTCAATCATTGAAACAGCAGGAGGGAATAGTATTGGCAAGCACAGAAAATGGGTTATCCATTTTTGCCTTAGGTGGCATTAATGAAATTGGTAAAAATATGTATGTTATCCAATATTCAAATGAAATTATTATCATTGACTGCGGTGCAAAATTTGCAGATAAAAGCTTGTTGGGTGTTGATTTAATTATCCCTGAGCTTACTTATTTACAGGAAAATAAAGATAAAATTAAAGGTTTAATTGTGACGCATGGACATGAGGATCACATTGGTGGTATCCCATACATGCTTAAAAAGTTAAATGTGCCAATCTATGCTTCTCGTTTTACACTTGGTTTGATTGAATTAAAACTAAAAGAACATAAATTACTTCGTGAAACTGAATTAATTGAGATTACTGCTGATTCCCATATAGATTTTGAACATATTGCTGTTACTTTTTTTAAAACAAGTCATAGTATTCCGGACTGCTTAGGATTAGTCTTTCATACACCTGAAGGTAAGGTTGTTCATACAGGGGATTTTAAATTTGACTTAACACCAGTAAATGATCAAGTATCAGACATTCATAAAATGGCTGAGATAGGTACGCAAGGCGTTTTGGCATTAATATCTGAAAGTACGAATGCAGAACGTCCTGGGTCGACACCATCGGAAAAATTAGTAGCTAGACATTTAGAAGATGAGTTTCTAAAAGCGACAGGGAAGATTTTTATCTCAACTTTCGCCTCAAACGTCAATCGAATTCAGCAAATAGTTGAAACCGCTAAAAAAACGAATCGAAAATTGGTATTGCTTGGTCGGAGCATGGTGAATGTTACATCCGTTGCAATGGAACTTGGCTATTTAAACATTCCTAGTTGGATGCTTGTTGATGCTCGTGATATGAAGCAAATCCCGCCAGAGCGTGTTGTTATTTTATGTACGGGAAGCCAAGGGGAGCCTCTAGCTGCACTTTCCCGGCTATCAACTGGCAATAATCGCGACGTCAAAATTGTACAAGGAGATACAGTAATTTTTGCTGCCTCACCCATTCCAGGAAATGAAAAAGATGTTTCTAAAATTGTAGATAATGTATTTCAACTTGGTGCAAAGGTTGTTTATGGAAGTTCCAGCATAACGGGGATGCATGTATCGGGACATGGTTATCAAGAGGATTTGAAGCTAATGCTCACATTAATGAAACCTAAATATTTTATTCCAATCCATGGTGAATATCGAATGCTTCATATACACCGTTTATTAGCTGAGGCGGTTGGTGTACCGTTTTATAATACCTTTATATTACAAAATGGAGATGTTGTTGATATTGCGGGTACTGTTGCTAGGCAAACACGTAGCATACCTGCTGGCGATACGTATGTTGATGGTATTGGTATTGGAGAGGTAGGGGAAATTGTATTACGCGACCGAAAACAGCTTTCCGAGGATGGGATGTTGGTTATTGTCGTAACGATCAGTAAATACGATGGTTCAATTATTGTTGATCCCGATACAATTTCTCGTGGATTTGTTTACGCAAAAGAGTCAGAGGGAATGTTAAATGATATAAATGAACTTGCTAAAGAAGCAGTTAATAAATTTAATGAAGCAAATCCTTTTGCGATGAAGCGAGCAATTAAAAAAGTAGTTGATCAATATGTATTTACTCTTACAATGAGAAAACCAATGATTTTACCTATAATTATTGAAATTTAGCCTAATATTTCTCACATCAAAAGACCTGTCTCGAAAGGCGTAAAATCTACTTTTAAGACAGGTTTAATAATTTTTTCATTAATTATCATTAGGCTTTTTCGTTTGTCATTTTTTTAGTAAATCATCAAGCAAACGATTGAATACTTTTTGATTTTCTAGTGGCGCATTATGTCCTACACCTTCTACTATTTCGGTTCTCCCAAACCGAGCAAGAGTTTTAATCGACCGCTGCATTAACCAATTTTCCTTTTCGCCAATTGTGAATAGAAACTGAGTATTAGCATTTGTGATGCTAGCCGGTAGTATAAAATTTAAATTTGCTTTTAAAATCATTATTAAATTTTCTCGACTAATATTACATGTGTCAATAAAATATTTTTCGAAATATGTATCACTTATTCCAAGTGTTTTTGCCTGTAATTTAGCAAATGTTTTTTTCTGGATTAATGGATACGTTACAAAGATTGTTAGGGGAATACATAGGCTCATCGTTTTTTGTGGAATAACTAATGCACTATTAATCATTGCGCGTTTGAAAGAATTTGGCCGTTCGTTGATCATTTGAAGGGCAATTTGAGAACCGAGAGAAAATCCAATGATGTTCCAATTTTTATTAGGGGCTACTTCTTCAAGTATAGTCCATAATTTATTTATGGTTGTACTCATAGAAAATAGTTCATCACTGTTCGCTCCATGGCCGGGTAAATCTGGGACTATACAATGATAATTATTGAAATAATTAATTTGTGACTCCCACATCCAACTACTTACACCACCACCATGAAGAAACAGCAATATTTCTTCACCATCGCCAAATTCTTTAAATACCATAATGTAACCCCCTGATCATTTTTAACTAACTATAAAGCGATTAATAAAGAATGAGTAATCAGTGAAAATGATATCCGATTTTAGTTAACTATATAAATTAAACTTAAGAATCCCTCATGTAAAAATTCACAAAAAGGGGTAGTTGATTTCCATTTCTTTCCGGATACTTTCTGCGGGCACGGCTCCAACTAACTTGCTTCGAGATAAATCTCGAAACAAGTGGATTTTCTGGCCAACACGATGTTGGTCATGAAGGCGTTGTCACAGGACTTGACGGTTTTAGTCTTCGTTCCTTTGCTACTGTTCGCGCTGAAATGAGTATCTACCAACCTAATTTCTAATTATATTCTTCCTAATATAAAGTTAATTTCATATGTTCAATTACTATATTGAAATACTAGTTCGGCACTAAAATCTGTTCTTACAATACTATCCCGCTTGCAACATATGCCGTCTGCTCCCACCTCCCACGGTAGCGGCGCAATAAATGCAGAAAGATTCAGAGGCAAAACTTTATATAGGATAGCCTTGCACAAAGCTTTGTGACTCATATGCTTAGCCAGCCAAACAAGCGCGCACTTTATAAGAATCCATAATAGAAACCTTACATCGAAAGGAAGGAAACTTTTGTTTAACTTATATAGTTGAAACATCAAACGTTTATTGAAATAGGTTATTACACTTATGGATCATGAATTCCATATAGTCCAATGCGTCTTTTCGCCTTTTGAAAACAGATTTGTAAAGAGACTTTTTATTGCCGTTTCGCAATCGCATGGACTCATGAATAATCTTATGCCACTTTTGTGGAACTTCTTTTAATGCATATTCCCCCGCTCCAACTTTCGAGGTAATATCTTTTTCTTTAAAAGAATAATAAAGGCGAGAAACCCCCAAAACCCCCCATTCCACCATATTTAAACTAAATAATAATCCTATGTAATTGCTGGAAGGAAACTTTTTGCAAGCACGCCACCAACCGAGCCAATAAGTATTAAGATTATTTCTCATATTACTCGTCAAAATATTCCAATCTATTGTATAGCTGTCCTCTTCAATTTTTTGTCCTATAATCGTGATACCGTATTTTTTTAATTGATAAGCGTCGATTGAGTTTTTATCGAACATTGTATAACCAAGAAACTTTCCATCATTAAAGCGCATTGAAGGAATGCTTCCGTTGTGTAACGACTCCATATCTTTGTTCGTAATATAAAACCCGTCTAATATTATTTTTTTGTATTTACTGTGCAGTTCCTTATGAATTTCTTTTAATGTTGTTAATTCTTTTTCAGTTAATTCCCTGTTAATTACTGCAATAAAATCAATATCACTAAAACCATCGTTAAATGCCCCTAATGAGATGGAACCGTAAAGATAATAAGCTTCAATTAAATTGGGTAATTTCAATTCAATGTAATCAAAATATGATTGTAAAACTTTCTGAATTTCCTTTGAGTTTTTCTTCATTCGATTCTCCGATGTATTTTTATTTATAATTATTTTAACATTCAGAACCTTGCAATTCCATAAAAATGAAAAACGAGTTGAGCTTTGAATTCCCTTTTTTTACTGGAGTTTATGTTATTGCTGTCAGAAATAATGTATTAGTGGGTGTCTCGTATGTATAAAATCATTACGGAAGAAACTTAATTGGCCATTCCTAGTTCACATAATAAAAGAATGCGTTTTTTTAAATTATGAAACGAGGTTTAAATGAATAATAGTACAAAGCAGTTTTGGGATAAGTGTTGGCTTGAATTGGGGAAAAACAACTGAGCAATTGTAGATGCTTTCCAGTTTGGTGTAGATGCCGATTTTCTGGAAAGCTTAGTTGTAGAAGGGAAGAAAACCGCTACATGTTCGGGCTTTGTTTTGTATGAGCTAGAAAAAGAGCCGTTACCACAGAAAGGGCTATTATTATTTACTCTTCGTAGGGCATCGTAAACTGCAAAAGCGCCGGAAAATAATAATATCCCAAATAGTAGCTCCATCACTTTGCCTCCCAATTAGGTTCATTTATTTCGAATGAAAATCAATTTTCCAAACCTCATATTTGTATGTGCATCTTGCTGCTTACACTTTCCATTCCGAAATGTTGATAAAATTCGATTGCATTAGTATTAAATGCCCAAACATTTAATTCGACCGAGGTAGCGCCCATTTCCTTAGACCAATCCATACATGCTTCAAAAAGTAATTTTCCGACACCTTGCTTTTGCATATCTTTTTTGACACCAAAATCGTGAATATACCCATATTTACGTTGTACCAGTGATTGGAATGGAGGGGAAGATTCAATGCTTATGACAGCAAAACCGATGACAGTTTCGTTCATTTTGGCAATGCAAATAGTACTGTTTCGATCTTCGAGTAGTTCTTGATAATAAGTTTCGGGCATAACCGAATCAGCATGTTTAAAAACAGACGGCATATGAAGTGCATGTTCATCATGGCCTTCTTTCACTAGAGCATTTACAGCCAAATAATCTTCTTCTGATGCTGAACAAATGATTGGCAACAATTCTCTCACATCCTTTAAATTGATTGTTTTCAAAATTGTAACATAGCTTAGTAATAAAGATCGATAATTTTAAAAATACAAACTATTCGCAAAAAAATTTGATACAATTACTTTAATATGATGAATTAAGAAAATTCAATGAAAGAACCATATTGTGGCTTATTTTTCTAAAGGTCGCTCGATAATTATTTTAAATCAGATGGAGATTATGAAGGGATGTAATGTAATGTAATTGAATTATAGCGCGTATTTTTGAATAAGCTCTACGGAGAAAATGATACAAAAGGAGTTTACAATGAATTATAAGATTGTATTTTTTGATGTCGATGGAACACTAATAAATTATGAAGATGGTTATATTTCTGCAAGTACAAAGAATGCGATACAAATACTAAAAAATAAAGGAATCAAATTAGTAGTAGCTACGGGTAGACCATTATCGATGTGTCAGGAATTAAAAGATTTAGGGATTGACACGTTTATCACAGCGAATGGCGCATATACTAAACACCAAAATCAAGTAATACATAAAATACCATTGGCAAAACATATTGTTCGTTCAGTAAAAGAGGTTGCGGATGAAAATAAACAAAGTCTTTCATTTTTTACAGAAGAATTAACAATGAATAAAATACACAATCCAACTACTTTCCAAGCAATGAGTGAGACACTGTCATTACTAGAATATCCTAAGATCAATGAAGAAAACGTTAATGAAGAAATCTATTTAATGTGTTTATATGCAGGAGAAGAAATTGTTCGGAAATATGAAATACAATTTCCGGAATTAACATTTCAACGCTGGCATCCATATATCGTTAATGTTTTGCAGGAGGAAGTGTCAAAATCGATTGCTGTTAAAGAAGTATTAAAATATTTTAATATCCATTCTAGTGAAGCGATTGCATTTGGTGATGGGGATAACGACATCGATATGTTAGAAAGTGTAGGTTATGGTATTTCCATGGGTAATGGAAGTGAAAAATTAAAAAATATTGCTGACTTTGTAACGAAAAAGTCAAATGAGGATGGTATTGAATTTGCGTTACAGCATCTTCAATTAATTTAATTTCAGCGGTTGAATTAAAAATGTTATATGAATTGTTTAATTCAACTGGGAAGTTAGAAAGAAGCCTATATCATTAGATTTAATTCTATGGGAAATTAAAATGTAATGTAAAAGAAGTTACTGCTTAGTCAGCCAATTCAAGCACCCACTTTATTAGAATCCGTATTAGAAAACTTGTCTCTGCAAAAGATAGTAACATTTTAATTTTTATCGTTAATCGCATATTCTGGCCAAGGCCTTTAAAATTCAATAAAAAAACATCTTGGCATAGGCGCAAAATGTCTTTTTGTTACTCTATTCATTTTAAATCATTGTAATCCATTATTAAATCATTCAGGTGTACGAACGACTAATACATCACATTTTGAATGACGAACGATTGCTTCGGTATTTGAGCCTATAAAAAATTGTTCGGCTGCATTTAATCCTGTTGCCCCACAAATAATTAGATCCACAGGTACAAGTTCGGCTAATTTTTTTGACAAAATGGTTTTCGGAACACCATTTGTGATGATTGTTTTTACATTTGTAACGCCCGCTTCTGTTGCTTGTGTACGATAATTTTCTAATAAAACTTCGCCATGCTTTTGTACAAGTTCAATCATATTTTCATATAACATCTCGACACTTGTTGAAACACTTGTATCGATAACATGAACAATATGTAAAGTTGAGCCGACATTGCGAATTGCTACGTCGATTCCTTTACGAAATGCGAGTTCTGCTTCTTTTGAGCCGTCTACTGCAACGACGATATTTTGATAATGGTTCCCCATAAAAAATTCCTCCTTTAGATTAGTTTAATTATATCGAATATTCAAGGAAAGTAAAAATAAAGGACCCTTTTCAGTTGAACTGTAGGGTGCATCATTATTGAAAAATAAAAACAGGTGAGGAACATTGACGATTCCTACACCTGTTTTTATGTGTGTATTATTTTATTTAAGTGGAGCCAAGTTCAATGTTACTTTTGTTTAATAGGAATGAGTTTCAACGTTTTTTGGATGCGGAATGCGAAGAAGCCTGCAAAAATCGCTAAAATAATATCTTTTGGCATAGGTGGTAACATCCATAACCATGCCATTTTATAACTAAAACCATCTGGTGCTGCTGCCCATAATTTATAAGCAAAATACATCCAAGTAGTTCCTAAAACATAGTTAATTGCTGTTGCTGTAAGTGCAGCGGTAACATAGGCAATTCGTGTTTGGAAATGCTCTACGATTAAGCCTGCCACATAGGCACTTATAATAAATGTTGCGATAAAACCAAATGTGGGCTTCAAAAGAATTGAAGGTCCACCCATAAATTGTGCAAATACCGGCGCACCAGCAAGACCGATGAGCATATAAACGGTACAAGCGATCGCCCCTTTTCGACTACCTAATACTAATCCTGCTAAAACAGCAAAAAAGGTTTGAAGTGTAATCGGAACACCGCCAACTACTAAAAACGGTGCAAATGTAGTGATATTCGCCCCAATCATAATTAGTGTAGCAAATAATGCGCTATAAACGAGGTCAATTGTTTTTAAGTTAGAAGTTTTAGATATTGTTTCCATAGTAATCTCCTTAGTGTTAATGTGCGAAAAAAATAGGTTAACGTAAATATAAAGGGAAATAGAATTGTTGTCAACTGATTTTTAGTTCAGGTTAACGTAAGGTGGTTTCGTTACGACCAGGACGCTTTCCATCTGTGCGCCGCATGTGCTTAGCCAGCGTAACAAGTACATACTTTATAAGTATCCATATAAAAAACGTATCGAAGTATAATAAACAACATAAGCATCAACATAGTTATTAGGAAGCAAAAACAGCTATAATAGAAGGCAAAGCTTGAAGAAAGAAAAGAGGATACAATGACGAATCAAACAAAAGAAAATTATGGATTTCATTTTGATAATAGCTACTTACAATTACCACATGAGTTTTATGGAAAAGTGAAATTAAATCCGGTTG
The DNA here is from genome assembly GCF_002736105.1 of Solibacillus sp. R5-41. NCBI lineage: Bacteria > Bacillati > Bacillota > Bacilli > Caryophanales > Caryophanaceae > Solibacillus > Solibacillus sp. R5-41. Next base: position 3,105,061 of record NZ_CP024123.1, on the reverse strand, counting down.
AAGAGCCAGCAATTTTATTATTGAACCGAACTTTGGCTAAGCAGCTTGAGTTAGATGTAGATGCGTTATTTACGGATGGTGCACCGATTCTTGCAGGAAGCCAAATGCCAAATGAAGCGGCACAAATTGCACAAGCATATGCCGGACATCAGTTTGGTCATTTTAATATGCTTGGAGATGGTCGCGCTTTATTAATCGGGGAGCATGTGACAACAAATAATACCCGTTTCGATATTCAATTAAAAGGCTCGGGGCGCACACCATATTCACGTGGTGGAGACGGTCGCGCGGCATTAGGACCGATGTTGCGTGAGTTTTTAATAAGCGAGGCTATGTTTGCATTACATGTCCCAACAACACGCAGTTTAGCGGTCACGACAACAGGGGAGCCCATTTACCGTGAGCAAATATATGAAGGGGCCGTGCTAACACGTGTTGCCGCAAGTCATTTGAGAGTCGGAACATTTCAATACGCAGCTAATTTTTGTGACCGTGACGCATTAAAGGAATTAGCGGACTATGCAATTATTCGACATTACCCACAATTAATGCATGCCGAAAATCGTTATGTAGCATTTTTGGAAAAAGTGTTAGATCGTCAAGCATCTCTTGTTGCTAATTGGCAATTCATTGGATTTATCCACGGGGTAATGAATACCGATAATATGACGATTAGTGGGGAAACAATTGATTATGGACCATGTGCGTTTATGGATCACTATAATCGCAGCACGGTATTTAGCTCAATTGATACACAAGGTCGCTATGCATATGGTAAACAGCCTCAGATGGCAGGATGGAATATTACCCGTTTAGCAGAAAGTTTATTACCGCTCATTCATGACGATGTGGATGAGGCGATACAGCTCGCTCAAAAAACAATTGAACAGTTCCCAACTTTATATGAAGCGTATTACTATAATGGGATGCGCGAAAAGCTGGGGATGTTAACAGCTGAGCTTGGGGATGAGGCATTAGTGGATGAACTACTTACTTTGATGGAAGAACATGAAGCTGATTATACGAATACATTACGTGCCTTATCGGAAAATAAACGACCGAATAAACCGATTTTTCAGTCTCCGAATTTTGGAGAGTGGGAGCAAAAATGGATGACGCGAATTACGCAGCGAGGGGCGACTTTAGAAGAAGCACTAAAAGTGATGCAATCGGTCAATCCAATCGTTATTCCACGAAATCATCAAGTAGAGCAAGCGATTCAAGCATTTGTGGAAGGGGACACGGCACCCTTTTTGGAGTTATTGCAAGTGCTAACAAATCCATTTCATTTACAACCGGAACATCAAAAATACACACAGCTCCCTAGCGAAGATGAACCGCCATTTGTGAGTTATTGCGGGACGTAAAATAAAAGGGGGAGATGTTGAATCAACAACATCTCCCCCTTTAAAAAATATTTAATTAAGACAATCGGTTACGGTAGTCCTCATATTGGAACGAACGGATTACTTTTATTCCTTGCTCATCATTGTATGAACAAATACTCGGTAAGTTAACCCCGTTGAACATATGTGTTTTGACCATCGTATAATGAGCCATATCCGTAAAGACAAGCTTGTCACCAGGTTGTAATGGTTCATCGAATGAATAATCCCCGATAATATCCCCAGCAAGACAAGTCATCCCACCTAAGCGGTACGTATATTGTTTTTCGTTTGGCATACCTGAGCCAATAATCATCGCGCGATAAGGCATTTCCAACGTATCTGGCATATGACAAGTTGCTGAAGAATCAACGATCGCTAGTTCCATACCATTGTGGACAATATCAAGCACTGTCGCCACTAAATAGCCGGTATTTAATGCAATAGCTTCACCTGGTTCTAAAATAACTTTTACTTGATACGTATCTTGAATGCGATTAATTAAGCGAACTAAAAGCTCCACATCATAGCCTTCACGAGTAATGTGATGACCACCACCAAAGTTAATCCATTTCATTTGATGTAAGTATTCACCGTATTTTTCTTCGAAGTGGACAAGAATGCGCTCTAGTACATCCGCACCTTGCTCACACATCGCGTGGAAATGAATGCCCTCTACGCCATCAAGCTCATCTGGACGGAATGATTCTACCGGAATACCGAGACGTGAATTGATGTAGCAAGGGTCATATAATGGTGTTTCAACCTCTGAATAACCAGGATTTACACGTAAACCAATTGAAATGTTTTTCTCATGATTTTGCACTTTTTGCTTGTATTTATTTAGCTGATCAAATGAATTGAACACAATATGGTCTACATATGTTAAATATTCATCGATTTCATGCTCAGCATAAGCAGGTGCATACGCATGAACCTCTTTGCCGAATTCTTCATAGCCTAAACGCGCCTCAAATAAAGAGGATGAAGTAATTCCTGCAAGATAGTTCCGTGCTAATGGGAATGTCGACCACATTGAAAAGCCCTTTAAAGCTAATAAAACTTCGCAGCCTGTACGGTCTTGTACGGACTTTAACAGTTCTAAGTTTTTTGTTAATAAGCGCTCATCTACAACAAATGCAGGAGAAGGGGCCGTTTGCCAATCAATTCCTGTTGCTTTTTCGAGTGCTTCATCCATAATGGATCGCTTGCGTTCATTTTTCATGCTGCTCATTATGCCTTAACATTTTCTTCAGAAGTGAAATCTAAATCAACTAAATCTGGATTTTCTGTTTCTTGCCATGGAAGACCCCATTTATTTAATGCATTCATGAAAGGATCTGGATTGAAGTCCTCTACATTCCAAACGCCTGGTTTTTGCCATTCGCCGTTCATTACAAGCATCGCACCAATCATAGCAGGTACACCTGTTGTGTAAGAAATCGCCTGAGAACCTACTTCACGATAGCACTCTTGGTGATCGCAAATGTTATAAACATAGTAAGTTTTTTCTTTTCCGTCTTTTAATCCTCTTACGATACAGCCAATATTTGTCTTTCCTTTTGTAAGAGGTCCTAATGTTGCAGGGTCAGGTAATACGGCCTTTAAAAATTGAATTGGTTGAATCATTTGGCCTTGGAATTCAATTGGTTCAATTGATGTCATGCCAATGTTTTCAAGAACGTTTAAGTGTGTTAAATACTTTTGGCCAAACGTCATCCAGAAACGGATTTGTTTTAAGCCTTTAATATTTTTTGCTAAAGATTCTAATTCTTCATGGTAAAGAAGGTAGCAATCTTTTTCGCCTATTTCTGGTAAGTTGTATACCATTTTATATTCTAAAGGCTTCGTTTCAACCCATTCGCCTTCTTTCCAAAAACGACCGTTCGCAGTAATTTCGCGAATGTTGATTTCTGGGTTGAAGTTCGTAGCGAATGGAAGTCCGTGGTCTCCACCGTTTGCATCAACGATATCGATGTAATGAATTTCATCGAAGTGATGCTTTTGTGCATGCGCTGTGAATACGCCTGTTACACCTGGGTCGAAACCAGAACCTAGAAGTGCAGTAATGCCTGCTTCTTCAAAACGCTCCTTGTATGCCCATTGCCATTTATATTCGAATTTCGCAGTATCAAGTGGCTCATAGTTCGCCGTATCGATATAATGCGTTTTTGTTGCCAAGCATGCATCCATAATTGTTAAATCTTGATATGGTAAAGCTACGTTAATTACCACATCTGGTTTAAATCCATTGATTAGTTCAATTAGTTCGTCCGTATTGTCCGCATCCACCTGTGCAGTATGGATAATCGTTTTACCGCCGTCTAATTTCTCTTTCAAAGCATCGCATTTAGATTTTGTTCGACTTGCGATCATAATCTCCTCGAATACTTCAGAATTTTGTACACATTTGTGTACTACTACGCTAGCTACTCCGCCAGCACCAATAATCAATGCTTTTCCCAATTCCTTGTCACGCTCCAAATCTCATTTTATTTTATTTGTTTCAATCCGAAACAAGATTGATTATATAAAATAGTAGAGCAGTTAGCAATTATGTTTTTATTAAAATATTATTGAAGGGTTTTTTTGCGTTAAAAAAAGAAAAAAAACGCAAAATTGAGTAATTGCATGTTTTTGTATAGGGAATATAAAAGGTAATTAGGCAGAGTAAGCGTTAACTTGCTTCAGCAGACTCCTTATACTTCTATATGTTGGGGTGAATGCCAAGTAAAGCCTTTATTCAGTGGGGGTTAATACCTCGGCTGAAAAGAGGAACTCTGACTAAGAATGTTGCGTCCTACGGCAATGCCAGAGTGGCCAACATCGTGTTGGCCCAAAGCCCCGGCGGATGTCACAGATTTTTTGTCGCTTTATTTCACGCGGTCCTTTTGCAGGAGTGCGTCTTTATTCGTTACGGCATCTACCGCATCATAAATTGTGCTTTCAAAATGGTTTACTTGTAATGAAGTAACGCCTTGAATCGTTGTTCCACCAGGGGAACATACTTGGTCAATAAGTGCCCACGGATGTGCTTCGGATTGTAACACCATTTGTGCGCTTCCTAAAACAGAGCTTGCGGCAATTTCAAGCGCCATTTGCTTTGGCATACCTTCACGAACTGCAGCGCGAGCAAGGGAATCAATATATAAATACGTAAACGCTGGAGAAGAGCAACCGATCGTTGTAAAAATTGAAAATAGATTTTCTGGTAATTCCACGATAGTTCCGACAGTCGAAAATAATTGTTCTACTAAACTTTTTTGATCCACATTGGTAGATTGTGTTGAGTAGCAGCTTGTAGAGGCACCAATTGTTGCATTGATATTAGGCATAACGCGGAAAACAGGCGTTGTTGGTAGGAAGCTTTGTTGTAAATAATCAAGTGATTTTCCTGCTGCAATCGAAATGACAAGATGATTGTCAGTTAAATGTTGTTTAATTGTTGGCAGTACATCGGGAAACATTTGTGGTTTGACAGCAATCACGATTACATCAACATTTTGCATCATTTCTTCAATAGATGACGCGGCCTGTATGCCATACATTTGAACAAGTACATCTGTCTTATTTTCCGTGCGGTTTATTCCGTAAATGGAGGACGCTTCAAACTCGCCACTTGCCACCATTCCTTTAATAATTGCTGAGGCCATATTCCCAAGACCGATAAAACCGTATTTCATTTCAATATTCCTACTTTCGTATTAGAAAAAGCATGAGAAAGGCCTTTAAATTCGCAATAATGCATAGCGATTAGTATACCTCACGTAAAAAGGAATGCAACTAGACCGTCTTATTCGGTAAGAATTTATATAAGTTAAGCCAAAGAATCTATCCTTTTGATGTAAGTATTCTATTATGGATTCAAATATAGTGCGTGCTAATATGGCTGGTTAAGCACATGAGTCACACAGACAATGTTAGCACACATCTGTACGACTCATCTTTGTGCTTTGTTCAAGACAGAGCTCGCGGAAAGCGTCCGGACCGGAAATCACCACCCCTTTTTTAGGATAACTTTTAAAAGAGGGATTCTTTAGTTCAATTAATATAAAATTGTTTGAAAATATTGTTGTTCTTGCTATACACATGTAAAATAAAATCAATGATAAGAAATGAAAACACTTTGACTTATTATTGATGGAGTGAAGCGTATGAAAAAAAAGAAGAATTTTAAAAAGCATGGAAATGTGGTTCTTTTTCCCGGTACTATTGAACGAATGGTAGATGAAGCGCGTGAACTTGCCGAAAATTATCACTACGCTCAGGCGAATGAATTGTTTGAAAAGGTTTTTAAATTAACAACGGGTGATGAAACTTCTTTAAGTGTTTATGCTTATTCTTTATATGAAGCGAAAAATTTCAAAAAGGCAAAAGAAGTATGTGAGGAGTTATTGACGCTTGGTCCAAGTATGTATTTTGAGGTAATGGAGCTCTATTTAACGATTTGCATGCAGCTAAGACAATATAAGCAAGTTGAAAAAATAATTGCATCTTTATTTGATGAGGATGTCATTCCACTGGACCAGGTCGAAAAATTCCATCGATTACAAAAGCTGAATGCTGATATTGCAGAGAATCAGAGTACTCAGCTCGAGGAATTTGTTGAAGAGCCATCATTTGAAGAAATGTTTGAGTTGGACGGAGCAGCCTTTATACAAAAGTCTTTTCAAGCACAATTAGTCATCGTCCATGAGCTAGAAGGAAAAAATGTTCGACCAATGATTACTGAGCTAAAATGGATTGTCGAGCATGAAGACGTGCATCCGTTTATACAAAGCTTAATTTTAATTTTATTAGTGGAACAAGATGTCAATGTATCACTTAAAATTTCTAAATTCAATCGGATGGAAATGGTTAACCCTGCACAATTGGAGCTGCCAATGGAAACGCCGCAATTTCAAGCGGTATATCAGCATGTGTTGAATCGTCTAGAGCAGGAGCCTTCTACGCTTGAATTAGTGGAATCACTAATTGCCAAGCACGCGATTGTTACGTATCCATTTGAATGGTTAGACTATGATAGTGAAGATGTGGCAATCAGCTATATTGATTTTGTAAGGACAATGTTCGGGGAAATTCGGGAAATGGATTATGAAATTATCGACTTTATTCAAAGTCTCGAAGGATTAATGAATTTAACAGACATATGAAAAAAGTTGAAACATTGAGCATATATGATATACTAAAATGGTTGTCAAATTATATAAACGACGAGTTTGTTAATCAAACAAAAGTTAACTTTGGAGGTAATATACATGTCAGTAAAATGGGAAAAACAAGAAGGTAATCAAGGTTTATTAACGGTTACTGTAGCTGCTGTAGAAGTAGATAAAGCAATCGATGGTGCATTCAAAAAAGTAGTAAAACAAATTAACGTACCAGGTTTCCGTAAAGGGAAAATGCCTCGTCCGATGTTCGAAAAAATGTACGGCGTAGAAGCATTATACCAAGATGCATTAGAAATCGTGATCAATTCTTCATACCCAACAGCTTTAGATGAATCAGGTGTTGAGCCAGTTGATTTCCCTGAAATCGCAGGTACTGAAAACTTCGCTAAAGGAACTGACTTCACTTACACTGCAACAGTTACTGTGAAACCAGAACCAAAATTAGGCGAATACAAAGGCTTAGAAGTTACAAAACTTTCTACTGAAGTAACAGACGAAGAAGTAGAAGAGCAAATTACTGCTCAATTAGCTAAAAAAGCAGAATTAGAAATTAAAGAAGATGAAGCAATCGTTGATGGCGATACAGCTGTAATCGATTTTGAAGGCTTTGTAGGTGAAGAAGCATTCGAAGGCGGTAAAGGCGAGGATTACGCACTTGAAATCGGTTCAGGTTCTTTCATTCCTGGATTTGAAGAGCAATTAGTAGGCGCTAAATCTGGCGAAACTAAAGATGTAATGGTTACTTTCCCAGAAGAGTACCATGCTGAAGAATTAGCAGGTAAAGAAGCGAAGTTTGTAGTAACTGTGAAAGAAGTAAAAACAAAAGTACTTCCTGAGTTAAACGACGCATTCGCAAAAGAAATCGACCCAGAAGTTGAAACGGTTGATGCTTTACGTGCAAAAATTAAAGAAACTACTGCTGCTCAAAAAGAAGCTGAATCAGAAGGTTCTTTACGTGATGAGTTAGTAGAAAAAGCTGCTGCAAACGCAGAAGTTGACGTTCCACAAGGGATGATCAACACAGAAGTAGACCGCATGATCCAAGAATTCGGTCAACGTTTACAATCACAAGGTATGAACCTTGAATTATACTACCAATTCTCAGGTCAAAACGAGCAAGCTTTACGTGAGCAAATGGCTGCTGATGCAGAAAGCCGCGTACGTGTTTCTTTAGTATTAGAAGCAATTGGTCAAGCTGAAAAAATCGAAGTTTCTGAAGAAGACATCAACGCTGAAGTTGAAAAAATGGCTTCTCAATTTGGCATGACAAGCGAGCAAATTTTAACTGCTTTAGGCGGTACTTCAGTTTTAGAGAACGACATTCGTACTCAAAAAACTGTTGAGCTTTTAGTTGAAAATGCTAAAATCTCTAATTAATAAAATTGTAAGCAGATAGACTTTTTAACAAGGTACGGGCTATCCCGTACCTTGTTTTATCACATAAGCATCTTTTGACATACATGGATAAACATTATTTTGCACTATATGTTGCAAGGGAAGTTTTTCTAATACATAATCAATTTTAATACAAAAAAAGCAACAAGCTGCAGTCAATTTATTTGATAAAAGTAAAAGAATCTTGTAAGATAGTTGCTTGAATAGGGGTGAACCAAATTGTTTAAATTTAATGATGAAAAAGGCAATTTAAAATGCTCTTTTTGTGGTAAGCCACAAGAACAAGTTCGTAAGTTGGTTGCAGGACCAGGCGTATATATTTGTGACGAATGTATCGAGTTATGTTCAGAGATTGTCGTCGAAGAGCTGGGTATTGAAGAGGAAATTGAATTCAAAGATATTCCGAAACCTAAGGAAATATTAAATATTTTAGGTGACTATGTAATTGGACAAGAGCGTGCGAAAAAAGCACTAGCTGTTGCTGTTTACAATCACTATAAGCGTATTAATTCAAATTCTAAAATTGATGATGTTGAATTATCGAAATCAAATATTGTATTAATCGGTCCAACAGGTAGTGGTAAAACATTACTTGCCCAAACATTAGCACGCATTTTAAATGTACCTTTTGCGATTGCAGATGCAACGAGCTTAACAGAAGCTGGTTATGTCGGTGAGGACGTTGAAAATATTTTATTAAAGCTGATTCAAGCGGCAGATTATGATATTGAGCGAGCTGAAAAAGGGATTATTTATATTGACGAGATCGATAAAGTAGCTCGTAAATCAGAAAATCCTTCGATTACTCGCGATGTATCTGGTGAAGGTGTACAACAAGCATTATTAAAAATTCTAGAAGGTACAGTTGCAAGTGTTCCCCCTCAAGGCGGACGTAAGCATCCACACCAAGAGTTTTTACAAATTGATACATCGAACATTTTATTCATCGTTGGTGGGGCATTTGATGGAATCGAAACAATCATTAAGCGTCGTCAAGGTGAAAAAGTAATTGGTTTTGGTTCAAATTCAAAGGCTATGGAAGAAGAAGGCACATTAATGTCTCAACTTGTTCCAGAGGATTTATTGAAATTTGGATTAATTCCGGAATTTATCGGTCGATTACCAGTACTTGCTACATTAGAACAATTAGATGTAGATGCACTTGTACAAATATTAACAGAGCCAAAAAATGCGTTAGCGAAGCAATATCAAAAAATGCTTGAACTTGATAATGTCGAGTTAGAGTTTGAGGATGAAGCGCTGGTTGAAATTGCAAAATTGGCCATTGAACGAAAAACAGGTGCTCGTGGATTACGTTCGATTATTGAAGTGACAATGTTAGACGCTATGTTTGAGTTACCATCACGTGAAGATATTAAAAAATGTATCATTACAGCTGAAACAATTCGCGATAAAGCAGAACCAAAATTAATTTTAGAAGATGGCTCTGTTTTAGTAAAAGATACGGACAACAAAAAAACGTCAGCTTAATTTTAGTTGACTTTCGAAACAAACATGCAGCTGACTTTGACTTCATAAGCAAGTCCAAGGTCAGCTTTTTCTTAACAAATAAATCTTACATATATGTATAAATGTGAACTTGTGTTTAATTTACCTTTCGAAAGACACGCTGTTCGAATAAAAGAGTCTATATATAATTAATTGTATGTAAAATTTTAAAAAGGTAACACATACTACATTAACTGCGGGTTGTTTTTTTTGATTTGGATGGAGGTGAATACCCGCGTGAATAAAATACTAAAAAATATGCCAATTTTGCCTTTAAGAGGTTTACTCGTCTTTCCATCGATGGTTTTACATATTGATGTTGGACGAGAGCGGTCTGTTGCTGCTTTAGAGCATGCGATGTTAAATGACAGCACAATCTTTTTAACGACACAAAAAGATTTACGCGTCGAATCGCCAGCAAAAGCAGATCTATTTGATTTAGGAACAATAGTGCGTGTAAAGCAAATGTTAAAACTACCAAATGGGACGTTACGAATTTTGGTCGAAGGTGTAAACCGTGCGAAAATGCTTCGCTACAAGGAGACGGAAAAATTTACAGTGGCTGATTTAGAAGTGTATGTAGATGATACTTACAAAGACGCTGAAACGGAAGCATTAATGCGTACACTTTTAACTTATTTCGAGAAATATGCAAAGTCTTCCAATAAAATTACGACAGAAACAATTGAATCGGTATTGGAAATTGAAGAACCAGGCCGTTTAGCCGATGTTATTGCATCGTATTTACCAATTAAAGTTATAGAAAAACAAGAAATTTTAGCGATTACTTCGATAAAAAAACGAATAGATAATTTAATTATTCGTTTGCATGATGAGCAAGAAATATTGAATTTAGAGAAAAAAATCGGCTCGAAAGTAAAACAAGCGATGGAACGCACGCAAAAAGAATATTATTTACGTGAGCAAATGAAGGCGATTCAAACAGAGCTTGGCGATCGTGAAGGAAAAACAGGCGAAATTTCAGAGTTGCATAAAAAGATTAATCAAGCTGGAATGCCACAGTCAACATTGGAAGTAGCTTTAAAGGAATTAGATCGTTATGAAAAATTACCTGCTGCGAATGCAGAGAGCGGTATCATTAGAAATTATTTAGAATGGCTTATTTCGATTCCTTGGAGTAAAAAAACAGAGGACCGCATTGATATTACCTATGCAGAGGAAGTTTTAAATCGCGATCATGATGGCTTGGAAAAAGTGAAAGAACGTGTGCTAGAGTATCTTTCGGTGCGCCAGCTTATGAATTCATTGCGTGGGCCGATTCTTTGTTTAGCTGGACCTCCAGGAGTAGGGAAAACAAGTTTGGCGCGTTCGATTGCAGAAAGTTTAGATCGTAAATTTGTTCGCGTGTCACTTGGTGGCGTTCGAGATGAATCTGAAATTCGCGGACACCGACGTACGTATGTTGGTGCAATGCCAGGGCGTATTATTCAAGGGATGAAAAAAGCAGGGACGGTCAATCCGGTATTCTTGCTGGATGAAATTGATAAAATGTCAAATGATTTCCGAGGAGACCCATCTGCCGCGATGTTAGAAGTACTTGATCCGGAGCAAAATAATACATTCAGCGATCATTATATTGAAGAACCTTACAATCTGCAGGATGTATTATTTGTCGCAACTGCCAATGATTTAAGTACAATTCCAGGGCCTTTATTAGATCGTATGGAAGTTATAACGATTGCAGGTTATACGGAATTTGAGAAAAATGAAATTACAAAAAATCACCTCGTTCCTAAGCAAATGAAAGAACACGGGTTAAAAAAGGCACAGCTTTTAATTAAAGATGAAGCCATTTTAGATTTAATTCGTTACTATACACGTGAAGCGGGTGTGCGTGGTTTAGAACGACAAGTGGCAACCGTTTGTCGTAAAGCAGCAAAAATCATAGTTTCAGGTGAAAAGAAAAAAGTAACGGTGAATTCGAAAGTATTAGTTGATATGCTAGGGAAACACCGCTACCGATACGGACAAGCAGAAATAGAAAATCAAGTAGGTGTTGCGACTGGTTTAGCGTATACAACGGTCGGTGGTGATACACTACAAATTGAAGTTTCATTAACACCAGGAAAAGGGAAACTTCAATTAACAGGGAAGCTTGGCGATGTGATGAAGGAATCAGCACATATTGCATTATCTTATGTACGAACATTGACGCATCAGCTTGATTTGGATGCGGATTATTTCGATCAACATGATATTCACGTCCATGTTCCAGAAGGCGCTGTACCAAAAGACGGTCCATCGGCAGGTATTACGATGGCCACTGCGATTGTGTCAGCAATTACTGGAAAAGCGATTAAACGTGAAGTCGGCATGACAGGCGAAATTACGCTTCGTGGTCGTGTATTACCAATCGGGGGCTTAAAAGAGAAATCATTAAGCGCACACCGAGCAGGATTAACGACAATCATTATTCCAAAAGATAATGAACGTGATATTGATGATATTCCAGAAACAGTTCGTGAGCAGCTCATATTTAAACTAGTGTCACAGGCAGAAGAAGTTCTGGCTATTGCACTAGACGGAGGTTTTAAGTAGTAATGAAAGTCCATAACGTTGAAATGATCGGTAGTTTTGTCCGACCAGAACAATTTCCAGAAGACGGTTACCCAGAGTTTGCCTTAGCAGGGCGCTCAAATGTTGGGAAATCATCTTTCATTAACCGTATGATTGGTCGTAAAGCGATGGCGCGAATTTCGTCAAAGCCAGGAAAAACACAGCAATTAAACTTCTATAAAATTGAAGATCAGTTTTTCTTTGTTGATGTACCAGGGTACGGTTATGCAAAAGTTTCAAAATCAGAGCGCGCAGCATGGGGTAAAATGATTGAACAATACTTCATGGGACGCGAGCAACTAAAAGCAGTCGTTTTAATTGTTGATTTACGTCATCCACCAACTAATGATGACTGCATGATGTATGATTTTTTAAAGCACTATAATATTCCTGTTATCGTTGTATCAACAAAAGCGGATAAAATTCCAAAAGGTAAATGGGATAAGCATAAAAAAATCGTACGTGAAACATTACAAATGGATAAACAAGATCCTTTATTCGTGTTCTCTTCAGAAAAAGGCCTTGGTTTCGACGAAGCATGGGCTGAAATTGAAGCACGTATGTAAGGAAAAACAACAACATCCATCAATTAAAAAATCATCCTTTTGGTCTAACCAGGAGGATGATTTTTTGCGCTTTCAACATGATCTTGTCGTTACAGATAAGCATCGATTATGTGCAAAGATTGTATTGTTACCATAGAAATCGGTTCCTCATCATAACCGGGGGGATTTCCATTTCTGTACGGTCGCTTTCCGCGGACACGTCCTGAGCCTGTAGTCTCAGGCATCGTGCTGTTCCCGCAGGAGTCGCCTTCCCTCCCAATCAACATGCATTTCTATATAGTCAAGCGCATCATTGAGTATCGACCACAATTTTATTTCACGAATTTTAATGAATTCCTTGATGTCGCGCGTCATTTGCCGATAAACCTTTTAGGAGGTGCTACATATGGATATTGCCGCTTTAGCAATGTCAATGAAGCAAGCACAATTAATGCAAAATGTTTCATTGGCTGTCACAAAACAAGCGATGGAATTTCAACAGCAAAGTACAGAACAAGTTATTGAACTTCTAGATGCACCACACCCAACATCGGGTCACTCGATTGATGTTTCGGTTTAAAAAAAGCGGCACAAGATTTTTTATGTGCCACTTTAATCTAACTTTGGTGAAATATAGCGATCAAAGGAAACTTTCATCCGTGGTGAAGCTCGCGAAATAATAGGTGTACTTACATAAAATATGGAATTTTTGTAATGCAGGTTAAGGACGTGTATGAGAAAAGTGTCCATACCGTAATAGAGTTCAATTTAATTACGGTAATTATCCAAATCATTACATATAAACATTTTTGTCTTATATTTTGATATAATTGCTAGGAGAAAGTAAGAAAAAGGAGGCGGAACAATTGCTGAAAAAAATGGCAACAATTTTATTGGCGATTATTTTTGCTTTAGCAGCACTGCCATTTGGGCAACAGACTGAAGCAGCTACGACATATAAATTTGTCAACGTGAAATATGATGAAACAGAAAATAAGGATGGTACGGTTAATCGTACGTTAAGCAAGGTCACTTTAGAAAATAGTGCTGGAAAAACAGCAACTTTTAATATCGATAAAACGGCAAGGCTGTACATAAATAATACCTTAACTACGATTGATGGTTTTAAGGCAGGTATGGATGTTACGGTAAAAGTAAATTTAAGAAAAGTAACGGAAATGCGTGGTACAACAAATATAGAAGATGGTGCTATTGTTCCAAATAGTAAGCAAAGTGCGGGTGTTGTCACAAAGATTGACCCGAATGGCTTATTTATTACAGTGAAATTAGATAATGCTGGAACGAAATCGTATTACGTGAAAAATAGCACGACGATAATAAAAGGCAAGTCAACGGTTGATTTAAGTGCACTATATGAAGGGGATCGTGTGAAGCTAAAATTTGCTTCAGCAGATACTTCAGCGGTATCGGAAATTAATATTATCACTACTGGTGTTATGGTAGAAAATTTATACAAGGCCAAATTAAATACAGTAAACACAAGTAAAAATACGTTTACCGTACATAATGCGCATCCATTTACGAACTGGTTATTCGGTGAAAATGAAAAGATGGATAAAAATACATTTGAATTTACAAGTAACACAACGATTTATGCGGGCAATGAAAAAATCTCGGAAAATCAATTGAAAAACTATAAAAATAGCGACTTGTATTTTGTAACGACAAAGCAATTTAGTAAAGAGGTCGTTGAAAAAATTGTAGTATTAGCTAAAAATGAACGCTCGTATTACCAATCATTATCTGAAGTGAATTCGAAATATGGTTACTTTGCGTTATCTAAAGTGGGTAGATTATTTTACCATGATGGTTCTATTTTAGTTCGTAACGGTCGCTTAGTAGAACCTGATACGCTTGCTGCGAATGGGACAGCCTATGTCATTACGGATGGCACGACGAGTGATAAATATGCCCATGTGGTGAATGTTACGAACGACAGCTTCACATCACCAAACTTATCGTCGCATCAGCTCTATTTTGGTCGTTTAGACGTAGCTGATTTAGATGCTTATAAAGTCGAACTTTCGGGCATGGAGTACTTTAAAAATAACTTCTGGACGAAATTCAATTCTGAATCGATCTTCTCATTTAGTAATTCAACAGCGGTTACGGAGTTAGATGGCGATACGAAATACAAAATTATTCCAGAAACTGAATTGTTCTTATATGAAGGGCAGTACGGATACTTCTATGTGAAGGACGGCCATATTCAAGCGATTCACTTTATCAAAAATGGAGCACGTTCTGTCATTACAGCAACGGGTCGCGTGAATAGCATCGGGACAAACTCCATTTCGGTTAAAGATGTTAGCCAGTGGGTAAATGGCGGGGAATGGTCATACTTCGGAGAAACGAAAGTAGACTTGAATAAGGTAGTCATTATTAAAAACGGAAAAGCGATTAAAGCAAGCGAATTAAAACCTTCTGATCGCGTCGTATTATTAATGGACGAAAATCTCGTAACACATGTAGTAATGGTAAACGAATAAATGGAGGGCATGTAGGATTTTACGCCTACATGCCGTCTCATCTTTACAAAGGTGCTTTCATTGCACAAATTAAAAACGAAAAGAGGGATAATTGTTGTGGGAATGAAAAAAAATGTTCTTTTCTTTATAGCATTTACCGTTTTCCTAAGTATGATAGTTAGTTTACCAGCACGAACTTCAGCTCAATCCATTGACTTAAATGGTGGCATAAAAAATGAGTATATATATGAAGAATATGTGTTCATTACAGGGAAGCCGATTAAATTTACAGGTACAAGTAAAAATGTGACAGTAACAGTCAAAGAAAATAAAGGCAAGCTAACGGAAACGTATAAATTTACATTAACTGGACCAAATAGCGAAAAACTAGCACGTAATTTTGTATATACATATGATGTGACAAATTATGATCAAATCGGTCAAAGTACAGCGGATGGAGAAGTAACGAAATTTACCGAAACAATAACGATTGGCAAGGATAAATATACGTTAGTGGATTATCAATTATCTAAAAGCGCTGTGACGGATAAGCGACCAGCATCGGATTACTATACAGGTAATGCCATTGCGAGAAAAACTTACACATATAGTAGCGGTAGTGGGCGCAATGAAAAGGTACAAGAAATTACCGTAAATGCTGATAGTCGTCATGTAGGGTATGAAAACTTCTGGGGAGCTACAGAAACTCAAATTACAGAGTTTGAAATGATTTATGCAGATGGCTCAATTGGTACAGTAGAAAATCGGGTATCTACAACGAAATCACGCGAGTTAGAGTATGATGAAAGTATGTCGTCTTTAGCAAGCTTTAATGGCACTTACAAAGCAATTAGTTCGGCTGATACACTTTCAGAATATGTTTATGAACTGCCTAAAACGAAGGGTAAAATCGCATTAGATAACGACTATATGCCAAAAGTTGAAATGTTAAAAATTCCAAAATTCCGTGATCTTTCATCGCACTGGGCACGTGGAAGTATTGAAAAACTATATTCTTTAGGAATTTTAGATGACCAATCCAATTTCTTCTCACCAAATACACCGATGTTACGCTATGATTTTGCGATTGCAATCGGTAAAGCAGTTGATTTACGTGTATTAGAGGATACTTCGAAAAAGAAAAAAACACCACCTACAAGCATTTTTAGAGATGTGAAACGCACAACAAAAGATTATAACTATTTAGTCGCTTCTGTTAATAAAGGGGTTATTCAGGGGATGACGGCTACAAATTTTGAACCGGATGGCTATTTATCACGACAACAAGCAGCAACTATTTTAGTGCGTGCATTAGGGCTTGAAGGCAAAGCGCCAGATCCAGGCTATACAACGTCATATGTGGATGATAACAAAATATCAGATTATGCACGAGATTCTGTTTATGTAGCATCAGAGCTGGGATTGATGAAAGGCAGTGGGGGTAAATTCAACCCGAAAGGCATTTTGACACGTGCCGAAGCTTCATCAATTATTGAACGTTATTTAAAATATTTAGAGAATGACTTAAAGCAAAATTATCGCGATGATATTTTGTTCTTTGAATAAGGGAGTGAGTTCTTGTGACAAATTTTAAGAAGCTAATAGCGGTATTTTTATCTTGTCTGATTGTATTTTCAAGCGTATTACCTATGAACCCAATCGAAGTAGATGCAGCGACGAATCAGATTAAAGATATTAGTACGACAAATGCAAAGTACAAGCCTGCAAAATGGGCAGTTGACAATAATTATTTTCAACTTTTTCCAGGTGGTAAATTCCAACCAGATACGCCCGTAAAAGAGTGGGAAGTATTGCAAATGATTGCAAAACTAGATGGGAATTATCAGTTTAAAAGCTATGAAAAAGATATGATTTACTCGTATTATGGAGAATTGAATATTCCATTATATGGAGTTGGTATTGTATCAAAACAAAACGCGACTATTTCGAGAAGTCATTTTGCACGAATTTTTGCTGCGATGAATGGCTTAGATTTATCAGAAAAGCAAGCGATTCAATATTTATATATGAGTGAAATTACGACAGGAACGACAGGTAAACGTACGTTTGAAGATTACAAACCTACGAGCAATCTTAACCGCGGCGATTTAGCTGTATTTATGTACCGCATGAATCAACAAGGAAAGATTGCATTAGAAGGGTTAACGAGTAAAGCAACAGGTAAGGACGATCATAAAATTACATTACCAGCGGACTTTATCGAAAATGCAGATGGCTCGGTTATATTGAAGCCAAAGCCAGGAGAAAATACGGATGATAAAGTAAATCGTCCAAGTGTTTATAAAGCAGTAGAAAGCATTAATGTAGCTTCTGAAAAATTAATTGCAAATGGTGTCGATTCAACATTAATTACGATTCAATTAAAAGATAGCTATGGAAATCCAATCCCATATGATGAATCATTAGCATTTAAAGTGACTTCTGAAGCAGGTGCATCTTTCTCTGCAACGGATTCAAGCACAAGTGGTAAAGCAAAAGTTGTGTATACGGATGGACCGGAGCTCAATGTATTTGTGACCGCACCAGCTTTGACGAAATCATATGTCGATAAAATTCGATTTGAATTAGTGAACAATGATGATCCAAAATATTATACGTATAAAAATCAAGTAATTGAGGCATCGGTTCGCTATGTTCCGGAAGCGGAATTACGTATTTCGTATGAAGTGTTTGATCCAGATCAACCGGACTGGACAGGTGGGAATGTTGACCCAGGCGTGAAGCCATTACCAGCATTACCAGAAGGCGTTATTGACGGGAAAACGGTACCATTTTCTGTGAATGGTGTCATTACGGTTTCAGATTATGATGAAGATTTAAAACTGATGACAGGTTCTAAATACGAAACATATAACCATCCGACAACAGGGAAACCAATACAAGGTGAAATTACTTCTAAAGAAATTCAGTATGGCAATGCAGAACTAAAATTAGAAGGTCAAGTTATTTCAGTATGGTTATTTGAACAAATTTTAGAGTATATGATTTATGGCAATGAAAAGAATCCAAATGGCTGGGGCGGAGTTGGCTCAGCGAAAGTGATGTATACGCTTAATAAAGAAGGTCGAGCAACATACGACTTGCAAGGTGTTATGAGTGAAGAACATACGTCTCAATTTGATTCGACATTACATGCAGCGATCATTTATTTAATCAACTTTTTACCAAAAGCAGATGATATTACGTTAGCGCATGAAGAAAGTGTCCTTGCGATTAAAGCGCTGTACGACAAACTTAGTCAAATTGATAAAAATATTTTACAAAAAGGATTTGCGCAAGCGATTGGTAAGCTTGAAGGGGCATTGTCGAAAATTGAAGTTTTGAAAAAGGGACAAGAGCTAGAGGAACGTCCTGAAGGTATGGACCGTTATACGAAGGTCATTGTGAATGTCGTCGCGCCAAGTGGTGTCGTTATTACGGATTACCGGGGAACAGTCGAGGTAACATTTAATGGTACGTCAAGAACTGTTGCTTTTGATACGAATACAAAGGACTATAATACAGGGACAGGTTATGCCGGATCTGCGGTCGTGTATTTTGATGATATCGTTTACGGAAAATCACCTGTAACAGCGAAACTCGTCGACAAAGACCCACGTTATGCGAAAGCATTGCAAGGACTTGATAATAAAACGGCAACAAGTGAAATTTTCGCCAATCCTAAGTTTGAGAAAAATATTTGTAAAGGCAAAGCAGAGGTAGCATTTGTTGTGGATCACTCGGGCTCAGTTCGCAAAAACGATCCAAATAACGACACAGCGAAAAAAGTAAAACAAGTAATTAATCAGCTAGCTCAAGATACAAATCATGTGTATCACTTTAACCGTAAGCCTTACCATGAGAAATCAGGCACGGCAAGTGATGTGACAAAAATTCCGAGTTTACTAGAATATCAATACGAAAGCAATGCAACAAATATTGCAGATGCGGTGGATATTGCGATTAACAAATTCTCAAACAATCAGCAGACGGCAAAAGCGCTTGTACTCGTAACAGATGGTAAAACGTCGAAATCAAAAATTGACAAGATTACACAATTAGCAAAAGACAAAAATGTGAAAGTGTATACAGTTGCGATTGGGAAGTATAATACAATTAATGAAACGCTATTAAAAACCCTTTCAACAGATACAGGTGGCGCGTACTTTAATTCTGAAACTATTTATAATATCCATGGTTCATTCCAGGCGATTATAAATTCAATTTTATGTAATAAAGAAGTGGTAGATAATAGCTGCGCAGTAGGAGATACATTGTTTAACGAAGCTTCTGTTAATATTTCACGTACAAATGTGATTTTAAATGCACGTATTAATCAAAATTGTACGAATGTGTCTGCTGTATCGGTTATTTTTACAGCCTCTGGAGGAAGCGTCACGTATGATTTACAAAGTCGAGGTGCATCGATTTTTAGATTAACACGCTATGTAAATGAATTTAAACCATTCAATTTATACAATGACGTCGAATTCCAAGCATTTGATCAAGCAGGCAAATTAATTGCTGCGAAATCAGTTAAAATTCAATAAATTATAGTGGTATAAATTCGCATCTATTTAAAAAGGCATGTTTGTTTTAATCAACATGCCTTTTTTTCATTCATAGCGGACAAACTATAGACTAAGTTCATTGAAAAGAAACGGGAACTTTGTTACACTTCTTTTAGAATCATTATTAATTAAAAATACTTTTCATAGCTTGTTCACAAAATGAAAGTGAAAATTATGTTCTTTATGATAAAATAGAAACCATGAATGAAACGTGTGAGGTGTGAGGGTTCATGCATACATTAGTAGTAGGCTTGAATTATAAAACGGCGCCTGTCGAAATTCGCGAAAAGTTATCCTTCATTGAACAGGATATACCTAATGCAATGGCAGCGCTACAACAGGAAAAAAGTGTCTTAGAAAATGTAATCGTTTCAACGTGTAACCGTACAGAAATATATGCGGTTGTTGATCAGTTGCACACAGGACGCTATTATGTAAAAAACTTTTTAGCTAATTGGTTCAAAATTCCAATGGATCAGTTTGAGGACCATTTATTTATTCGCGAGGAAGATGAGACGTTCAATCATTTATTCCGAGTAATTGCTGGAATTGACTCAATGGTGTTAGGCGAAACGCAAATTTTAGGACAAGTAAAAAAGAGCTTCCTACAAGGTCAAGAAATGGGCACAACAGGAACAGTGTATAATCAGCTCTTTAAGCAAGCGGTTACATTTGCCAAACGTGCGCATAATGAAACAGCAATTGGAGAAAATGCTGTTTCGGTATCATATGCAGCAGTTGAATTAGCAAAGAAAATATTTGGTTCTTTACAAAACAAGCATGTGGCGATATTAGGTGCTGGTAAAATGGGTGAACTAGCGATTCAAAACTTGTATGGTAATGGTGTAGGAAAAGTAACAGTTATTAATCGTACATTTGAAAAAGCGCAACATTTAGCGTCGAAGTTTGAAGGCAATGCGAAATCAATGGACGAGTTACAATGCACATTGCTTGAAGCGGATATTTTAATAAGCTCGACAGGTGCAACTAGTTATGTAATTGATCATGGTTTGATGAAGGATGTCGCAAAGCTCCGTAAAGCTGATCCATTATTTATGGTCGACATTGCGGTTCCACGTGATTTAGATCCAAAAATTGGTGATATTCCGAACATCTTCTTATATGATATTGATGATTTACAAGGAATTGTACAAGCGAACTTAGCAGAGCGTGAACGTGCGGCTACTGAAATTACAGCGATGATTCAAGAAGAGCTTGTCCAATTTAAAGATTGGTTTAATACGCTTGGTGTAGTCCCAGTCATTTCGGCGCTGCGTAAAAAGGCTGCTTCTATTCAAGAAGAAACGATGCTTAGTATTGAAAATAAAATGCCCGAGTTAACAGACCGTGAGCGAAAAATTTTAAGTAAGCATACGAAATCGATTATTAATCAACTTCTAAAAAATCCGATTTTACAAGTGAAGGAAATGGCGAATTCGACTCAAGCAAGTGAGCAACTCGCGTTATTCCAACAAATTTTTGGAATTGAAGAGGAAGTACAGCAAGAAGTGCGCGCTCAGCAACAGGAGCAAAGCAATGCACGCAAAAATACAAATGAAACAGCTGTGAATCCAGGCTTATCTTATTAAGCAGGAGGAGTAGTTGGCTTAAGTTCGTCGCGTTATTAACCAATGGGGCGATGTTCAGTGCGTGTTTGAACACATAAAAAAATACTAACACCGCTTTTATCTCACCACCCATAGAGGTGGGGGTCTTCTGCTGAACGAAGATTAACAGGAGCGTTTTCGTATCTATATGGTAAAATTATAGATAGTGAAGACGCTTTTTTGACATTATTTTAACTATAGAGAAGTTTTTTAGGAGAAGGTTGCGTATGACAGAAGTAGCGATGACTAGATTATATGAGCTCATGATTATTCTTTATGCGCTTAGTATCGTTCTGTATTTTATTGATTATTTATATAAAAACTTAAAAGCAAGAAGGGTGGCTTTTTGGTTTGTATCCATTGTTTGGATCATGCAAATAGTATTCATCGTCTTGTTTATAGTCGAAACAAAACGATTCCCAGTACTGTCCTTATATGAAGGGGTATTTTTTTATGCGTGGCTTTTAACAACACTATCCATCATTTTACATTGTATTGCCCGCGTAGATTTACCTGTATTTTTTATTAATGTATTAAGCTTCATTTTTGTTACGATCCACATGTTTGCACCTAATACGACAACTCAAATTGTGGGAGAATCACTTGTTTCAGAAATGCTGTTTATTCATATTAGCTTTGCTATTGTTTCTTATGCAGCTTTTTCATTATCCTTTGTTTTTTCGATTTTGTATTTAATTTTATATCGTATATTAAAACAAAAGAAGCTTAATAATTTATGGTCCAGGCTACCAAGTCTTCAACAGATGAGTAAATGGATAAGTTATTCGAATATAGTAGGTGTTCCATTGCTCCTTATTAGCCTAATTTTAGGGTTAGAATGGGCCTATATGACATTAGAAGGGCTTTCGGTTTTCGATGTGAAAATTATTAGTTCATTTATCGTATCTGTTGTCTATTTACTTATTTTATTATTACATCGCCAAGGTAAATTAGTTGGTGTAACATTTGCCTGGGTACAAGTTTATTTATTTTTACTTGTTGTTATTAATTTTTTCCTTGGCAGCAAACTATCGAATTTCCATTTATGGGTTTAACAGAAAGGTCGGAGTATTTTGAGAAAAATTATTGTCGGTTCACGAAAAAGTAAATTAGCTTTAACACAAACAAATTGGTTTATTAATGAGTTAAAAGCTGCGGGTGTCCCATTTGATTTTGAAATACAAGAAATCGTGACGAAGGGTGACCGTATTTTAGATGTCCAATTATCAAAAGTTGGTGGTAAAGGGCTTTTCGTAAAAGAAATCGAGCAAGCACTGTATGATAAAGAAATAGATTTTGCCGTGCATTCTATGAAAGATATGCCTGCTGTATTGCCAGACGGTCTTGTAATTGGCTGTATTCCACCACGTGAAGATGCGCGTGATGCCTTTATTTCAAAAGGTCATGTGAAATTTGCAGATTTGCCACAAGGAGCAGTCGTTGGGACAAGCTCATTACGCCGTAGTGCACAGCTTTTACAAGTGCGACCGGACCTAGAAATTAAATGGATTCGTGGAAATGTAGATACTCGTTTAAATAAATTAGAAACAGAAGAGTACGATGCGATTATTTTAGCGGCTGCTGGCTTAAAACGTCTTGGCTGGAGTGATGAAGTTGTAACGGAGTATTTAGATATCGATATTTGTCTACCTGCTGTCGCACAAGGGTCACTTGGAATTGAGTGTCGTGCCGATGATGCGGAATTATTAGAGCAATTAGCGAAATTGACAGATGCACTGACTTGGCAAGCAGCTCATGCCGAACGCTCATTTTTAGCGGCGATGGATGGCGGATGTCAAGTACCAATCGCAGGTTATGCGACAGTGGACGGGGAATCGATTACATTAACAGGTTTAGTTGCAGCACCAGACGCCTCTATTTTCTTTAAGGAGTCTATAACAGGTACAAATGCAGATGCTGTCGGAAAAGAAGTTGCTCGATTATTGACGGAGCAAGGAGCATTTGACTTAATTCAAAAGGTGAAGGCTGAGCTTGATGCCGAGTAAATTGCCGCTAGCAGGTAAAACGATTATTTTGACCGGTTCGAACAAAATACAATCGATTGTACCTTTTATTAAAGCAAGTGGTGGGCGCGTGAAAACGTTTCCGCTCATTGAAGTACAGGAATTGGTGTCGGATAAAGATGAAATGCGTCTCACACAATGTAATGACTATGATTGGCTCATTTTTACGAGTCAAAATGCGGTCAGTGCATTTGTAGCGAAACTAACGCGGTTTGGGATTTCGGCATCTACAATTCAATGTAAAATTGCGGTTGTTGGTGAGCGAACAGCCGAAAGCCTACAACAACATGGTTTGGCGTATCATTTTATGCCAACTGTGTATAGTGCGGACGTTTTTGTACAAGAATTCGACTATGAAGGCAGTGCACTATTTTTACGTGGTAGTCTTGCGAAGTCGACAATTGCGGACGGTATTGGCGCAGATGAATGGACGCTTTATGAAACGGTGCCATCTATCAAGTATATTCAAGCGCTTCATGAAACTTTAATTGGCGAACCAGAACCGATTGTCATTTTTGCTAGTCCGTCTGCTGTTGAAATTTATGCACAGGAGCTAGTCCCGATGCTTGATTGGAGATTCGTCAAATTTGCAACGATTGGTCATGTTACGACACAAGCTTTAGCGAAATATGGGATTACACCGATTGTCCAACCGCAACAATATACGATGAAGGCCGTTATCGAACAACTTATTTTGGAGGAAACAAAATTATGACTGAACTATTTTTCCAACGTCATCGCCGCCTACGTCAAAGTGCAGGTATGCGTGCATTAGTAAAGGAAACATACTTAAACAAAGAGGATTTAATTTATCCATTATTTATTATTGAAGGCGAAAACATTAAAAATGAAGTAAGCTCAATGCCAGGTGTATTTCAGCTTTCTTTAGATAATTTGGCGACAGAAGTAGATGAAATTGTTACTTTAGGTATTCGTGCGGTATTATTATTCGGTATTCCAGCTGAAAAAGATGCTGTTGGTACTGGTGCGTTCCATAATCACGGAATTGTACAAGAGGCAACTCGTCTTATTAAGGCACGTCATCCGGAGCTATTAGTCATTGCAGATACGTGCTTATGTGAATTTACAGATCACGGACACTGTGGTGTCGTAGAAGGCAATCAAATTTTAAATGACCCTTCACTTGATGTTTTAGCGCGTACAGCTGTTTCACAAGCACAGGCAGGCGCGGACATTATCGCACCATCGAACATGATGGACGGCTTCGTGTCGGCGATTCGTGCAGGTTTAGACGCAGCAGGCTTTGAGCATATTCCGATTATGTCTTACGCTGTGAAATACGCATCGAGCTATTATGGACCTTTCCGTGAAGCTGCGGATGGTGCACCGAAATTTGGTGATCGTAAAACGTATCAAATGGATCCGTCCAATCGTATGGAAGCGATTCGTGAAGCGACTTCAGATATTGATGAAGGTGCCGATTTCTTAATTGTGAAGCCAGCGCTTGCTTATATGGATATTATCCGGGATGTGAAAAATAGCTTCCCAGTTCCAGTTGTTGCTTACAATGTGTCGGGTGAATATTCAATGGTCAAAGCCGCTGCCGGGAATGGTTGGATTAATGAAAAAGCGGTTGTTTTGGAAACATTGCTTGGCATGAAACGTGCAGGATCCGATTTAATTATTACGTACCACGCAAAAGACGTGTGTCGTTGGTTGGAGGAGAAATAATATGCGTACTTATGAAAATTCTAAAGCAGCATTTACAGAAGCAATTGATTTAATGCCTGGTGGTGTAAATTCACCCGTACGAGCATTTAAATCGGTTAACCTAGAGCCGATTTTTATGGAGTCTGGTTCAGGTGCCGTTATTAAAGACATTGATGGCAATGAATATATTGACTATGTTTTATCATGGGGACCGCTTATTTTAGGACATACGCATCCAGAAGTTGTCACAGCTATTCAAGAACAAGCGGCAAAAGGTGCTTCATTTGGCGCGCCAACATTATCTGAAAATAAATTAGCGAAATTAGTATTAGATCGCTTACCGTCTGTCGAAATGATTCGCTTTGTTTCTTCAGGAACGGAAGCAACGATGTCAGCTCTTCGTTTAGCGCGCGGATATACAGGACGCGACAAAATCTTAAAATTCGAAGGTTCTTATCATGGGCACGGGGATTCATTACTAATTAAAGCGGGTTCAGGTGTTGCGACATTAGGTTTACCAGATTCTCCAGGTGTACCTGTGGCTGTTGCAAAAAATACGTTAACGGTTGCGTACAATGATTTGGAATCAGCAAAATTAGTATTCGAAAAATATGGTCAAGAATTAGCCGCTGTTATTTTAGAGCCTGTTGCAGGAAATATGGGCGTTGTTCCACCACAACCAGGCTTTTTAGAAGGCTTACGCAAGCTAACAGAAGAAAATGGTACGGTGTTAATATTTGATGAAGTCATGACAGGCTTCCGTGTCGATTATGGTTGCGCACAAGAATATTTTGGCATCCAACCAGATCTTACTTGTCTTGGGAAAGTAATTGGTGGTGGCTTACCAGTAGGTGCATTCGGCGGGAAACGTGAAATAATGGAAAATATTGCGCCAGCAGGTCCGATTTATCAAGCGGGTACGTTATCAGGAAATCCACTTGCAATGACGGCAGGTTTTGAAACATTATCACGTTTAAACAAAGAAACATACACATATTTCCGCAAGCTTGGTGACCAATTAGAAGCTGGTTTCCGTGAAGCGGCATCAAAATACAATATTCCACATACTGTAAATCGTGCGGGTTCGATGATAGGCTTTTTCTTCACGAATGAAGATGTTATTGATTTTGAATCGGCAAAAACTTCTGATTTAGCATTATTTGCGGAGTACTTTAAATTAATGGCGGAAGAAGGCATTTTCTTACCACCATCTCAATTCGAAGGTCTCTTTATTTCGACAGCACATACAGAAGCGCATATCGAAAAAACGGTACAAGCATTCCATAAGGTGTTTGAAAAATTAGCTCGTTAATAACAATTGTTCAATTTCGCCTTGGCGTAATTGCGTCCAGATTTTGAATTGTGCTCGCACAATTCAAAGTCTGTGACATCCGCCGGAGGCATTATTTTCATTCAGTGGGCGTTTGAATATCCACTGAAAAAAGACTGAAATAGCATTCATCTTACCATCTGTAGAGGTGGGAGTTATCTACTGAATAATAAAATGACATTTTGCCTACGGGTCGAAATGTCATTTTTGCATTTATTATGTACATACGGTTTGGTAAATTGTCTATTAAAGCACGTAATGTGTCGATATCATAAAGTTTTTCATAAAGAGAATAGATTGCACATAGAGTTATTCGAGGGGGGATCAGATGAAGGATATTTCCTGGGAAATGGATGAGTACTTCTTTTTTCCAAACCATTTGGGTTCTGTAGCAGAAGTACAATCGTTAAAAATTTCACCACAATGGGTGCCGGTGGAACTCGACAATTCGATGCGACTAAATGGTATTTATCATTTTGCTGTAGAAGTTGCTTTCAATAATACGGCGGAAGCGACATTACAAAAAGGCGCCTATATTGAAGAATTAGATTTTAGTGATAACGTTGGCTATTTTGAATATGCCTTACCATTTGGTATTGATTTACCAGATACGGCTAAGCAGCTTGACGGTGTGAAAGTCATAATTGAGGGAGAGCAAAGTGCGGTATTTGATGGAGGCTGTCAGGTAAAGTGGAATGTTCGGTGTCAATATGAAGATAATGTCGTAGAGAAAATCGACAATCAAGAAATATTGGTATTTAAGGACGAAAATGACGAACTTGAATTAAAAATAAATACCCTTTCAGAAACGCTTGAAGCAAGTGCCATTCAAGAAACGTATGAAGCAAATGTAATTCATGAAACACCTGAAGTAAATAAAGTTCCGGAGATTGCTGAAGTAAAAGAAACGGTCGTGCTTAATGTAGTGAATGAAGTCGCTGAATCTCCAAAGCAACTGGAAGAACAATTGATGTATACCGTACCTTCAGATGACTTTTATCACGAACTGTCTGAAGCGTATAAAGTACATCAAATTGTCATTCCAAAAGCTAGAGATAATCACAAGTAAATAAATAACTAAGTCCAATTAAAAGAACGAGTAAAATAATATCGCCTGTTGTCGGGAAAAATATTGTTCGGATAGCTTGGAAAATCGTTATGGGGATGATGCAGTGTTTAATATAAAAACGAGTTTTCCGTAACCAAGGTGGAAGTAAGTATGGATTATAACCTTTCCGCACGTTCATCATCTCCTTTTTGTTAGTATATGCAAGACTAGGTCATGAAGTGAAAAATTGATGCATCGGATTTTGAAAATGAAAAGGCATGGCTTAGCGATCAAGCGGGCTATGTCTTTTCATTTTATTTAAAACAACATCGGGTTAAGTTGACAGGAAAAATTAATACGATTGACACGAATTCCTATATAAAATTGTACGGTATTACATAAATGCAACCGTAAGTTGTCAAAGTGCAACTCCAAGATGGTAGAACTGTATGCCCTTTATTTCTAAAGTAAATAGTGAAGTGAAATTTATTAATGGAGGGAAAAATCATGGTCAAAATGAAGGTTGCAGGAGTTATTTTAACGTTGGGATTATTAGTCTTTTTGAAAATTTACCTGAATTCAATACCAAGAATTAGCGAGTCAATATCAAATATCGTCGTTTTTCTAGGTGTAGTCATTGCTACCATTATATTTGTTGTGTCCAAATTAAAGAAGATGAGTAGTAACAAGTAGGGGAAATTGGGCTGTAAAAAAACTGAGCGAATAATTAATTATTTATCTTTTAATGACAGAATATTTAGTGTATTCATTTTGCTAATACGTAAAGGGAATTTGTTACAATATATATAAACCTATATTTAAAGGAGTTCATACAAATGACATTTGGTGAAAAACTTTTTAAATTAAGAAAAGAAAAAGGACTGTCTCAAGAAGCATTAGCGGAAAAACTAAACACAACAAGGCAAGCAATTAGTAAATGGGAAAATGGCCAAGGATACCCAGAGACAGAAAGGCTTCTTATGATTGGAAATGTTTTTGAGGTAACTATCGACTATTTATTAAAGGATTCTGTTGAGCCAAGCAATGATAAAAAAGCCGGATATTATGTTAGCAAAGAAATGGCAGAAGGATATTTATTGTCTGCAAATAGGGTTTCAAAATATTTAGCGTTAGGTTTTTTCTTAATCGCCTTATCCTGTATTCCCTATTTCATATTTAATCAAGACCCAGCAATATATATAATCCCAACCATTGTTTTAGCTACATTTGGTATCGGGATGTTTGTATCAACATCATTTATTGAAGAAAATCAATATAAAGTATTAAAAACAGAACCCTTGCTATTTGATGAAAATTACCTTAAAGAGTTGACTAATAGATACAAAAATTTAAAGAAAAGATATTTCGTTATTAATCTAGCGGGTTCCGGTTTATTTATCTCTGGAATATTAACTTTAGGAATCGAAAGAAGGTTTTTTACTACTGAATTTTTATTACCTTATTATCCAATCTGTATTGGATTAATTGCAATTGGTATCTACATTGTGATACGAACTTCAAGCCAGCTTGATGCATATAAATTATTGGCGAAAAACGATATCTATACTAATAGAATTTTTTTTAAATTTCAAAGGAAGTTGAGAAAAAGGATGGATGAATTTTAAAAGAAACTGCCTCAAGGTATTCATCTACTGAAAGTGATTGTGATTTATTTGGAGGGGAATAGACACAATTAAAGTTTGAAGCAATCCTAAAATACTGTGATGATTCATTAGGCAAATCTAAATAAGAAATCGCCGCCTCTCATTGGAAGCGGCGTATTCAATGCAGAAAGCTTCAGAATCCTAAACTATAATAGTGGGACTCAGGCTAAAACCGCCACGTGCTTAGCCAGCAGAATATCCACTAGCAAATAAGAATCCTTAATAGTAATTCTAATTAGTATAGGCTGTCCTTTGGTGTGGGAATTTATTGAAGGTGGATAGACATATTGAAAGTTAAAACATCATTTGAAACAGCACAGGGGAATGCTAAAATGTGAAGTTATTGTAAAAATAATTATTGTTTTGTAATTGTCCTTTTAGGAACGTGGAACATTTAGTAAAGTTAGGGCAAGTTCTTTTTTAGGAGTGAAATATTGCGGAATTTATGGGTTATTTTTTGGACATCGTTGAAACTAGGATTCACATCATTTGGAGGACCCGCTGCACATTTAGGTTATTTCCAGCAAATATATGTAAAACAAAAAAAGTGGCTGACAGATGAACAATATTTAGATTTATTGGCATTAAGTCAGTTTTTACCCGGACCCGCCTCCAGTCAGGTAGGTATGGGGATTGGGCTTCGAAAAGGTGGTATCACTGGTAGTATTGCAGCGTTTATCGGATTTACATTACCGTCAGTGATGATGCTCATTATATTTGTTTACATAATGGAACGCTTTCAATTTAGTATTGGCTGGCTACAAGGTTTGAAAATTGTTGCGGTTGCGATTGTTGCCCAAGCCATTTTGGATATGGGTAAAAAAATACTAAAAACCCCTATGCAGTATGCGCTGTTAGTTTTAGTTGCGATTTTATTACTGTACGCTACATCTATTTATTCACAAATTGGTGTTCTTATCGGAAGTGCAATGATTGGTTATTTGTTTTTTAAACAGCCAGGCCAAGTGATTCCAAGTGTCGTTTTTTCAAAAAAATGGGGAGCCGTATTTTTATCCGCATTTTTTGTTTTATTACTCGGCTTGCCTATTGCTGCCCAAACATTAAAATGGGAATGGCTTGTGCTATTTGAAAAGTTTTATTTAGCGGGGTCGCTTGTTTTTGGTGGTGGCCATGTTGTTTTGCCGTTACTAGAATCTCAGTTCGTTGGTTCTTACGTGACAGCAGAAGATTTTTTAGCAGGCTACGGCTTAACACAAGCTGTCCCAGGTCCATTGTTTACGTTTGCTAGTTACTTAGGGATGGTGATTGGTGGAATTCCGATTGCTATACTTGCGACAGTGGCTATCTTTTTACCGGCATTTTTATTAATTGTTGGGGCGTATCCATTTTGGTCAAGTATTAGTAGTCATCAAGCGTTGCGCGGGGCTGTGGCTGGAATGAATGTTGCGGTAATAGGGATTTTAATCGCTGCTTTTATTTCGCCAATCATCACGTCAACGATCTATGATGTAATGGATGCATTTTGGGCAATCGTTTTATTTGTTTTACTTGTAAAGTTTAAAATAAAGCCATGGAATATTGTTCTCATTGGCGTTTTAATTGGCTTTACGTTTTATCGATAAAATCAGCTGAACAAAGAATTTTGTTTGAGCTGTATTATTTTGCGATGGAAACCATCCCTAATACTTGAAATTTTGACGAAAAGAGCTTAAAATATATTCAATTATATAATTGAAACGTAGAGTAGGAAGAGTATGCTTGAACGTGATGGTTAGAGAGGAAACGGTAGCTGAAAAGTTTCTACATTGCACAAGCAGAAGGTAGCCTAGGAGTTGACTTAGTGAACAAAGAGTAGCTAATGTCCGGTTTAACACCGTTATCGAATGAAGTGCCAATTGGCTTTATAAAAAGTGTTTCACAAAGCGTAAATTGACGAATAAATGGCTTGAAAGAAAGCGTTTGTCAGTCAAGGAACGACGAAATGAAGCAACCGCAGTGAACTTAAGGTTCATGAGGATTGCTGAATGAGGAGTGACGCAGAATGCGAACGCTTGACTCAAGCCATTGGAAATAAAGGTGGTACCGCGAAACAACTCCCTCGTCCTTTTAGTGATGAGGGAGTTTTCTGTTTGTTCAAAATCTGGACGTAATTACGTCGAGACGCAATCGATTATCATTTTCTAAAGGAGAGAGTACAATGACTGAAATTTCAATGCCTACAAAGTATGATCCGCAGTCCACAGAAGCAGGCCGCTATGAATGGTGGTTAAAAGGTAAATTTTTCGAAGCAGATCCAACAAGCGATAAGGAACCATACTCAATTGTTATTCCACCGCCAAACGTAACGGGGAAATTACACCTTGGTCACGCATGGGATACAACGTTACAAGATATTTTAACTCGTATGAAGCGCATGCAAGGCTATGATGCACTATGGTTACCAGGGATGGACCACGCAGGGATTGCAACTCAAGCGAAAGTAGAAGAAAAACTGCGCGGAGAAGGCATCACACGTTATGATCTTGGCCGTGAAAAGTTTCTAGAAAAAACATGGGAATGGAAAGAGGAATACGCTTCTCATATCCGTGCGCAATGGTCAAAACTAGGTCTTGGTTTAGATTATTCAAAAGAACGCTTCACATTAGATGAGGGCTTAAACGTAGCTGTTAATGAAGTATTCGTAACATTATACGAAAAAGGCTTAATTTATCGCGGTGAGCGTATTATTAACTGGGATCCAGCTGCTAAAACAGCGTTATCTGACATCGAAGTAATTCACAAAGAAGTAGAAGGCGCATTTTACCATATGGAATACCCATTAGCAGATGGTTCTGGCGTATTACGTGTTGCGACGACTCGACCAGAAACGATGCTTGGTGACTCGGGTATCGCGGTTCACCCTGAAGATGAGCGCTATGCACATTTAGTAGGGAAAACAGTTATCCTGCCAATCGTTGGACGCGAAATTCCAATTGTTGCAGATGATTATGTAGATAAAGATTTCGGAACAGGCGTTGTTAAAATGACACCAGCCCATGACCCAAATGACTTTGAAGTAGGTAACCGTCATAACTTAGAGCGAATTTTAGTTATGCATGAGGACGGCACGATGAATGAGCGTGCTGGTAAATATAATGGTATGGATCGTTTTGAATGCCGTAAGCAAATCGTAGCGGACTTACAAGAAGCGGGCGTATTAGTAGAAATCGAAACGCATGTCCACCAAGTAGGTCACTCAGAGCGTACAAATGCTGTAGTAGAGCCTTATTTATCGAAGCAATGGTTCGTGAAGATGGGTCCATTAGCAGAAGATGCGTTAGCGATGCAAGTGAGTGAGGACGAAAAAGTAAACTTCGTGCCAAATCGATTTGAAAATACGTATAACCGTTGGATGGAAAACATTCATGACTGGTGTATTTCACGTCAATTATGGTGGGGGCATCAAATTCCGGCTTGGTACCATAAGGAAACAGGCGAAGTATATGTAGGTAAAGATGCGCCAGCAGACGCTGAAAACTGGACGCAAGATGAAGATGTACTCGATACATGGTTCTCATCTGCTTTATGGCCGTTTTCTACGATGGATTGGCCAAATAAGGAAAGTGAATTATTCAAACGTTATTATCCAACAAGCACGCTCGTAACGGGCTATGATATTATTTTCTTCTGGGTAAGCCGCATGATTTTCCAAGGGAAGGAATTTACAGGGCAACGTCCATTTAAAGATGTGTTAATTCACGGATTAGTACGTGATTCAGAAGGGCGCAAAATGAGTAAATCCCTTGGTAACGGAGTAGATCCTATGGAAGTAATCGAGCAGTATGGTGCTGACTCTTTACGTTATTTCTTAGCGACAGGGTCTTCACCAGGGCAAGATTTACGTTATTCTACGGAAAAAGTAGAGTCAACGTGGAACTTCGTTAATAAAATTTGGAATGCTTCACGTTTTGCATTAATGAACATGGAAGGCTTAACATTCGAGCAAATCGATTTAACAGGCGACCTTTCAACTGCAGATAAATGGATTTTAACGCGATTAAATGAAACGATAGAACGTGTTACGACATTATCGGATAAATATGAGTTCGGTGAAGTAGGGCGTGAGCTTTATAACTTTATCTGGGATGATTTCTGTTCTTGGTACATTGAAATGGCGAAATTACCATTATACGGTGAAGACGAATCAGCAAAATTAACAACACGTTCAGTATTAGCGTATGTTTTAGACAATACGATGCGTTTATTACACCCATTAATGCCATTCGTAACAGAAGAAATTTGGCAGCACCTTCCGCATGAAGGTGAGTCGATTACAGTAGCGGCTTGGCCAACTGTAAACGCTGCTTACAACTTTAAAGATGAAGCGGTGGAAATGCAGTTATTAATGGATATTATTCGCGCTGTTCGTAACATTCGTGCAGAAGTAAATACGCCAATGAGCAAAAAAGTAGCGATGACAATTTCAGCAAAAGATGCGTCAATTGCAAGTATTTTAGAGGCGAACAAAGGCTATATCGAAAAATTCTGTAACCCAGATGGCTTAACAATTGGCGCAAGCATAGAGGCACCTACTCAAGCAATGTCAGCGGTTGTATCTGGAGCAGAAATCTTCATGCCACTTGCAGGCTTAATTAATATTGACGAAGAAATTATTCGATTAGAAAAAGAGCTTGAGAAATGGGCGAAGGAAGTAAAATTAGTTTCAGGGAAGCTATCAAATGAGCGTTTCGTTTCAAAAGCACCAGAAGCGTTAGTAGCGGTAGAACGTGAAAAGCTAGCGGACTATGAAGCAAAATTTGCAACAGTTGAAAAACGTATTGCAGAATTGAAGAATATGTAAGTTCTATAAAGAGGTGCCGTTATTCTTCGGCACCTCTTTACTTATCTTCATTCAGCAGAAAATGCCGATGCGTAATTGATAGAAGAGAGGGATTAAGATGTTTCAAACTATACAGCAGTGTACGGATTTTATATTTACGCTAAAGGCGAGTCAGTATAAAGGGGAACCATTGCAATCTGCGAAGATCATTTTAGAGCAGTTAGGGAGTCCAGAGCAAAAAACGAAATTTATTCATTTTGCAGGTTCTAATGGCAAAGGCTCAACATTAAATGCAACACGAGAACTGTTAATGGAACATCGTTTAACAGTAGGTGCCTTTATTTCACCACATTTTGAACGTGCGAATGAGCGTATTACAATTAATAAAAAGCAAATTTCGGATGAAGCTTTTTTAAGAATTGCGAATCGAATAACGGGTATTATCGATGAAAAGCTAAATGGGCAGTTTCCGAGTTTCTTTGAATTCATGACACTCATTGCGCTTCAATATTTTTCAGAACAGCGGATCGATGTCGCGTTATTAGAAGTTGGGATTGGTGGAAAATTAGACTCTACAAATGTCATCACACCAGAAATTTCGGTTATTACAACGATTTCACTAGAGCATACAGACATGCTAGGGGATACATATGCACAAATCGCGTCTGAAAAGGCAGGGATCATTAAGTGTGGCAAACCTGTTGTGATTGGTGTGAAAAATAGCGAAGCACTGACAACAATTAAGCAAGTTGCACTTGAACAAAAGGCCCCGATATTTGTTTTAGGAGAGCAGTTTACTGTTGAAAGCCACGACGTCGGTATTTTTGATTATAAGGGAT
This sequence comes from Solibacillus sp. R5-41, assembly GCF_002736105.1. Taxonomy (NCBI): domain Bacteria; kingdom Bacillati; phylum Bacillota; class Bacilli; order Caryophanales; family Caryophanaceae; genus Solibacillus; species Solibacillus sp. R5-41. The sequence continues at coordinate 3,070,456 of NZ_CP024123.1, read as the reverse complement.
ACGCTTCGATTGAAAAAATTGAGCTTGCGATGGTTGGTGAACACCAGGTGAATAATGCGGCGCTTGCGATAACAGCAGCTCAGCTTTTTTTGAACATGCTTGATTCTGAAAAAGTAAAGAAAGCGATGAAGCAGGCGAAATGGGCAGGACGATTTGAGCGTGTTGGGACAACGATCATTTTAGATGGTGCACATAATTCAGAAGGAACAATTTCGCTTATTGAAACACTTAAGCACGTTGAACCGCATAAAAAATACAAATTTATTTATGCGGCATTGCAAGATAAGGACCATGAAGTAAGCATCCGATTAATGGACAATATAGCATCCGCCATGTATTTCACACAAATTGATTTACCGCGCGCAGCAAAAGCACAGCAGCTAGCGAGCCAAAGTGAGCATGCACAAAAGTTTGCACATGAAAATTGGCAGCAACTAATTGAACAGCAAATGCATGAGCTAAAACAAGATGAATTATTAATTATTACAGGGTCCCTTTATTTTATAGCAGAGGTGCGCGGTGAATTTGTGAAGAAAGGGTTGATTTAATTGATTCCACTTCTTGAGTATTATAAAGAACGGTGGCATGTGCAAAGCGAGCGAGTAATCAAGCCGGGTTTAGCTGCGATTAAGCAGGCGCTCGAAAGATTAAATAATCCGCAAAATGCCCTTTCAGTTGTTCATTTTGCAGGGACAAATGGAAAAGGTTCTACCCTTACTTTTGTAGAACAAATTGCAAGGCAGCATGGGTTAACTGTTGGGAAGTTCATGTCGCCATGTATAGTGGATATTCATGATCAAATTCAAATAAATGGACATCCCATTGAGAGTGAGCAGTTGGACGGGCTATTTCAACAATTGGAAAAGGCTGGTTTAAGTGGGAAGCTAACCGATTTTGAACTATTAACCGTCATTGCATTTCTTTATTTTAAACAACAAAACGTCGATTTAGTGTTGTTAGAGGCGGGTATGGGCGGTCGTGAAGATAGTACAAATGTTGTAGAGCCCATCGTTTCGATTATCCCAAGTATTGCGCTGGAGCATACGAATTTTTTAGGGACAACTTTGATGAGCATTGCCACTCATAAAGCAGGCATTATTAAAGCAAATAAGCCCGTAATTATTGGGGGTTTACCAGAAGAAGCCGAGCAAGTTATTATTGCCGAAGCACTGCAACAACAAGCAAAACTCTTAAAATTAGGGCGGGACTTTGACGTTTACGAAGCGGAACAAGGTGAGGTGTATGAAAATGCTGTGCAACATTTAGTCATTCCAGCACTGCAACGTCAGCTACCTGGTCAGCATCAGGCACAAAATATGGCTTTGGCTATTACCGCTTTTTTTGAAGTGGCGAAAGCTTTGAATGTGTCACCTGTGCTAAATAAAGTGCAAGCAGGGGTACAAAATGCAACGGTTCCTGGACGCTTTGAGCAAGTTTTACCGAACCTATATTTTGACGGTGCACATAATCCTGCAAGTATTCGAATGCTTGTCGATACGATTAAACAGCAATTTCCAGGGAAGCGCATTGAATTTGTACTCGGTATTTTGGCGGATAAAGATGTAGAGGCGGTACTTCGGATTTTGGAGGAAGTGGGGGATGCTTTTTATTTTGTAAATCTTGAAAATGAGCGCGCGATGAAGGCAGCATATATTTTACAATTGAGTCGTGCGAAAGAAAAAGAAATTATAGCAGATGAGCAATCGTTCTTACGAGAAAAAATACCGCAACAAACAATCCGATTTGTAACGGGATCACTCTATTTATTAAGTGAAATTCGTCTGAAGTTAAAATAAAATCGCGAGTTCTAAAAATAAGTTCCAAGGGAATGGATACATTCATAAGGCTTTATTTCAAGAGCGCCCAGCAAATAGTATCGGAAATTAGGGGGAAAGTTTTTTTCGACATGACGACAATAGTCTAGTCAAACTATCTTAAAGTGTTGAATTAACGGAGATTACAAAAGCGTGGTAACATTTGGATACCGTTTAATATTATTTTTGTTTAAATTCTAAAATTTGAGCAGGTTTGAAGTCGTGTTCCATCTGGAATACGGCTTCTTCTTCTGTGGAAGGAAATAAATGTGAATATGTGTTTAGTGTAGTGGCTACATTAGAATGACCAAGTCTTTTCGCAACTATGGATGGTATTGCACCATTGTTAATTAAATAACTCGAATGTGAGTGCCGGAAATTCTAAATTCTAATTTGTTTCACATGTGCAGTTTTCACGTACTTTTCATACCTTGCTCTTAATCCTGTTGAAGAGATAGCACTTGTAATTTTACCAAAACCAAATACAATGTAGTTCATTTTAGGATTTTCTCTAGTTGAATAGTATGTAGTTATTGGATAAAACAGCTCAAGAATTAGGTTGGTTGTGAGCGAAAGAAATTGTTGAGTAACGAAAAGAGAATGTAGGATGAATTATTATATTTTTTTATATTTCGGGCTTACTTCGTTCCGACTTGGCTTCATCAAAATGGCGACATTTACTTTTGGTAATGAATCAATTTTTACATAGAAAAAACGGGCGATGTCAAAAGCTGATTATTCAACTCTGACTCGCCCGGATTTCTATTTAATAGAATTTAATGCTTCTTGTGAAACGTAGAAATCAGTACCATTATAAACATTGATCGTATTGAATGTAAAAGTGTCAGTTACCGAATCACCATTTTCTAATGTCTTCTCATAATTGACAATGTTTTTGTTAACAGGAATCGAATATGTGTGATTATCCTTTTGTGCGATGAATATAGGATTTTCTTTATCGGATACATCAATTTTAGTCGTGAAGCCTTTTTTTGTTAATGCTTCTGATGCAGGCACATACAATTCATCCGTCAATTCACCTAAATCAAAGTTCATAAATTTAGCCATCGTAAGTGCTAAATCTGTATTTTCCACAAGTCCTGTCACTTTAGAAGGACCATAAGAGTATAGGAACACATCCTCACCTGTATGCCCTCCGGTTGTAAAGCCAATGTTAGCACGGTTGGCAAGCATTTTTGCCATTTCACTGCCTAAATCTTTAGCAGATGTTAATGTTGCAAGCTCTTCCTCTGTTAAATTATCTAAACCGTAAAGAGTAGCTACCTCAACAATATTTGATTTGTCCTCTTTTAATTGGCTAAGTGCACCCTCAATAGTCATCGTTGCTTTTTTCAATGGATCAATATAAGCGGATACAGGGATACTTGAGTATGTACTTGTTGTATTAGCATTACCCATCGTTATTCCAGAGTTACCATGGTCTGTTACAGCAATAACCATTGTATTTCCGTCTTCTTTTGCGAATTCAACCGCTTCTTTTACAGCATCATCAAACGATAAAATATCACTGATGATACCAATCGTATCGTTAGCGTGTGCTGCCCAGTCTACTTTACTACCTTCAACGAATAAGAAGAAGCCGTCCTCATCTTTTTTTAGTGTATCGATAGCTTTGTCTGTCATTTCAGCAAGTGTTGGTTCATCGATATTTGTAGCTTTACGGTCAAAATCATAAGCAAGTGCACTTGGTGCAAAGCTTCCCCAAATTCTATCGGCGTCGGTCTTTAATAATTCATCCCGTGTTTTCACAAGATCGTACTGCTGATCTTCAAGAACAGAAATTAAATTTTCCCCATCTTTACGAGCGTTTTTTGTTGTGCCTGGTGTTAACGATTCTAGTCCGCCACCTAAAACAACATCAATGTTTTGGTAAACCTGTTGCTCCGCGATATCACCGTACTGACTTCTATTTTTTACATGAGCAGAAAAACCTGCTGGTGTTGCATGTTGGATTTCTGAAGTTGAAATAATGCCCGTTGCCTTACCTTCTTTTTTAGCACCCTCTAAAACATTTGCTACAGGTTTGAAGGCATCCTCTGTTGCGATTTGTTCAAGCCCTGGAGAATTAACGACAGAAGGTAAAACACCGACATATTTATCGTTTGATTTGTGTCCAGTCGCTAATGCTGTTGCGGCAGGCGCAGAGTCAGTAATAGCAGAATCTGCAGAGTAAGTACGCATCGCTCCTGATAAAATTTCGTCCATTGCTAGGTTTCCACCTTTATACCAACGAGAAAGAGTGACGGCGTTATTACTGCTACCGTCCATCACAAGCATGATAACGTTTGTTGGTTTTTTTACTTCCGCTGCTTTTACCTCTGGTTGTGCAATACTAACCGATGATAAAGTGATTGCGCTTGCTAAAAATAATGAACTCCATTTTTTTGAAAACTTCATGGTTTTCCTCCTCATAATTGAAATCTATGTAAGTGTAACTGAGAAATGTGTAGTTGCTATTAAATGGATGTAAAAGATTATGGAGTTTTTGTTAATGTAGTGTGTTTTTTCAAAGTTTGGGAGTGCGTATGCTAGGTCGATCTTTAGAGGAAAAAGGGTATACTACGTTAGCACCTCGCTATAAAGGTCACAGTGTGGAATAGAAGAAACTCCACAAAAGGAACGTCCAGTGCCGTTTTATGTTTGGTTAAATGAGCGTGAGAGTCATCCACAGGTTGCTAACTTTACAACATTAGAAAACTGGCTTGAATGGTGAAAGGAGAGATGGTGAAAAGACGTATTTTAAAATCATGGAATTAGCAGGTCAAACAAACATATTTGATTAATGATTACGCCAATGAGCATCCGTAATAATGGATTTATGTAAGGTGATAACGTGAAAACTAGATTTTATGATGATGAAGTTTCATATATAAATAGTTGCCATCCACAATTATTAGAGATAGGGGAAATCGTCGGTAAGCATCACGATTTTTATTTGATAAAACGACAAACAATTGGCAAGGGAAGTGTCATATGTACCAGGAGATGGTTGGAAAGTATCTGTAGGAGTAAATAGAGCCATGAACGAATTTAAGTACAATGACTTTGAAAAGATACCACACCTAGTCCTTGGTGGCGCTATGTGATACGGTAAAAGTAATTTCATCAATTCAGCTGTTTGCAGTCTAGTTCAAGCTGAACCTGAGCGCACAAACCTTTACTTAATAGTATAAGCTACTTCCTTCTACATCTAACATTTGCCGTTCTAATCACATCAAAATTAACAATAGACCAAGATAGGTATTTCTATCTTGGTCCACAAATATTCTAGTTAAAAATGCTGCAACTACACGTTTTTGTTTTACATTAAAAAGAAAAAAATCTAAATTTAATAGTCATCGTCTTGCTTATCTTCTCGTTGTTCAGAAGGTTCTTCAGTTGGATCTGGCTCCTGTTCATCATTTGCTGTTCCACATCCAGATAATATTCCAATAGAAAGTATTGTTGTAAAAGCACCTATTATTAATTTTTTCATGTATTCACCTCTTTTAAGAAATTTTTATTTCACTTTATTATTAGCCAAAAATTTTTACGTATACTGTTTTTTTTTAGAGGCAGTCTTTAAAATAGCCGTCAAAATTCCTATTGAAAACAACAGTAGCATTTAACGTTCCAGCACTAACAGGTTTAATTTTAGATAAATCATTGGAAATGCTAGCGACCATTTTAGATCCAGTTATCTCTATTTTAGAGGCCATCTCATTTCCAATTGCGAGTTTGATTATGATTGGGGTGTGTTTCTTCTTTTTGATAGGTAATCCAGAAAAGTTTTGGGGCATGATAATGAATGCCGGTTTAGGTTATGTACTTATTCAGTTTTCACTTTTATGTTTGGATATATTGCGCGTGGTTGGTGAGGCAGTTTAATAAGAAAAAGACCACTCCGTAATGGGTGGTCTGTGGTTACGTTTTTGGTAACAAAATATTAAATCTTTACGTTAAGTATCTAAATTGACTATCGAATAAACCTCAACAATCTAGCATATATTTAAGTTAATAAATTATATTGCCTTCCAAAGTAGACGACAATAGTCTTGTCCTTTTTTGCGCTTACTTTGGTACTGTAAGCAATAAAAAGAGGTGAGCATATGCCAATTTATCGAACATTTAAAAAAAATGCCGTTGTACAAGCTGTCGTTTATGGAGCTTTAACCGGATTAATAGGCGTCATTGCATTTGTTATTATATTACAATTACCTAAAGAGCCAATCGAACAAGGGGAAGTCATTAGTACTTCGCAGCAGCCAACTGAAGTGAATGAAAAGGGTCCGGTCAAGCAACAGTTTTTCGCATTGCAGCATGGCGTATATTCTAGTTTCGATAGCGCAGCACAATTTTTAGCATCCTTCCCAACGTTAAATAAAGCATCAATTGTTCGTGTCGGTGATCAATTTTTTATTTGGTCTAAAATCGATATTGAGAAAGTGGAGGGGGCGACTCAAACGGTGCCGAGTTCCTTTTATAAATCCATTACTTTGTCGAGTAGCTGTCCGAATCATGCGGAAAATCAGTTGCCGAAAACGTTAATGGATACGAAAAACTTAATGCTTGACAGTGTAACGAGTGAGCAACAAGTGAATTTACCAGAAGATTGGAGTGTCATACTTCCGGAAATTCAAAAGTTATCTGGAAATACGAGTGTCATCCGTTTACATGCATTAATAAATTATTATGAACGCTTAGATTGCTTGAAAATTGACTTTTAGCGGTGAGAAAGCCGTCATATTTCATAAATCGTAAAAAACAGTTATTTTTCAAAATTCCAATTGTCGTTTACTATTGACGGTAGGAGGAATGGAAATGAATTTTACTACGAATAATCAAATTGTTTTAGCATCTGCATCTCCAAGAAGAAAAGAATTATTGGGGATGCTTGGCGTTCCTTTTGTTGTCCAAACAAGCAATGTTGAGGAAACAAGTGTACAAGCAAATACAGCACAGCAATATGTGAAAGAAGTGGCACTATTAAAAACGAGGGATGTTGCGGCCAATCATCCTGGGCAATTAATTATAGGTGCTGATACAATCGTCATTTACGAACAACAAATTTTACACAAGCCAAAATCTCATGAAGAAGCGGTTCATCATTTGAAGAAATTGGCAAGTAATCGACATCAAGTAATGACCGCAGTAGCAATCATTCAGCCTGATGGTACAGAAACAACTTTTATTGAAGAAACAACGGTTGTATTTAAAGATGTTTCGAATGCATTGATTGAGGCTTATGTTCAAACAGGGGATCCTTTTGATAAAGCTGGTGGCTACGGTATTCAAACAAGTGGTGCGTTACTCGTCGATCGAATCGAAGGAGATTATAATAATGTTGTCGGTTTACCAATCGCAACATTAGTAGAAACTTTGCTTACTTTACAACTACTAAAAATTTCTTTTTAGGAGGATGTAAATGTCAGTAACGCCGATTGATAATATTAAAATAAGAGACGTCCATGAAGCAGACCGACCGCGAGAAAGACTAATCCGTCAAGGGGCAAAAAGTTTATCCAACCAAGAGCTTATTGCGATTTTACTCGGGACAGGTACGAAAAATGAATCGGTCTTAGCGGTGGCGAATCGTGTGTTATTAAACTTTGAAAAGCTGCATAATTTAAAGCATGCAACATTAGAGGAAATGAAGGATATAAAAGGGATTGGAGAAGCAAAAGCGGTGTTATTACTTGCGTCGATAGAGCTAGGGCGTCGATTAGCATCGAAAGAATTAGAGGAGCGCTATACAATCCGTTCCCCCGAAGATGCCGCATCGTATTTAATGCAGGATATGACCTCGTTGCAGCAGGAGCATTTTGTCTGCTTGTTTTTGAACGTAAAAAATCAAGTGCTACATAAGCAAACGATTTTTGTAGGTAGCTTAAATGCGAGTATCGTGCATCCGCGAGAGATTTTCCGTGAAGCAGTAAAGCGTTCAGCAGCAGCGATTATTTGTTCACATAACCACCCGAGTGGCGTGCCCACACCAAGTCCTGAAGATATTGAAGTTACAAATCGCTTGCACGAGGCGGGTCAAATTATTGGTGTAGACTTGCTCGACCACATCATTATTGGGGATCATCAATTTATTAGTATGAAAGAAAAAGGCTATTTTTAAAATAGAAATTGTCATTTTGGTAATCAATCAAAATGGCAATTTTTTGGTGTAAAAAACATATTAATTTGAACAATTGAAAGTAACTTTATATTAGAATGGAAATCTGAATAAGATGATCGTCGCCTCCTACATTAGCGGCGCCAACGATCAGAAAGTATGAGTAGGGAAAACTTACAAAATGGCTGACCTGCACAAAGATGAGTCGTACAGATTTGTGACAACAAAGAAGTGTGATTCATGTGCTTAGCCAGTCAAAAAAGTACAAACTTTATCAGAATCCATAATAGAACGTATTGGTAGTAGGAATTCTTTAGTTCAAATTACATAGTTTGAAGGTTTGTTAACAATTTCAAAAATTCCGTGCAACTTATACGGATACAATTCGTCAATTGAGTTGATCAATTACGCCCTAGCGTAATTGTGTCCAGATTTTTTTCGAGCTTGATCGAAAACTCCTCTAAAAAACTGTGACATCCGCCGGGGCTTCAATTTGATTCAGCTGGGGTTAGAACCCCTACGTAATAAAGGCTATACTTGACATTCATCCCATACTTATAGCAATGGTGGACTTCTGCTGTAGTAATTTGCATCGTGGGATTGTTAAATCTTACATAGTAAAAATTAATTGTTTCGTTGAGAAAATAGAAATACAATAGAAAAGTAGCGTACGAGAAAAAACATTCGACAAAAGTCGAGATTCAGTGCTTAGAACACTATAATTTTTCGATTCTATCCGCTATAATAAAGGGTATGATTTTAATAATTTCATCGAAGAGATAATGGCCTAAATAGAAAGGGAGTACTTAATTTGTTTGGATTAGGAAATAAAGATGTCGGGATTGATCTTGGCACAGCGAATACACTTGTATTTATTAAAGGAAAAGGGATTGTTTTACGCGAACCTTCAGTGGTAGCGAAAAATACAAAAACAGGGGATATCGTTGCAGTAGGTAATGATGCGAAAAATATGATCGGACGTACACCAGGTTCGATTGTCGCAATTCGTCCAATGAAAGATGGCGTTATTGCAGATTTCGAGATTACAACAGCGATGATTCAATATTATTTAAAAGAGGCATTGAAAGCTTCGGGTTCAAACTGGAAAAAGCCGAATGTTATGATTTGTGTACCTTATGGCATTACTTCAGTAGAACAACGTGCGGTAATTGATGCTTCACGTCAAGCCGGTGCAAAGGAAGCATTTACAATTGAAGAGCCGTTTGCAGCTGCAATCGGTGCAAACTTACCTGTATGGGAGCCTACTGGTTCAATGGTAGTTGACATCGGTGGTGGTACGACAGAAGTAGCCGTTATTTCACTTGGCGGTATTGTAACTAGTGAATCAGTACGTGTTGGCGGTGACGCAATGGATCATTCGATTATTGCATACATTCGTAAAACGTATAACTTAACAATCGGTGAGCGTACAGCGGAATCAATAAAAGTGGAAATTGGTACAGCACGTTCAGAAGGACCAACAGAAACGATGGAAATTCGCGGTCGTGACTTAGTGACAGGTTTACCAAAAACAATTGAAATTACTTCAGAAGAAATTTCGAAATCATTACACGAAGCAATTGTTGCAATTTTAGACGGTGTGAAAAAAACATTAGAACAAACACCACCAGAATTATCTGCTGACGTAATGGAACGCGGAATTGTTTTAACAGGCGGTGGAGCTTTGTTACGTAATTTAGATAAAGTAATTAGTGATGAAACGAACATGCCTGTATTTATCGCAGAAAGCCCATTAGATTGTGTGGCAATCGGGACAGGTAAAGCTTTAGATAATATTGCATTGATTCGTGCGCAACAACTAAGATAAGGAGGACTGGCAGTGCCACATTTTACAAATAAAAAATTAATCGTTCTATTAATAAGCGTAATTTTCCTTGTGGCATTGATTGGTTTCTCTCTACGTGATCGTCATAACGCAACATTACCCGAGCAAATTATTAAAGATACAGTTGGCTTTGCACAATCTATTATTGCAAAGCCAACAAATTACATAACAGGTATTTTTAGCAATATTGAATCGCTGTTAAATACGTATGAAGAAAATATCCGCTTAAAAATGCGCCTTGAGGACTTTGCTGCATTACAGGCAGAAGTCGGTGTCTTAAAAGCAGAAAATGCTTCATTACGTGAACTAACTTCGATCGAGGAGAGTTTGCGTGATTTCGACCCGATTCAGGCGACGGTCATTGCGAGAAACCCTGATCAATGGGAAGAAAAGATTATTTTAAACAAAGGTACAGCAGATGGCGTTGAAAAGAATATGGCTGTTATGACTGCACGTGGCCTAATTGGCAAAATTGTAATTGCGACGCCGTTCACTTCAGAAGTTGAACTTCTTTATACTAATAATGAAAATTATCGTGTATCTGCAATTGTACTGGGAGAAAATAATAAAGAAATTCATGGTTTAATAGAAGGTTATGATGAAGAGCGCAACGAATTATTATTAAAGCGAATCGATTCGAGTTTAAAATTAAAGGTGGGCGAAAAAGTCCAAACTTCTGGTTTAGGTGGAATTTTCCCGAAAGGAATTTTAATCGGAGAAGTGACAGAAGTGACAACAGATGACTTTGGTTTGACAAAAATGGCGTACGTGAAACCTGCTGCAGATTTCTCTATGCTAGAAAATGTGATCATTGCTAAACGTAAAACGATTACTATTGATGGGTCTGACGGTAACGCAACAAATGGTGATTTAACAAATGGACCGGTTGCAGAGGAAGAAGAGGGGGAGGAATAATGCTCGTTCGGTTTCTAATTCCAGCTGTCGCGGTGCTCTTATTTTTACTAGAATCTAAATTTGCGATGTACTCCCCAATCGAATTAAAAGGCGCAACCATTATTTTAGTTCCGCGCTTTTTAATTCTATATTTAATCTTTTTAGCCATTTATTATAGTCGCAAAAAAGCGATGATTTACGGACTTATTTTCGGGCTCTGCTTTGATGTTTTTTACATTAATATTATTGGGCTCTATACATTTTTATATCCCGCTGTTTGTTTCCTTGCTGCTTGGAGTGTGAAAAGAATTCACCCACATCTCGCAGTTTCTATTTTAATTGCCATTACACTAATGAGTTTATTAGAATTTGCTATTTATGAATTTTTCTATGTTATTCAATTTACTTCGATGGCATTACAGCCTTTCTTGTACAATCGACTTGTGCCAACCATTTTAGCGAATTCTTTATTTTTAATGATACTAGGTTGGGCATTCAAATATTTGATTAGCGCTCGTGTGCTTCAGCGTGCACAGCAGCATTCTTAATACAACGAAGCGTGAGGTGACATGTATAGTTATGAAAAAACAACTTGTCCATATTAAGGGGACAAAAGAAGGGTTAGCACTTCGACTAGACGATCAATGTTCCTACGCGGAGTTAATTGAAGAACTAGGAAATAAAGTTACAGATGGCCATCTTGATGGTAAAATAGATGTGCAATTACATTTGGGGAAGCGCTATTGTACACCCGAACAAAAACAGCAATTAATAAAAGCCGTAGAGCAACAGCAAAATCTGCGTGTTTCTAAAGTGCAAAGCGATGTAATGTCGATTGAGGAAAGTAAGCATTTACTTGAAGTGAATCGCTCAGAGAAATATGTTGGAATTGTTCGCTCTGGTCAAATATTAAGAGCGCCTGGTGATATCATCGTACTAGGAGATGTCAATCCAAATGGACGCATCGAAGCGGGCGGTAGTATTTATGTGATGGGCAAGCTAAAGGGGATTGCGCATGCAGGTTCCCAAGGCAATGAAGATGCGATTATTTCTGCATCTCATTTCGAGCCAACACATGTATTAATTGCGAACCAGGTGGAAGTAATGACAAATGAAAGACAATTCATTTTAGATCATACGGAACAATTATGTGCTTATATTGGTTCGAACGGAGAAATCTGTTACGATAGAATACAAGAAGCAAGAAATATACGACCGAATTTGTCGACATATCGAGGAGGAAGCTAAATGAGTGAAGAAGATGTCCTATTTGCTGAAAATATAGATGAAGCAATAGCTCAAAATGCTACCTTACATAAGAAAGGGGCTGCTAATGTGGGAGAGGCAATCGTTATAACTTCTGGAAAAGGCGGAGTAGGTAAAACGACTACGTCTGCAAATTTAGGCACTGCATTAGCATTGCAAGGGAAGAAAGTTTGTTTAGTAGATACAGATATCGGACTGCGTAATTTAGATGTAATTTTAGGGCTGGAAAACCGAATTATTTATGATTTGGTGGATGTGATTGAAGGTCGTTGTAAAACGCATCAAGCACTTGTGAAGGACAAGCGCGTTGATGATAAACTATTTTTACTTCCAGCAGCACAAAATACCGATAAAAATGCTGTAGTACCAGAACAAATGAAAGTGTTAATAGATGAATTGAAGCGTGAATTTGATTATGTATTAATAGATTGTCCTGCTGGGATTGAGCAAGGTTATCGAAATGCTATTGCAGGCGCTGACCATGCGATCGTTGTGACAACACCTGAAATTTCAGCTGTTCGTGATGCGGATCGTATTATTGGCCTATTAGAACAAGAACAAATTACACCACCCAAACTCATTATTAACCGAATCCGTAAACATTTAATGAATAGTGGTGATGCAATGGATATTACAGATGTGACGACGCATCTATCCATTGATTTATTAGGAATTATTGTAGATAGTGAGGATGTCATTAGCTCTTCAAATAAGGGAGAGCCGATTGTCATGAATCCAAACAATAAGGCGTCAGTTGGCTATCGTAATATTGCACGTCGTATTTTAGGTGACTCTGTTCCGTTAATGACGCTCGACGATGAGCAACCAAAAGGGATGTTTGCAAAATTAAAGGCCATCTTTAAATAAGAGTAGCGAAAAGTTGTCGATTATTATCGGCAACTTTATTTTTTTGGGATAAAAACAAGTCAACGTACAAATAGGGAAAGTGGAACTTATATACCAATACAAGTTGATACCGACTCCAGCGACAAAGGAACAACAATAAATATTCAGAAAAAAAGAAACAAAGGCTAATATCGCGATGACCTGTGACAACGCCTTGGTGACCAACATCGTGTTTGCCCTTTCACCCCTTCGTTATGAATCGGATTTTTGGATGAATCATATACTAGACAAAAAGGTGGGGTGAGTGCTTGAAAAAGTGGCAATGGGTAATCGCAAGTATCCTATTTTTTACGATACTGAGTTTTAACACATTCGGTGACATAACTGTTAAACGAACAATCAAGAGGGTCGTATACAGCTCTGAGGACTTAATAGTTATGCGCTCGGTATTGTCGGATATCGCTTTTCCAAAAGATAAACAAGTGACAGTGAATGCGACACCCGATGAATCGATTGAGCAGCTGTTAGCTTATGCGATGATTGAACGTTATAACGAAGGATTTTTATTGTCATATGAAGAACCACTGTTATTGAAAGCGCTATATGACGGACTAATTGTTTTTACGGGACATACAAAATATAACGGGAAAACGATTTCCATTATATATGAGAATGGTACAACAGTTACATTTGGGTATGTTGATCAATTTTCGGTATTGCCTTATATGACCGTTTCCAAGGGAGAAGTGATTGCGGTAAAAGAAAAAGGGAAACTTTATATTCAAATTGAAAAAGGTGGAGAAGTATATAATTTAGAACAAACAACAAAGTGGCTGAAAGAACAACATACATAATATGAAAATCGCTATTCACCCACTTTTTTTGTTGCTACTTCTGTTGTTTGTCCTATCAGGGAATATTGCATTGTATAGTGTGATTCTCATGTCATTATTTCTTCATGAACTCGGTCACTTTATTGCTGCGAAATTAGTTGGCGCACGGATAGAACGCTGTATCATTGTACCGTATGGCGGAGAAATGACATTAAAAAATGAACATCAACTTTCATACAAAAAATTAACGATTATCGCACTTGGAGGGCCCATTGCAACCGTTTTAGGGATTTTAATCGCATTGACGTTGCCCACCATTTTACGAGAAGGATTTATAAATGCACAATTAATTTTACTTTCAATTAATTTACTGCCGATTTGGCCATTAGATGGAGGGAAGATTGTTTGCTACGGTTTGTTGCATTATTTTCCAAAGTCGGTTATTTTTGAAACGTATTTATCGCTCTCAATTGGTTTACTTACGGTGCTCGTTTTAGTATCATTAATCATGCTACCAGAATCTATTTCACTCACGATACTAAGTCTTTTTTTATTGAGCAAAGTAATAGGTGAATGGAAAACGAGAAAATACCGATCAGCATTTGAAAAACTTGTAATGAAGCGGTTGACTTGATAAGTTTGGTATGGTAGTATTTTAATGTTATTGTTTGTAGCACCCGCTACAACCGCGCTGACAGGGTTCCAAAAGTATCGCATGCGATCACCTTGAATGTAATAACAGGCGAGTCTTAGTATATATGAGGAGGTGCATTGGAATGTACGCAATTATCGAAACTGGTGGTAAACAAATTAAAGTTGAAGCAGGTCAAGAAATCTATGTTGAAAAACTAGGTGTGGCTGCTGACGAAATCGTAACTTTCGACAAAGTTTTATTCGTAGGTGGAGAAACAGTTAAAGTTGGAGCTCCAACAGTTGCTGGTGCTACTGTAACAGCGAAAGTTGTTAAAGAAGGTAAGCAAAAGAAAATTACTGTTTTCAAAATGAAAGCGAAAAAGAACTACCGTCGTAAGCAAGGTCACCGTCAACCGTACACTAAATTAGTAGTTGAAACTATCAACGCTTAATTTAAGTGAGGTGGCTGGACTATGATTACAGTTACAATTAACAGCGATGCAAATCGTAAATCGTATGGATTTGAAATATCAGGTCATGCATTGTCAGATGTTTATGGACGTGACTTAGTTTGTGCTGGTGCTTCTGCTGTTTCTTTCGGAGCAGTGAATGCAATTGCACATCTTACAGGCATTACACCAGACATTGAGCAAGGCGCAGAAGGTGGTTACTTAAAGGTAACGTTACCAACAGACTTAGATACTGAAACAGACGACAAACTTCAGGTGATTCTGAACACAATGGTTACGCAGTTTTATACAATGACGGCGAGCTATTCAGAATTTATCGAATTGAAATATAAAATAGTCTAGGAGGTGGAACATAATGTTATTATTAACTTTAGATCTACAATTCTTCGCATCTAAAAAAGGTGTAGGTTCTACTAAAAACGGACGTGACTCTGAGTCAAAACGTTTAGGCGCTAAACGTGCTGACGGTCAATTCGTAACTGGTGGTTCAATTCTTTACCGTCAACGCGGTACAAAAATTTACCCAGGTACAAACGTAGGACGTGGTGGTGACGATACACTATTCGCAACAGTTGATGGCGTTGTAAAATTCGAACGCATGGGCCGCGATAAGAAAAAAGTATCTGTATACCCAACAGCTCAAGAAGCATAATTCTTGTTAGCATGCCCTCCTACAACATAGTAGGAGATCATGCTTATGCAGATAATAAATTTAATTTTGGTATCTGCCAATTAAAGGGCTGCATTTATTGCAGTCCTTTTTTTTAAATCAGTAAGTATTATTATTTGCATAGAAACAAGAATCAATTCGCTCTCGATTTGGAGCGAATTGTATTTTTCTAATGAATGGATAATTGAAATTTTCCTAAAGTATTTTGCGTAGAACGAGGACAAAGACATTGTTATTGTTTTTTTAGGAAAAATGTCGACAAACTTGCTATACTAATAACGAAACTGTAAACGGAGTGAAAAAAGTGACCGTAAAATCTTTAACAGTAAATGAAGCATTGCGTTTTGCAAATCATGATTTTTTAAACCATCTTCATTTAATTCAAATGAATTTAGATTTACAGCGAGTAAATGAAGCGAAAGAAACTATTGCACAATTATCTGAACATTGTAAAATGCTTTCTAACATTAATCAACTCAAGTTACCGAAAACCGTAGAATGGCTTCAAACCGTTAGTTGGTGTTATCCTGCCATACAAATGTGCCTGTCTAGTCATGTAGCGGCACAAGTAAATAGCAAGTACGATGAAGCAATCGTTCAATACTTGGAAAATACAATTATTCATGTATATGAAAGTTTAGATCCGTATGAACAGCAGCAGCTACAATTAAGCATCGAATCAAATGAAAAACAATGTCATATTACATTTCATTTGACGGGCAAGTGGCAGCATGCGCTATTCCATACAGAACAGAATATTTTAAATGTGAAAACATATGAACAAACGGATACATCGTGGAAATATGTTTTGAGCATATATGAGGAGTGAAATAAATGTTTGTCGATCACGTAAAGGTTTATGTTAGAGGTGGAGACGGCGGAGATGGAATGGTTGCATTCCGTCGTGAAAAATATGTACCAAATGGTGGACCAGCTGGTGGAGATGGCGGTCACGGTGGTAACGTAGTATTTGAGGTAGAAGAAGGCTTACGTACATTAATGGACTTCCGATATAAGCGTCACTTTGCGGCAGAGCGCGGAGAACACGGTATGAGTAAAGGGATGCACGGTCGTAAATCGAAAGACATGATTATTAAAGTGCCACCTGGTACAGTCGTTATGAACGCGGAAACGAAAGTGGTCATTGCGGACTTAGTCGAGCATGGTCAACAGGCGGTTATTGCAAAGGCTGGTCGTGGAGGTCGTGGGAACTGTCGTTTTGCGACACCTGCAAACCCTGCACCTGAGTTAGCAGAAAAAGGTGAACCAGGACAAGAGTTAGATGTTATTTTAGAATTAAAAGTATTAGCAGACGTTGGTTTAGTTGGCTTCCCATCGGTTGGGAAATCAACACTATTATCGGTTGTCTCTTCAGCTAAGCCAAAAATTGGTGCGTACCACTTCACTACAATTGTACCGAACTTAGGGATGGTTGAAACAGATGATGGTCGCTCATTTGCAATGGCTGATTTACCAGGATTAATCGAAGGCGCACACCAAGGTGTTGGTCTAGGTATGCAATTCCTTCGTCATATTGAACGCACACGTGTTATCGTCCATGTGATTGATATGTCTGGTATGGAAGGGCGCGATCCATATGATGACTATGTCACAATTAATAAAGAATTAGAACAATACAACTTACGCTTATTAGAACGTCCACAAATAATCGTTGCCAATAAAATGGACATGCCAAATGCAGAAGAAAACTTAGAAGCATTTAAGAAGAAAATTAGCGAAGATGTGAAAATATTCCCAGTTTCAGCGGTTTCTCGTCAAGGATTAAAGCCGTTATTATTTGAAGCGGCTGACTTAATCGACGTAACACCAGAATTTTTACTGCATGAAATTGAAGATGAAGAATCGGATGCAACGGTGCTTTATAAGCATGAAGGATCAGGTGGAGACTTCGAAATTACACGTGACGATGATGGTGCATTTGTCCTTTCTGGATATACAATTGAACGTCTATTTAAAATGACAGACTTTAGTCGTGAAGATGGAATTCGTCGATTTGCTCGTCAGTTACGTGCGATGGGTGTTGACGAAGAGTTACGTAAACGTGGCGCAGAAAACGGTAATACAGTACGTTTAATGGAATTTGAATTTGACTTTGTCGATTAAGAATTAGGGGGAAAACTATGAAAAACGTTGCAAATCAACGATATTATTTAGTGCGTGAAGACGTATTAACTGACGCGATGCAAAAAACTTTAGAGGCGAAACAGCTGTTGCAAAATGGCACGGTTGCTTCCATCTGGGATGCTGTAAAAGAGGTCGATTTGTCTCGAAGCGCTTTTTATAAGTATCGTGATGCCGTTTTTCCTTTTCACTCGATTGTTCAGGAACGAATTTTAACAATCTTTATTCAGCTACAAGACCGTAAAGGCACGCTTGCGAAATTACTTGAAACGGTTTCAGAGGCACATTGTAATGTGTTGACGATTCATCAAACAATTCCGATTCAAGGCCGTGCCAATGTAACACTTTCATTGGATGTGACAAGCATGTCCTATGAGTTAGATGACCTCGTTCGTAGCTTAAAGCAACTTGAATTTATCGAGTCTGCTGAAGTGATTAGCTCAGGTGCACTATAATGAAGAAAGGCAGAACACATGCTAAAACCATGTGTTCATGTACTTTCTATATTCACGAATTAAGAGAAGGGCGTCATGTTACGCCCTTTCTTATTTAGGTAAAGAATACTGAAAATTTAGAACTGTATAACCTGAACATATGAATCCTGCTTTTTAATGGGGAAAAACTCCACTAGTTTATCTGACAACATTTTAAAAGAATGCAAGTTGATTGGAATGAAGGGGAGGCGACTCCAGCGGGAACAGCACGGGCGGAAAATCCACTTGTTTCGAGATGCATCTCGAAGCAAGTTAGTTGGAGCCGTGCCCGCGGAAAGCGTCCGGACCGGAATGGAAATCAATCCCCCTGTTATGAAAAATATCTAACAGGAGGAATTCTTTAATTCAACTTATATATAAAAGGAGGGTCCAACATGTCAGAACAAAATTGGGGAAAACGCATTGCTTATTTAGGTCCAGAAGCATCCTTTACCTATTTGGCAACGAAAGGTTTATTCCCGAATGAATGGCATATACCTTATGCATCGATTCCGGACTGTATTGAAGCTGTTACAGAAGGGAAAGTAGATTTAGCTGTTGTACCAGTGGAAAATGCGTTAGAAGGCTCTGTTCCTTTAACGGTTGACTATTTATTTCACGAGGCTAGTTTGTATGTAACCGCAGAGGTCATGTCAAAAATTCAGCAGCATTTACTTGTTAATAAAAAATATGCAGGAGATTGGAAAGCGCTAGAAGAAATTTATTCGCATCCACATGCACTCGCGCAATGTCATAAGTATTTATATTATAATCATGCACTCGTTGAACAAACACCGTATTCTTCAACAGCGGCGGCAGCAGCACTTGTTTCTCAAACAGAGGACCGTTGTATTGCGGCGATTGCCAATGAATCTGCTGCAGAAAAATATGGATTACATATCGTCCAAAAAAATATTCATGATTTTCATTTTAACCATACACGATTTTTTGTCCTGTCAAAGCAAAATACAAGACACGCCATTGTCCCGTTGCAAGCGCAGCCAAAAACGTCATTTATGGTAACATTGCCGACAGATATTTCTGGGGCATTGCATCAAGTATTATCCGTTTTTGCATGGCGCAAACTCAATTTAAGTAAAATTGAATCACGTCCTTTAAAGACAGGTCTAGGGAATTATTTCTTCATTATTGATATACTAGCAGATGAAGAGGAACCAATGATGAAGGGTGCAGTCGAGGAGCTTCATGCGCTCGGTTGCGAGGTGAAATCGCTCGGTACATACTTCACTTATGCTACACCGGAATGAGGTGAAAAAATTGAAAAGCATTGTGCTTTTTGATGGTGAATGTAATGTTTGTGATGCAAGCGTCCAGTTTATTTTAAAACATGATGCGCAAGGCTATTTTCAATTTGCCTCGTTACAAAGTGAAATCGGGCAATCCTTATTAAAGCAATACGACATTCCACCAGCGACCAATAGTTTAGTGCTTATTGATCAAGGGAAGGCGTATATCCAATCCACAGCTGCTTTAAAAATCGCCAAAAACTTAGACGGCTTGTGGAAATGGTGTTATGGCGCAATGTTGATACCACCAGCGATTCGTAATCGTGCGTATAATATACTGGCCAATAATCGATACAAATGGTTTGGAAAAAAAGAAGCGTGTCTCTTGCCAACGAATGAACAGAGAAAACGCTTCTTATAAAGTGAAAAGGTTGCATCCTCATACCAAGGAAGCAACCTTTTTTGTGTGACATGAAAACTATTCGTGAACATGCCTCGTCTAATTTACAGGAAAGGAGGAAAACAATGGATAGCTACCTAATGCAAACGACAACAACACAAACGAATGAAGAAATCATCGATGAATTAATGAACACATATGGTCAAGATGTATTGCAACTTGTTGTGCAATACGTACATAACGTGACAATCGCCGAAGATTTAACACAGGAAATTTTTATAAAATGCTACAAAGCACTTCCGACCTTTCAGCAGCAATCTTCGATAAAAACATGGCTTTGGCGTATCGCAATTAATCATACGAAGGATTATTTAAAATGCTGGTATTTCAAAAAAGTTGATTTAATTGAACAAACTTATTTACAGGAACAGACGAGCCATCAAACGGTGGAAACGATCGTTATACAACGAGATGAAGATTATGCGCTCGTCAATGCTGTCATGCAATTACCGATCAAGTACCGGGAAGTCATTTATTTATGTTATTACGAGGAGCAAACGATGAAGGAAATCGCCGACGTTTTACAAGTGAATGAGAATACCATCAAAACTAGATTGCGTAAAGGCAAACGACTACTAAAGAAACAGTTGGAGGGTGAGTTCAATGGATGACCGATTAAAAAACTTAAAAAAAGCGATGAATGAATCTATTTTTTCCCAGGTAGAATTTACAGCTACTCACCGAGAACGTGTACAGCAACAGTTGAATGAATCACAAGTAGAACAACATATTTTGTCACTGCTCGTGGATAAAAAATCTGGAATTGAATTAGCACAGCTTTTACATGCACGAGGTGTACGGGAGATTTTTAATAATGAAGGCATTATTTATTCGATTTTACATGAGCAAGAAAATAAGGGACGCATTATCTCACAGTGGGATGACACAGGGGGGAAATACTATCAACTGACGAACAGTGGATTGAAATGGCTGCGTTCTCAAAATCGAGAATCAAAGACCCACTTTAAAATCAAACACCGATTGTTGGAGGTGCGACTGAATGAACATTTCTGATTTTTTACATGCCGTTACAAGCTATATTCGCTCAAAAGAAGCGAAAGTACATGTGCGACAAGAATTAAAGCAGCATATAGAGAATGCCAAAAAGGCGTGGCTACAAAAAGGCTATACAGAGTCAGAAGCGGAGCAAAAGGCCATTGCGGAAATGGGCAGTGCAAGCCAGTTAGGAAAATCACTCAATAAAATTCACAAACCAAAATGGGATTGGCTGTTAATCAGTTTAATGGCGGTTATTTTTCTTTTAAGCTTCTTACCGCTACTTGCTTTACCAGAAGGACTAGGACAATATAATAGTTCAATATTAATTGAAAAGAAAGTGTTTCATATTTTAATTGGATTTTTTTTAATTTTCAGTTTTATGTTGATTGATTACAGAAAGCTACTGCGCTTTGACCTGTATTTTTATGCTACGGGAATGGCTATTTTACTGTTCCTTGAATTGTTTCCAAATCAATTTGTAAATGGTCAAGCAATTTTCGTAATGGGGCCGATTGTTGTGCAAGTATGGGTGGCATTACCATTTTTACTAGTCGCATGGGCAGGCTTTTTTACGAGAAGGCAATGGAAATTATGGCAGCTACTCACGTTATTTTTCATTTCATGTTACCCGATACTAGCCAATCCTAGTTTGGCAGCGTTATTAATTTACATCATTGTCGTTGCTGTTTTATTTTTATGTAGTCATTATACGAAGAAACAAAAAATCGTCCTACTTAGTAGTTTCTTTTTAGTAGGAGGAAGTTTACTTGGCTTTTCGATTTCTCAAGCAATGCCGTATCAATTAGATCGCCTTAATGGTTTTATCTCACCAGAAAAAAACGCAGATGGTTCAGGTTACTATTATTTGTTATTGGAACGAGCTTTAAGTGAAGGCGGATGGTTCGGGGCGAATGAGGTTTTATTAATACCTGATAGTCATACTGATTTTGCATTTGTCCAAATTGTCCATGTTTACGGGCTTGCCGTGGGGCTTCTCGTTGCTAGTATCCTACTGTTAGTAGCAATTCGAAGTATATGGATCGCACGCTTCATACAAAATCCGTTTGGTAAAATGTTAATTATTGGTGGTGTGACACTGTATAGTAGTCAATTCATGTATGCAATTTTAATCGTGCTCGGGCTTGTTCCGATTATCGCAATCCCAATTCCATTCATTAGTTATGGGATGGTGCCTGTTACCATAAACGCGTTTGTTATTGGTATAATTTTGAGTGTATATAGAAGAAAAAGCTATCCAAAAAGTCAATTTACCTGACTTTTCGGATAGCTTTTTAATTTTCCACTAATATACCGAGCGCTCTTAGTTTTGCCTCTGCTAAATTTAAGTTTTCCTCAGCTGTGGCACTTATCACATGTAAATGGGTACCATCTGTTAAAGCGGAAAGAAATTGTGCATTTGTTTCTTGAACTCGCTTCATAAAATGTTCTACTTCTAAACGGTTTGAAACGCGGATAGACGCAGTTAATTCTCCATAAACCGGATGCTCAACAATGACACTTTCAACTGTTACACCGCAATCGACTAACACAAATAGCTCTTCCTTTGCCTGCTTTGCGGTATGCATGCAAACAATTTTACGCTCAAATCGCGTCTGTAGCATATTGTGCATGTAAATATAGCCTTGGCTCGTTGAAACAATTGGTTCATTTCGTGCTTTTAATAAGTTCATATCATTGACGATTACTTGACGTGACACATTTGTATGCTTTGCTAAATCTGTGCCAGTTAATGGTTGTGTCGCATTTTTTAATAGGGCGAGCAGCTCATGACGTCGCTCTTCACCTAACATTTTTTTCATTACTTTCACCTCTTCTAAAGACAAACATTGTAATCATAGTGTAACATATAGCGCAAATTGTTGGGGCATCACTACGAGTTGGGCTAAAACGCTTTACTGAAATGTATTCTCTTTGGTCACGGTTAAAAACCATATTGTAGATGAAATATTGTGGCAACTGAGCAATTAGCGCATATGCTATTACGAGAAAAGGGGGAAATACGTGCGAGTTCATATTGTTCAAAAAGGTGATACATTATGGAAAATTGCCAAGCAATATTCCATTGGCTTTGAAGATTTAAAGCGATTAAATGCTCATTTAGCAAATCCTGATTATATTGTTCCGGGGATGGAAATTATCTTACCTGATGGAGGAACAAAGAAGGAAAAAGAAGTAATGCACAAGGCTATTGTGAAAGAGCAGGAAAAACCAGTAAAACCGATTGTGAAGGAAAAACCGATAGTCCCAACACCAGTTCCAACACCAACTCCAGTACCAGTTCCACTACCTGTTCAGCCAAGACCTTTGTGGCAAGGGGATTTTTATTACCAGCCCCCTGCAGTACCCGTACAAATCCCGAATTGGCAACAAACACATGTCCATTTTCAACCAACTATTGAAGCCCCAATCATGACACCTACACCACAACCGCTGCCAGTTCCGCCAACACCTACTCCAATGCCAATACCACCGCCTGTTATGCCACAACCGCAACCACAACCACAACCACCGATTTTTATTCAGCCACCGATACAGCACCATTGTATGCCGCCAATGCAACATCATTGTATGCCACACTTCATGCCACCGATGCAACATCATTGTATGCCACATTTCATGCCACCAATGCAACACCATTGCATGCAACCGATGCCAATGCCGATTTGTCAAAACTGTCATGGCATAAGAATGGAAGATTCCCCAGCATTTATGCCGATGTATCAGGAAGAATCGCCAATTGCGCAGATGGATCATGGTCACGACAGGGATCAGCAAGTTCGACATTACTATAATGAAATGCAAAATATGAATCTGATGCCAATGCCAATGCCGATGCCGATGCCGAATTCATGTGGCTGTCAAGAATCGCCGATGATGCCAATGCAAAATTCATGTGGCTGCCAACAACCGCCGATGATGCCATATCCAACTCCATACCCAATGCCAATGTACATGATGCCACAGATGCATCCGCAAATGAATCCGATGCCACATCCACCGAAGTCATGTCATTAGTCATTAAAGAAAATTGTTGGAAGTGGGAGTCAGCTAAAGGCGATTTTTTTATGAAGTATTATGAAGATGTGTACATCGCGCAAAAAGTAAAAACAATTCATAAAAAGCTAAAAAGTATTCAATTTCCATATCATTTGAACGTTGAAAAAAATGGGGATACCCATATTTTGAAGCAAAGCTGGTATGAAGGAAGAAGTGCGGATTTTAGTAAGCTTTCAGATCAACAAAAATCCTTGGAGGCGCTGCAAGCTTTACATGAAACAAATGAACAAATTTATTGGCAGGAAATCGATTTATTACCTTACTATGAGTTGAGGGAAAAATGGTATCGTCGGTTTGAAAGGTTCATTGAACATGAGCATGAATTGAAAATTTTATTGCGTGATGATTATAAAAAAATTGTCACGATGGCTTCAAATGCATTAAATCAAATCGATGGAATTAGTACGGAATTAGAAGAACGAACGCTACTGCATGGGGATGTTGTTCATCATAACTTCATGTTTGGAAAAGATGATGTAAAGCTCGTTGATTTCGACTTAGCGGCAATGGGGAAAAAGACAGATGAACTCATTTTATGGGTCCACCGCGTCTTACCAAATGTTGACTATGATTTGAAAAGCTTAATGCGGGAACATCCCTATTTACAACATGTTAGGCAAAAAGTACATTATTTACTCTATCCAAATGAAATAATGAGAGAGTCATTATTTTATTTGAAATTATTACCACGTCAAAAACAAGGCTGCTATCCATTTATTAAAAAATTTGCGGGCGATGTGCTTCGTCATGAAAAAAAATTAACGCAAATGGTTTTGGAATTAGCATAAATGAGATTGTTATGAAATGATAGAAGTATATCAGTGTTACTTCATGAATTGATATGCTAAAATAGTGTAGACTGTCTCAATTTTAGGCAGTCTTTCTTCATGTGAAATGCAACGTACGTTCGGTTTGAGTGGAACAGTATGTTATAATAAAGGCATGAATGTGAGGGATAGGACATGTATGATTATTTAAAAGGACAAGTAACAAGAATTACACCAGAATTTATTGTGTTGGAGCAGCAAGGAATTGGTTGGCGATTATTTACACCCAATCCTTTTGTATTTAGACAATCTGCGAGTGAGCAGCAAATATATGTTTCGATGCAAGTTCGTGAAGATGCCCAGCTATTATATGGATTTAATAACTTAGAGCAACGTGAATTGTTTAAAAAGTTAATTCAAGTATCGGGCATTGGTCCAAAGGGCGCGCTTGCGATTTTAGCTAGTGGCAATCCAACACAAGTTATTCAAGCGATTGAAATGGAAGATGAAGCTTTTTTAATTCGTTTTCCTGGTGTCGGAAAGAAAACAGCCCGCCAAATGATATTGGATTTAAAAGGAAAGCTTAGCGCATTACTGGATTCATTTGAGCTGCCAAGTACAGATGAGGAACTGCCGTTATTTGGTGTTAATCCGAATCAGCATGAACTTGAGGAAGCGATGCTCGCATTGACTGCTTTAGGCTACTCTGAAAAAGAGTTGGCAAAAATCAAACCGTTGCTTGAGGACGATGAAAAACTGTCGACAACAGATGGCTATATGAAACAAGCGTTGAAATTATTATTGAAAATGAAGTGATAAGGAGTGAGAACCATGTCAGACCGTGTACTTTCAAGTGAAGCATCTGAAGCAGAACAACAACTTGAGCTTTCTTTACGTCCGCAGCGACTTGTACAATACATAGGGCAGCATAAAGTAAAGGAAAACTTAAAGATATTCATTGAAGCTGCAAAACTTCGTCAGGAAAGTCTTGACCACGTACTCCTTTATGGTCCGCCTGGTTTAGGAAAAACGACATTAGCGATTGTTATAGCCAATGAAATGGAAGTTCAGGTGAAAATGACAAGTGGTCCAGCCATTGAACGTCCCGGTGATTTAGCGGCGATTTTAAGTTCGCTTGAGCCAGGTGATGTGCTATTCATTGATGAAATTCATCGTTTGCCTCGAGCGATTGAAGAAGTACTTTATTCTGCAATGGAAGACTTTTGCCTAGATATTGTTGTTGGTAAAGGTCCAGAAGCGCGCTCGATCCGGCTCGACTTACCACCATTTACTTTAATAGGTGCAACAACGCGAGCAGGTGCTTTATCTGCACCACTGCGAGATCGTTTTGGCGTTCTCACGCGTCTTGAATACTATGATGAAGAAGCATTAGCTGAAATTGTTATTCGTTCAGGTGCATTATTCGGTGTCGAGATTGGTCAACATGCTGCTGCTGAAATTGCACGGCGGTCGCGAGGTACACCACGTATTGCCAACCGCTTGTTAAAACGGGTGCGTGATTATGCACAAGTATTAGCAAATGGAGTTATTTCACCAGAGCTTGCGGCCCAGGCGTTAGAATTATTACAGGTGGATCCGAGAGGGCTTGATCATATCGACCATAAATTGATTCAGTCCATGATTGAGCGTTTTGGTGGAGGACCGGTTGGCTTGGATGCGCTAGCTGCTTCAATTGGAGAGGAGCGCATTACAATAGAAGATGTGTATGAACCGTATTTATTACAAATCGGTTTTATCCAAAGGTCTCCAAGAGGGCGTATTGCAACGGACCTTTGCTATAATCATTTTGGCTATCCGCCAGCACAAAAAGAATAGAAGGAAGTTTTGAATTTGAAAGTAGAAGATTTTGATTTTCAATTACCTGAAGAATTAATTGCACAAACTCCATTACTTGATCGCACAGCAAGTCGACTAATGGTTGTTAATCCAAACTCATTAGACTTGGAACATCATACATTTGCCAAAATTTTAGATGAATTCCAAGCAGGAGATTGCCTCGTATTAAATGATACGCGTGTTTTACCAGCGCGTTTAATGGGTGTAAAACCGGATACAGGGGCAAATATTGAAGTATTATTATTAAAGCAAACGAATGATGACGAATGGGAAACGCTCGTGAAGCCTGCGAAACGTATTAAAGTCGGGACAGTCGTTACGTTTGGCGAAGGTTTACTTACGGCAACATGTACAGGGGAGCTTGAGCATGGCGGTCGTCTATTTAAATTTGACTATGACGGCATTTTTTATGAGATTTTGGAGCAACTAGGCGAGATGCCATTGCCACCATACATTCGAGAAAAGTTGGATGACCAGGACCGTTATCAAACGGTTTATGCAAAAGAGCGCGGTTCAGCTGCAGCTCCAACAGCAGGACTTCATTTTACAGAGCCATTACTTGATGCAATTCGTGCAAAAGGTGTTGAAGTAGTATTTGTTACACTTCATGTAGGTCTTGGTACATTCCGTCCGGTAAGTGTAGACTCGATCGAAAACCATGATATGCACTCTGAGTTTTACAGCGTGACTGAGGAAGCTGCTGCTACGATTAATCGTGTAAAAGCAAATGGAGGCAACATTATTTCTGTTGGTACAACATCTACGCGTACGTTAGAAACGGTTGCCTCAAAAAATGATGGGAAAATCGTTGCGGAACAAGGTTGGACAAGCATCTTTATTTATCCAGGCTATGAATATAAAGCAATTGATGGGTTAATTACAAACTTCCATTTACCAAAATCGACGCTTGTCATGCTCGTAAGCGCGTTAGCAAGCAAAGAAACGATTTTACATGCGTATGAAACAGCAGTGGAAGAACAATATCGCTTCTTTAGCTTTGGCGACGCGATGTTCATTCGTCCAAAAAAATAAAATCGTAATAATCCAAATTACGTCCGCCATTTTAGGGCTGCGCAAATAAACAAAGTACTGTTTTTACTTTAGTTGAAGAGAGGAATTAAATTTACAATGACACAATCACAACCACCAATTCGTTATGAATTAATTAAAACATGTGCGCAAACAGGAGCGCGTCTAGGAATCGTCCATACGCCACACGGTTCTTTTGAAACACCAACGTTCATGCCAGTAGGGACACAAGCAACAGTAAAAGCGATGAGCCCTGAGGAATTAAAAGAAATGGATGCCGGTATCATCCTATCGAACACTTACCATTTATGGTTACGTCCAGGAAATGATATTGTGAAAGAAGCAGGTGGCTTGCATAAATTCATGAACTGGGATCGTCCGATTTTAACGGATTCAGGCGGCTTCCAAGTATTCTCACTAAGCAAATTCCGTAAAATTGAAGAAGAAGGCGTTCATTTCCGCAATCATTTAAATGGGGACAAGCTGTTTTTATCTCCTGAAAAAGCGATGGAAATTCAAAATGACCTTGGCTCGGATATTATGATGGCATTTGATGAATGTCCACCATTCCCAGCGACATATGAGTATATGTTAGCATCTGTAGACCGTACGACACGTTGGGCTAAACGCTGTAAAGAAGCACATCAACGTTCAGAAGAGCAAGGTTTATTCGGAATTATCCAAGGGGGCGAATACGAAGAGCTACGACGTCGTTCAGCAGAGGCACTTGTAGAACTTGATTTCCCTGGTTATGCCATTGGTGGTCTATCAGTAGGCGAGCCAAAAGATATTATGAATCGCGTGTTAGACTTTACAGCACCACTTATGCCAGCGGACAAGCCACGTTATTTAATGGGAGTTGGTTCTCCAGATTCACTTATTGATGGTGCAATGCGCGGGATTGATATGTTCGACTGTGTGTTACCAACACGTATTGCACGTAATGGTACATTGATGACTTCAGAAGGACGTATGGTCATTAAAAATGCAAAATACGCAAAAGATTTCACGCCAATCGATGAGAACTGTGATTGCTACACATGTAAAAATTATACTCGTGCCTATGTGCGTCATTTAATGCGTACAGAAGAAACATTTGGCTTACGTTTAACGTCTTACCATAACTTACGCTTCCTAATCAAATTAATGGAAGATGTACGACAAGCAATTCGTGAAGACCGTCTAGGTGATTTCAAGGAAGAATTTTTCGAAAAATACGGCTACAATAAACCAAACGCTAAAAACTTCTAATTTTATTCGTTCTGCAAAAGACTCTCATATTAAGTGGAACAAAAACTTAAAAAAATCTACCTTTTAAATGAAATTTTAGAGTTTTTTTGCGAAAAAATAGCGATTTTATACTATACTAAGTAAGTGATATATAGAAAGGGGGAAATGAAACATGGAAGGTTTATTACAATTTTTACCTATTATCATTATGTTCGTAGCAATGTGGTTTATTTTAATTCGTCCAGCACAAAAGCGTCAAAAAGCGACGGTAGCAATGCAAAACGATTTGAAGCGCGGTGATCGCGTTGTAACGGTTGGTGGATTACACGGTGAAGTCGATGCAATTGAAGATACAGTTGTTTATATAAAAGTAGACGACGGCACACGTTTAAAATTTGAGCGCCAAGCAATTGGACGCGTTGAAGCAGTTTAATCGTAATAAAAAAAGCTTGCGGAAATTTATTTTCCGCAAGCTTTTTTGTATAGGAAAAGGCAAAATGGCAAACGCTTAATTGTAAAAAGAGGTGTTTTTGGATGAATGATTATGTGCTAATTATAGGGAAAACCGTCACACTCTATTTTATTTTGCTCCTTGTTTTCCGTTTGATGGGTAAACGAGAAATCGGCGAATTAAGTATTGTGGATTTAGCGATTTTTGTATTAATTGCCGAGGTCGCTGCGCTCGCACTCGCGGATATACATAATCCATTTATTAAAGACATTTTACCGGTTGGAATTCTATTCGTTATTCAATATGTGAATTCACTTCTCCTTTTAAAAAATAAGCGTTTACGAGATTTTATAGAAGGAGACCCATCAATGATTATAAGAGATGGGTGGATTGTTGAAATCGAAATGAAAAAGCAACGCTATAATTTGGATGACTTACTGCAGCAACTACGAGAACAAGGTGTTGGGTCGATTCAAGATGTCTCGTATGCTTTTTTAGAGCAGTCAGGAAAATTATCGATTTACAAAAAAGACGAGCCGCCGTTAATTATGCCCCTCGTACTAGACGGCTATGTTGATAAAAGGCATTTAAGACTCATCAATAAGGACCAGGAATGGCTCGAGCATGAATTGATGGTGCTAGGCTATACAAACATGAAGGATATTTTTTATTGCAGCTACGAAAATGAAAAATTATTTGTTCAATTACGAACGAGAAAAAATAGTACGAATATATTTTAAATCCTCTAAGCGAACTTGTCTTGTGAGCAGTAGCAATCCGAGGATAATCGCAATGGTCATTAAGCTAGATTCTACGAAAGGTAGCCCTTGTGCAAAGAATGGTTGGATGAAACATGTAATAATAAATAACACATAAGGCACTAAAAATATTTGAAAACCAATGGCGATTTTTTTGTGTTGTCGAATGGAAGCAATGTGTAAAAAAGACGTAATAAGTACACCAAAGCCGATTGCGATAATGGCACCGTGCTCTTGAATTGTTTGCTGGGAAGCTAAAATAAATAAAAGAAAGAGCTTACCAACCCCGCCATAGATGGAGTTCATCATGGCAGCGCGCGCTTCATCCGCCGCTTGTAAAATAGCATGAAGAGGGCTTTGAATATAATAAAAATAAAAAATGGGTGCTAAAATTTTCATATAACCTCGGTTCTCTTCGAGGTGGAACAAGCGCACGGCTAATTCATCCCCGTGTAGAAAAAAATACGTAGCCGCAAGACAACCAACGAGTGAGGAAACCCTCAGTGACATCGCAATGCGCTTATTGAGCAACTTCCAATTTTGCTTTGCAAGGGCACCACTAACCGCCGGAATTAATACGATGGCAAGCGCACTTGGAATGAAGGCTGGAAACAAAAGTAACGGGATATGCACGCCCGAAATAATTCCGTATAACGTCGTAGCTGCCGAAGCCGTTATCCCCGAGACAGTCAAAGCTTTTAAGAAAATAATCGGTTCTAAAAACCAAGTAAACGTCCCAAATAATTTACTTCCCGCTGAAGGAAGGGCGATTTTAAAAATTGGATTCACTGGATACTTTTTCGTCGTCTGTTTTTTCATTTGACGCTTCGTTTTCCAATAATAAAAGGCTAAAAATAAAAAAGAAAATACTTCACCGAGTCCCGTAATCGCCATCGCGAACGCAGCTGTTTTAGCTGGATCATGAGGCGTCACAAACAAAGGAAGTAATAATACGATGAGAGCAATTCGGACACCTTGCTCAAAAAGTTGTGCCCATGCTGTCGGTGCGATTTTCGTGATTCCTTGTAAATAGGCTTTAATTAAACTGGAAAAAATAACAAGAGGAATAGTACAAAGTCCGATATAAAGAGTAAAAACAATTTCTTCATTATGTAAGAGTGTTTTTGCAATAAAAGGAATGCTAAATGCGACTATTGGGAAGAATAGTAGGATGGAAAAAAACGAAATTTTAATTGCGGTTTTCATGACGGATTGAATATGCTCGTCTTTATTTTTGGCATAATACTCAGCAACAATTTTTGTAACGGCAATCGGAATGCCTAATTGGATAAGTGATATGAAAAATATAAAGGTAGGGTAGGAAGTCATATATAAACCGACTGCTTCTTCACCCGCAATTCGCATAAATTGCATTCTGTAAACAAAGCCAAAAAGCTTCGAAATCAAAATAACGAACATTAAGAATAATGTCCCTTTCATGAATGATCCCAATTATCTTATCCCTTCTCATTTCAAATTGATTCGTATACAATATCTATATGCATGAACAACTGTAGTTAAAACTTTGAACGAGGAGTGACAATAATGGCGATTCCATACGAAAGTTTATACCAAAAAGTTCAAATAGTGATTAATAATAAAATGGAGGAATTTCAATACTTCGGGTATAATGCCATTACGAAAGAAGACTTATGGAATTACTGCGTAGAAAAAAAGTGGCGCAAAAAAGAAATCGATACATTAAGATTACATGAAGTAGTAGCCACTATTTTTACAGTTACTTCATCAGAATTGATTAATTATGCACAAGTGAAAGGCTTAAAAGAAAATTCATTTCAAATAGAAATTACGGCCGAGGAAATGAATCATTTATTTCATAAAAAACTAACGAATGACACGGAAGAATCATGAGGAAATTAAGATGAATTATTTCGTGATAATTTGACAGGTAACACATCCTGTTTCATAATGATAGTGTTATGCTTTTTGAAGTTTTGGAATTTTCTTTTTCAAAAAGCAAAGAAATATATTTGATATTATAGGTACATAGTTTTGGAAGGTGCATTTGCTTTTCCATCGTGCATGAATGTGCACGAAAATGAGGAGGATTTTTAAATGAAATTAGCAAACCGTATTATTACGTTTGTTCTAGTCGTAGCCTTGCTATTTACTGGAATGGGCACAACGGTAGAAAAAGTTTTAAATGACGTTAAGCTCGGTCTCGATTTACAAGGGGGATTCGAAGTTCTTTATGAAGTGGAATCACTTGTGGATGGACAAAAAATAACTCAAGCCGTTTTAGCGGACACTACTTCTGCTTTAGATAAACGTATTAATGCATTTGGTGTAAGTGAGCCAAGTATTGATATTGAAGGGGAAAATCGCATTCGTGTTCAGCTTGCTGGTTTAGAAGACCAAGCTTCAGCACGTGAGCTATTATCGAGCACGGCAAATTTATCTTTCCGTGATGTAGATGACAATCTATTGTTAGATGGTACGGATTTAAAAGAAGGTGGCGCAAAAGGCTCGTTTGACCAGCAAAACCAACCAATCGTTACATTAACATTAAAAGATGCAGCGAAATTTGCCGAAGTAACTGAAAAAGTAAAGAACATGGGTCCAGGACGCAATCTTTTAGTTGTATGGTTAGACTTTGAAGAAGGGGTAGACTCATACGCAGCAGAGTCACAAAAGCCACCTGCAGATCAAAAATATGAATCAGCAGCATCTGTAACGCAAGTATTAAATACAACAGATGTAATGATTTCTGGTAACTTCACTGTAGAAGAAACAAAGCACTTTGCATCTGTATTAAATGCTGGTTCTTTACCAGTTAAATTAACAGAAATTTACTCGACATCAGTCGGCGCACAATTTGGTGAGGATGCGTTAAATGATACGGTATTTGCAGGGATTATCGGTGTTTTAATAATCTTTGTCTTTATGCTACTATACTACCGCCTACCAGGTTTCGTTTCGATTATTACATTATCAGTATTCACATATTTAGTATTAATCGTCTTTAACGGGATTAATGCCGTGCTTACATTACCAGGTATCGCAGCGATCGTATTAGGTATCGGTATGGCCGTTGATGCGAATATTTTAACGGCAGAGCGTATTCGTGAAGAGCTACGTGTTGGACATTCGGTGAAGGATGCCTTTAAGCTAGGCTCTAAACAATCGTTATCTGCTATTATTGATGCACAATTAACAACATTACTGGCTGCTGGTGTTCTATTCTACTATGGTACAAGTTCAGTAAAAGGTTTCGCAACAACATTAATTATTTCGATTTTACTATCATTCATAACGGCTGTTTGGGGTTCTCGTATGCTACAAGCTTTACTTGTAAACAGTGGATACTTCAACAATCCTGCATGGTTTGGTATAAAAAAATCACAGCAATATAAGGTTGAAGATGGAATAACAACACTTGATTTAACGACGAAATTCGATAAATTAGACTTTGTAGGTAATCGCAAAAAATTCTACATGCTTTCTACGATCATCTTAGCAGTAGGTATTGGAATTTTAGCTGTGTTCAAATTGAATTTAGGAATCGACTTCTCAAGTGGTACACGCGTTGAAATTTTAGCTGATACTGAATTATCACAACAAGAAGTGATCGATTATTTAGAAGAAATCGGCTACGAAAATAGCGATGTTGTCATTTCGGGAGAAGCACAAAAAATGGCAGTAATGCGCTACAAAGAAGACTTCTCTCAAAAAGAAGTGCTTGATTTTAAGGCACAAGTTACGGAAAAATATGGTCATGAGCCAAGCTTAAGCACCGTTTCTGCAACAGTTGGTAAAGAGCTTGCCAAAAATGCAATCAAGGCATTATTATTAGCGGCATTGGGGATTATCATTTATGTCGCAATCCGCTTTGAATGGCGCATGGGACTCGGTGCGATTATTTCATTACTACATGATGTATTCTTCATCGTAGTTGCTTTTAGTGTTTTACGTTTAGAAGTGGATATTACATTTATCGCAGCAGTATTAACGATTGTAGGTTATTCTATCAATGATACGATCGTAACGTTTGACCGTATCCGTGAAAATATTGACCGTCATGAAAAAATCACTACAAAAGCAGAGCTGGCAAATATCGTGAACAAATCGCTTCGTCAAACGATGGGACGTTCTGTAAATACTGTATTAACTGTAATTATTGTTGTTGTAGCCCTTATTTTCTTAGGTGCTCCTTCAATTCAAAACTTCTCGATTGCATTACTAATCGGTTTAGTAACAGGTATGTACTCTTCAATTTGTATTGCAGCACAAGTGTGGTACACATTAAAATCACGTGAAATGGACAAAAAAGGTACAGCTGTTGTGAAAAAAGAGAAAAAACAATGGGGTTCAGATGAGCCACAAGTATAATAAATAACAAACTAGCAAGAAGTTAAATTTGACTTCTTGCTAGTTTTTTTGTTGGGAGAAAATTAATCGACTTTTATTTGTCGATCCCCTGCTACTCCATTGCTTAAATTGTTGGAGGCAGGATTGTTTAAATCTTCTTTTAAGCGCGAAATTTCGTTTTTCTTTTCTTTGATGATTGTGCATGCTTCTTCCAATTCTTTCTGTATGCTTTTCACTCGCTGGTAGCTACTAAAAATACGGGAAATTGAAAAACAAAGACTGATGACAACACCTGCGAATACAGAACCAAAGATGACTAAAACAAGTGGCCATCTTGTTTCACCGAATACATAATTGATGGGTACTTCTGTTACATTGACCGTGGCAAAAATGGCTACAGCAATGGCAAAAAGAAGCCCGATTACTAAAACCCACTGCATTTTCATAGCATCTAACTCCTCACTTTCAAATAATAAGCTGATCTATTTAGTTTATTTCCTTTATTAAGTATTTATTAAACCAATGGGGGATTTCTCTTCGAAACACAATTCTTTTCAAAACAAGCCCACTTTTCGGTATAATAAACTGCATGAGGAAGTGAAAAAAATGATTCAATCGAAAAAAGTTTGGACAGTAAATGAACCAGATGAGCAGGCTGTAAAAAAAATGAGTGAAGCATTAAATATTTCAACAATTGCTTCTAAAATTTTATTAGCTAAAGGGTGCGAATCTGTTGAACAAGCACAACAATTATTAACTGTGGATGACAGCCAATATCATGATCCATTTTTAATGGCGGGTATGGAAGAGGCGGTTGCACGTATTGAGCAAGCGCTTGATGAAGGTGAGAAAATCGTTGTGTACGGGGATTACGATGCGGGTGCGACACGTTTCTAAGTGAAAAGCTTAGACACTAGGGAATGCGCCTATCTTTATTCAACTTGCTTCAGCAGAAGTCCACTACTTTTAAAAAGTAGGGGATGAATGCTAAATATGCAAATTTATTCAGTGTGGGTTCAAACCCCTGCTGAATCAAGTTAATGCCCTGCGGATGTCACAGATTTTTCAGGGGAGCTTTTCGAGCGAGCTCGAAAAAAATCTGGACGCAATTACGCCGAGGCGTAATTGATTAGACGTCTAAAACGCTTACTGAATAAAGATAAGGCTCCAAAATCAATTAAGCTAAGGCGTAATTGATTTTCCCTAGGAGAACTGATTTCTTGATAGGTGGAATGATGGAGGAACGCCCTGAAACGCCTACTCTAATACTCCGACATGCTTTTACTAAGGTTAACTAGCGAAGTATGAAGCTCGGTGAAGTCGGCAGAGAGATACCGTCATTTTACAAAGTGAACAAACCTTTCACACTGTAAAAAACGAAAGCTGTCTAGCGGTAGATGGTGTGTCCTATATGCCGGGAGTCCATAAAATATCTATGGTTAGAATGTGCTATGAAGGCACTGACGAATCTCTGGAAGTACAGGTCTAGACGTAAATGTTGTAGAAATGCAACAGGTGGCAGATGCCATTGTATGTGTGGGGGAGTAAAAATACGCTGTTATGAAAGCCCATAACTTGTTACAGGCAAGTTCCAGCATACAGGACTATAGGAGAAACCTAAGGATCTATGCAAGGATAAGGAAATCGGAACGTGGAAAGCGGTTGATGTGGAGATAGTAACCTATCTGTGAAGCAGTTCAGTATATAAATGGGCGACCAATTAAAACTGATTTACTAACCGTGAGAGTGGAGTCACAGTACCTTTGAAGCTGCCATAATAAGCGGTGGAGGGACAGGCTCTAGTCGGGAGGATTGATTCTTTTCGATGGAACGCCGTGTGAGGTGAAAGTCTCATGCACGGTGTGAAGTGGGGGAAAAGTTGGCGATT
Source organism: Solibacillus sp. R5-41 (assembly GCF_002736105.1). Lineage (NCBI taxonomy): Bacteria > Bacillati > Bacillota > Bacilli > Caryophanales > Caryophanaceae > Solibacillus > Solibacillus sp. R5-41. The sequence continues at coordinate 3,034,355 of NZ_CP024123.1, read as the reverse complement.
ATATCAAAAACTTACCTATCACTATATGGTGTTACAAGTACAACGGTTTTACTCAATGTACTGCTCGATTTAGGAGCGGATGTGGATTTTATCATTCCAAATCGTTTTATTCACGGCTATGGACCGCATGAAGAGTTGTTTCGTGAAGCACACGAAAAAGGCGTACAACTTATTATAACAGTCGATAATGGTATAAGTGGTATTGAACCGATTCGTCTCGCAAAAGAGCTAGGGATGGATGTCATCGTCACGGATCACCATGAGCCGGGAGATGAATTGCCAATAGCTGATGTCATTGTGCATCCGCGCATACCAGCGGGGCATTATCCATTTGGTGAGCTTGCTGGTGTTGGTGTAGCCTTTAAATTAGCGCACGCTTTATATGGTGAGCTACCTGACCATTTATTTGAGTATGTTGCAATTGGAACGATAGCTGACTTGGTACCTCTTGTCGGGGAAAATCGTTATTTAGTTCAACGTGGATTAAAGGCATTACGTCAATCACCTAATCCTTGGGTACCGGCACTTTGTGAAGTAAGTAGTACTGTGCAAAAAGAAATTAATGAAGAAACAGTTGGCTTTTATTTTGGCCCTAGGTTAAATGCAATTGGTCGTTTAGGCGATGCATCACCAGGCGTTCAATTTTTAATGAGTGAAGCGCGAGAGCAAGCGAATCAGCTGGCCAAGCAGCTGAATGATAAAAATACAGAGCGAAAAAAAATTGTAGAAGAGCTGACAGAGCAAGCGATTGCGATGATTGAAACGAATCCGACGATTAAAGATAGTCTTGTATTAGTTGTTGCTCAAGAAGGATGGAATCCAGGTGTTGTAGGCATTGTAGCATCGCGATTAGTTGAAAAATATTATCGTCCTACTATCGTTTTATCGATTGACCGAGAAAAAGGAATGGCAAAAGGCTCTGCACGAAGTATCGAAGGCTTCCATTTGTTTAATGAGTTAGCGAAAAACCGTGAAATTTTACCGCATTTTGGTGGACATCCAATGGCAGCAGGGATGAAGCTTCCAATGGAAAAAGTGGATGAACTAAGAAAGCGTTTAAATGCACAAGCTAAGCTCGTATTAACGGAAGAGAAGCTTGTTCAAACTTTACAAATCGATTTGCCGATTGAACTGAGTGAAATTACAGTAGAGGCGATTGAAGATATTCGTAAACTGGCTCCGTTTGGGACAGAATTTACAAAACCACTCTTTGCAATCCGTGATGTGAAGGTGAAATCGATGCGCAAAATTGGCTCTGCTGAAAATCATTTGAAAATGGAATTAGAGGATGCTTACGGGACCCTGGATAGCATTGGCTTTGGAAAAGGTCATTTACATGATGAAATTTCGTATGGCATCCCGATTTCGTTAGTCGGCGATTTACAAATCAATGAGTGGCAAGGCAATAAAAAGCCGCAATTCATGATTCAAGATGTTCAAGTAAACCAATGGCAATTATTTGATATACGTGGCAAAAGTCAAACGGCGAATTGGTTAGCAAAAATACCACTTGAAACAACAGACTTCATTGCCTTTTCAGAACAAACGAAAGCACATTTTGAACAGTTAATTCCGAAGCCGATTGTATGGATTACGGAAGAAAGTGTCTTGCATGAACTGACGTCAAATATCGTCTTGCTTGATTTACCGAGTCAGACAACAGTTTTAGAAAAGCTATTGAAAACCATTGCAGTGGAACGAATTTATGTGCATTTATATACAGCGGACTCTCAATATTTTAATGGAATGCCAACGCGAGATCATTTTAAATGGTATTATGCATTTCTTAAAAAACGCCCGTCATTCGACTTGAAAGCTCATATTCAGCCATTATCACAGCATATCGGACTGAATGTCGATGTAATTAAATTTATGACAAAAGTGTTTTTTGAACTAGGATTTGTTACAATAGAGAATGGTCTGACGACTGTGAATGAAAATGCACCAAAAATGGCATTATCAGAAGCATCGACCTATAAAATACGATCACAACAAATAGAATTAGAGCAAAAGCTATTATATGCCACGTATAAAGAGTTAAAACAATGGTTTGATGAACGGCTGAGTTCTTGAGGAGGACATAAAGAATGGATTTAAAACAATTTGTGACAACGGTGGAAAACTGGCCGAAAGAAGGTATTAGCTTCAAGGATATTACAACGATTATGGATAACGGTCCAGCATACAAATATGCAACAGATCAAATTGTTGAATATGCGAAAGAAGTAGGCGCTGAAATTATTGTAGGTCCAGAGGCGCGCGGTTTTATCATCGGCTGTCCGGTTGCCTATGCGCTTGAAATCGGATTTGCACCGGTTCGTAAACCTGGGAAATTACCGCGTGAAGTGATTTCGGCAGAATATGGTTTAGAATATGGTACAGATATATTAACAATGCATCATGATGCTGTAAAACCAGGTCAAAAAGTATTGATTTGTGATGATTTATTAGCTACTGGTGGTACAGTAGAAGCAACGATTCGACTTATTGAGCAATTAGGTGGAGTTGTTGTTGGCTGTGCGTTTTTAATTGAGCTTGAAGAGTTAAATGGCCGCCAAAAAATTGCAAAATACCCAATCAAAACATTAATTCAATATTAATTTCTAAACCCCGTTTCGGCAAAAGCTTGAAACGGGGTTTTTGCTAGATAAAAATGCCCATCAACGTGTCTCGCGGAGCGTACTTTATGTCCTTAAAACTTTAATTATTCACATATTTAACGTTTCTACAAAACTAAATGACCTACTACCTTTACATACCCTCCCTATTTTTTATACAATTGAATTTATATCAAATGTGAAAATAAATGGAACAAGGTGGACAAAAAATGGCGAAAGAACAAATATTGGCGCCCGAAGATGTTTTCGAGCTCGCCAAATCCTATATGAATGATGAACATGTTGCCTTTGTCGTAAAAGCGTACGAGGTGGCGAAAGAAGCACATAAAGAACAGTTCCGGAGCTCTGGGGAACCTTATATTATACATCCTGTTCAAGTAGCGGGAATTTTAGCTGAGCTTCAAATGGATCCGGAAACTGTAGCAGCAGGTTTTTTACATGATGTTGTTGAGGATACGGATGTGACGCGCGCGGATTTAGTGAATGCATTTAGTGAAGAAGTGGCGAAACTTGTCGATGGCGTAACGAAGCTTGGAAAAATTAAGTATTTGTCGAAAGAAGAACAACAGGCTGAAAATCACCGGAAAATGTTTGTAGCAATGGCGCAGGACATCCGTGTGATTTTAATTAAATTAGCAGACCGTATGCACAATATGCGAACGCTGAAGCATTTACCAGCCGAAAAACAACGCCGTATTTCACAGGAAACACTCGAAATTTTCGCGCCGCTTGCCCATCGTTTAGGGATTTCAAAAGTAAAATGGGAGCTGGAAGATACAGCATTACGTTATTTAAATCCGCAACAATATTACCGCATTGTCAGCTTAATGAAGAAAAAGCGTGATGAGCGTGAAGCCTATTTAGATAATGTAATGGATGAAATTAATTCACAGCTGAAAGAAGTAGAAATTGAAGCCGACGTTTACGGCAGACCAAAGCATTTAAATAGCATTTACCGAAAAATGACGTTGCAAAAAAAGCAGTTCAATGAAATATATGATTTATTTGCCGTTCGCATATTAGTGGATAGCATTAAAGATTGTTATGCTGTAATCGGAATTATTCATACATTATGGAAACCGATGCCTGGCCGCTTTAAAGATTATATTGCGATGCCAAAGCAAAATTTATATCAATCGCTTCATACAACTGTCATTGGTCCATATGGTGATCCACTTGAAGTGCAGATTCGTACGAAGGAAATGCATAAAATTGCAGAATTCGGTATCGCAGCACACTGGGCATACAAAGAAGGTAAAACTGTTGAAAAGGCTGAAAATATTGACCAAAAGTTAACATGGTTCCGTGAAATTTTAGAATTCCAAAATGAATCATCGAACGCCGCAGAATTTATGGAATCGTTAAAATTCGATTTATTTTCGGACATGGTGTATGTATTTTCACCAAAAGGGGATGTAATCGAGCTACCAGCAGGCTCTGTGCCGATAGATTTTGCTTACCGCGTCCATTCAGAAGTAGGGAATAAAACAATTGGTGCAAAAGTAAATGGGAAGATGGTACCACTTGATACGCCACTGAAAACGGGCGACATTATTGAAGTACTCACATCGAAGCAATCATTCGGTCCGAGCAGAGACTGGATTAAAATTGCACAAAGTTCTCAAGCAAAAAATAAAATTAAACAATTCTTTAAAAAGCATGTGCGTGAAGAAAGTGTCGTTAAAGGGAAAGAAATGGTTGAAAAAGAAATTAAAGCGCAGGAATTTGATGCGAAGGAAGTATTGACGAATGAAAACATTAAACGTGTCATTGAAAAATTCAACTATACCCATGAGGATGACTTGTATGCAGCAGTTGGAGTAGGTGGCATTACCGCTCAGCAAATCGTCAATCGCTTAGCTGAAAAGATGCGTAAGGAACGTGAGCAGGAAGAAGCGCTTGAAAAAATCGTAAAGAGTATGAACAACCCTGCACCTAAAAAACGTACAGAATCGGGCGTAATTGTAAAAGGAATCGAAAATTTACTCATTCGCCTTTCGCGCTGCTGTACACCTGTTCCGGGCGACGAAATCGTTGGTTTTATTACAAAAGGGCGTGGTGTTTCAGTACACCGAGCAGACTGTCCAAACATTCAAGAGGGTGGTACAGTGGAGCGCCTAATTGAAGTTGAATGGGAAAATGAAGTGACACATACACGAAAAGAGTATCCAGTTGATATTGAAATTTCGGCATTTGACCGTCCTGGTGTTTTAAATGATGTCATGCAAGCGGTAAGTGAAGCTAAAACGAATATTTTAGCTGTAACAGGACGTGCTGATCGAGATAAAATTGCAACAATTCATTTAACGATTGCGATTTCCAATATATCAGGACTTCATAAAGTAGTGGAAAAAATTAAGCAATTACCGGATATTTATTCGGTACAACGCGTCATTAATTAACTTGCTTCAGCTGAAGTCCTCCATTTCAATATGTGAGAGATGAATAGACAACTATCCAATTTATTCAGTGGGGGTTCAAACCCCAGCTGAATCAAGTTAATGCCCCGGCGGATGTCACAGATTTTTATAGGAGTTTTAAGGAGGAAGTCAGCCTAAAGACGTCACATCGTGTGACAACGGCTGACTGACCCACGTCCTGTGGCCCTAAGCTCGAAAAAAATCTGGACGCAATTACGTCGAGGCGTAATTGATTAGAGGGAAGGTTTTTGAAGATGAGAGTCGTATTACAACGTTCAAAAGAAGCATCTGTTACAGTAGACGGTACGGTAACCGGTGCTATTCGTAAAGGCTATGTTTTACTTGTGGGAATTACGCATACTGATACAGAAGAAGATGTTGCCTACGTGGCGAAGAAAATTGCCGATTTACGTATTTGGGAAGATGAAGCAGGAAAAATGAATCGTTCGATTTTAGAAGTTGACGGTGAAATTTTATCTGTATCGCAATTTACGTTATATGCTGACATACGCAAAGGAAAACGCCCGAGCTTTGTTGAAGCAGCAAGACCAGAACCTGCTGAAAAATTATGGCATGCCTTTAATGAACAATTAAAAACATATGGACTACATGTAGAAACAGGTATTTTCGGAGCGATGATGGACGTCGCGCTCATTAATGATGGACCCGTGACGATAATCGTTGAATCAAGATGATTTACTGAACGAATCACTTCTTTAAAGCATATAGTACAATATGCTTTACCTTCGAACAATGAGTGTTCAATCATTGTTTGAAGATAAAACCTCTGGCGGATGTCACAGATTTTGAAAGGAGTCCTGCACGATACAGGTCAGTTAGCAGTTGTCGCATGGATGCGACGAACTTAGGCCAACATCCTAAATTAACACTATTCAAAATCTGGACAAAAGTTAGCCGAGGCGTAATTGATAAAGGAGTGATTTTTTGGTTCAACCTGGAAATTTTCCGAATTACTATTTGTTAGACGCATTACAAAGTTATCTTGGAAAAATGGTCGCTGTTCAGCAAACAGGCAACCATGTTCAGCAGGGGATTTTAACTTCTATTTGTCCAGATTACATCACACTAGATGTATATGGTGTCCCATTTTTTATCCGTATTGAGCAAGTCGTTTGGGTAAACCCATTAACGAGAACCTAGAACCTCCTATGAATATGCGCCTCTCAGCTGTCATATGCTACCTATGACAATTTAGGAGGTGTATTTTTGTTTCATCGTGTAAATCAATTACCTATCGAACTGCCACTTTTGGAGTATGGAGACGCCAATGCAGCGAGTGCAGTACAAGAATTACTTGGTGGAAAATTTGGCGAAATGTCAACATTAAATAACTATATGTTTCAATCATTTAATTTTCGTGGCAAAAAAAAATTAAAGCCATTTTATGATTTAGTGGCAAGTATTACATCCGAAGAAATTGGGCATGTGGAACTTGTTGCCAATACGATCAATTTGTTGAATAAAAATTCCTCTTTTACTGCTCCTCCAAATATGACGCCATTACAAAATGGAAAAAATATGCGTAATACACAGAGTTTTATCGCATCCGCTCAAACTTCCTTACCATTTGATTCAATGGGCAAGCCTTGGACTGGGGAGAATGTTTTCTCAAGTGGGAACTTAGTATTAGATTTATTGCATAATTTCTTTTTAGAGTGTGGTGCGAGAACACATAAAATGCGTGTTTTTGAGATGACAGATCATCCTACCGCACGAGAAATGATTGGCTATTTATTAGTGCGTGGAGGGGTGCATGTTATCGCTTATGCGAAGGCAATAGAAATGGCAACAGGACTTGATGTGACAAGGATGTTGCCGATACCAAGTTTAGATAATCGAGTGTTCAATCAGGCGCGCAAATATGAGGATCGCGGTTATGGCAACGTGCTGTTCACGTGGAATTACGTAGGTGATTACGAGGACATCAACAAAATTTGGAAAGGTACACATCCGATTACGAACGAGCCACTCATTGTGCAGCAAGGTGCGCCGAAGGGTTATAAAATTCCAGAGTTAGATGAATTGCCAGAGGAATTTGCACCGGGGATTGGACCGGAAGAATTTCAAATGATTGCAAAGCGGTTAATGGCAAATATATAATACTAAAAGCATGTTGATTTTTGTTTATCAACATGCTTTTTTACTGTGTATGTGCATCTCAATGCCTTATCTGTTCATCGAGTTTATACTAGTAAATTGTTAATAATCGGTAGTATAATTACGGATGAATGGAAGGGGAGGAGTAAAGGACTATGTTTGAGCTACCGGCATCAGCAGATATACACATTATTGAAGGCGAGTATTCCGCCCCACTTGTTTTACTTTCTTTTGTGATTGCATTTTGTGCATCCTATACCGCATTATTTATTAATCGTCGCATACAAGGGAATGGTTTTTTTCATAAAAATATTTGGCTAGTACTGGCATCATTAGCAATGGGACTAGGGGTATGGTCGATGCATTTTATAGGAATGAGTGCATTTGAGCTACCGATTAATATGGAATATCATATAGGTATAACGGTGCTTTCGATGGTACCGGCCATTATCGCCTCTTATCTAGCTTTTTACTTTGCGAATAGTAAAAATAAAAAGCTGTTTTCATATATTGTAGCGGGTATTTTTATGGGTCTGGGTATTTCACTCATGCATTATTTAGGAATGGCCGCAATGAAAATCGATGCATATTATGTTTATAAACCAATAATTTTTACTGTATCTATTTTAATAGCAATTGCAGCCTCATTTGCTGCTCTGTATATTTTTTCAGTTGTAAAAAATTTCATGGATAGGATTTTTGTTAAAGTAGTGGCAGCACTTTTATTGGCAATCGCGATTACGAGTATGCATTATACTGGGATGCAAGCGATACAGTTTTATGTCATCGGTGAAAGCGCTTTGCATCTTGTCGATGGAACAGAGCCACATTCAATGAATATTATGTTTTTAATTATTTTTGTGACTGTCGGTATTAGCAGTTTATTTATTTTAGCTTTTTTAACAAGCCGACTGGATAAATACGTGGAATATCGCTTGCAAAATTTTGATGGATTAACACAATTACCGAACCAAAAACAATTTGCCGATGATCAAAAAAGTGATAAAGATACGCATTTAGTAGCAATTATACATATTCATAATTTAGAAAAATACAACTCAAGTTATGGCTATTACTTCGTTGATGAAATGATTAAAACGATTTATGAGCTAATTGACAGACTATTGCCTGAAAGTACTAAAATGTATCGAACAGAGGCAAATCGTTTTACAATTGTTAGTTCAACAATGGAGCAATCGCAGCATTTGCATGTTTTGTTAGAAAGAGTTTGTGCCGTGCTTATGCATCCGCTAGTAATAGATGAGCGAACGATTACAGTTGATATGGTTTGCGCGGTCTCAAAATCAACTGTGAAACAACCGATTCAGGAGCTGTTTTCAAATGCAATTGCGGTATTGCAAGCACCTATAACGGAATTTAAACATGAAGTGATTGAATTTAATCCGGATATTCATACATTTAATTTTGAAAATCAATTAAGCCTAGATATTTACACGGCGATGAAGAATGATGACTTATTTCTTGTCTACCAGCCTAAAGTTGACCCTAATCACGATAGTTTAGTCGGGTTAGAGGCATTAATTCGCTGGAACCATCCCGTATTCGGCATGGTATCACCAGGTATATTTATCCCGGTGTTAGAAGAAACAAAAAAAATATCGGATGTAACGGATTGGATTATTGAGAAAGTGTGTGAGCAAATTGACCAGTGGGATAAATTAAATATCCCGTTTCAACAAGTTTCGATTAATATTCCTGGCTTGTATATAACATCGCCTCGCTTATCGGATACGTTGAAATTAATCTTATTGAAATATCATGTTAAGCCTGATCAACTAGAACTAGAAATTACGGAAACGAGCGTCATACATGATATACAAAGTGCGATTTTAGCAGTAAGTAAATTTAGAAAAAAAGGGTTTTCTGTCGCGTTGGATGATTTTGGAACAGGCTTATCCTCGCTGTCTTACTTGAAAGAAATTCCAATTTCCACGATAAAAATTGATAAATCGTTTGTCGACGGTGTTCCTGAGTCGATAAAGGACGCTGCGATTTTAAAATCGATTATCACTTTATGCTATTCGTTGGACTTAAATGTTGTAATTGAAGGAGTCGAAACAGAGCCGCAATTGGAATTTATTCAGAAAATGGATAAAAAGCCGATTGTGCAAGGCTATTATTATTCGAAGCCGTTAACAGCAGAAGAATTTCGAGAATGGATGAATGGACAGTTAGTCGAGAAAAAATAAGAATAGCTGCCTGAAAGTAGAGAGTTTCTCGATTTTCAAGCAGCTTTTTTGTCCTTGCAGTATTTTCAAACAGTGCTAACTTATTTTATTTTTGACAATACTTAACAACTGAATCATACGCTAAATCACCACCGAAAATGGATAGTGCACTTCCTATAGTGACATGAAGTTTACCGTTTGATAGCTGTTCGAATTTTTGTAAATCCTCCAGTGAACGGACTCCGCCAGCATACGTTGTAGGAATCGTTGTCCACTGCGCTAAATCATGCACTAAACTTTCTTGCATTCCACTTCGTTTGCCCTCTACATCCACCGCATGTATTAATAGCTCATCACAGTAATTTTCAATCTTTTTTATTGAGTCGGCATTCACTTCAAAATCGCTAAATTTTGTCCATTTATCTGTTACGACAAACCATTTTCCGTTTCGTTCACGACAACTTAAATCAATGACAATGCGCTCTTTTCCAACGGCATTAATTAATTGCTGTAAGCGGTCCATATGGAGTAAACCTTCATGAAAAATAAACGACGTGACAATGACGTGAGAAGCTCCTGCGTCAATATATTTCTTGGCATTGTCCGCCGTTATGCCACCGCCAATTTGTAAGCCAGATGGATAGGCAGCGAGCGCGCGGATGGCTGCTTCTTTATTACCAGGTCCAAGCATGATGACATGTCCGCCCGTTAATTGGTCTTGCTGAAATAACGCCGCATAATAACTGGAGTCCTGTTCAGACGAAAAATTTTCAATGATCGCTTGATCTGTATGACCGAGCGTGCTACCTACGATTTGTTTTACTTTTCCTTCATGTAAATCAATACAAGGTCTAAATTGCATCTAGTTCACAAGCCTTTCTGTTCCAACATCTGTTTCTATCATACCATTGACCGCTTATGAATTGTTATAAAAATCAGATAGTTTGGCGGTGTTTTAAAACCAGATTCTCTTTTGTTACGCGCGTTTGAATGAACAAAGGTGGATTTCTGATTCTGTAAAAGACAGGGCAATTTACATATGGTAAAATAAGCGTACAAATGAGCAAGGAAGTGGGCGTTAAAGTGGCGGAAAATCTCGATTTATTTGAACTGAATAAGCTCTTTATTCTTGGACGTCCCATCGTCACAATTTTTCATAATCCAACAAATATGTATTCCATTGTCCGCGTGAAAATTCAAGAAACAAATTTACAATATGAGGAAAAAGAAATAATCGTCGTTGGGTATGTCCCGCAATTAGCAGAGGATGAACTATACCGATTTACGGGTGTCATGAAAAGTCATCCAAAATACGGCATGCAATTTCAACTTGAAACATTTGAAAAAGAAGTCCCATCAACGGAGCAAGGGATTGTTCATTATTTGTCAAGTGATTTATTTACAGGAATCGGGCGGAAAACGGCGGAATCTATTGTGGATAAGCTTGGACTCAATGCCCTAACGAAAATATTAGAGGATCCGAATGCGCTTGACGCTGTGCCGCGATTACCAGCTGAAAAAAAGATACTGATTCGACAAACAATTGAAGAAAATTTAGGGCTAGAGCGTGTTATGGTACGTCTAAATGAGTGGGGATTTGGTCCACAATTAGGCATGAAAATATATCAAAAATACCGTGAAGAAACGATAAATTTATTAATGGAAAACCCATATCGCTTAATTGAAGATATAGAAGGGGTCGGGTTTATACGTGCGGATGAGCTAGGATCGAAACTCGGTATGACCGGCAATCACCCAGACCGAATAAAAGCGGCAATTTTCCACGTCTTAACACATGCTGCCTTGTCAGAGGGGCATGTTTATTTAGATGCCGAAATTGTCTTGCCTGCTGTTAAAAATATGCTAGAGCAAAGCCAACGTATTGAAATTCCTTATGATGCGATTTCAAAAGCGTGCATTGAAATGCGAGAGGAATCGAAAATTTGCGGGGAGGAAACCCGCCTCTATTTGCCTTCTCTGTATTTTAGTGAAGTAGGTATTGCGAGTAAAATCATCGAATTAAAAAGTAAAAATGAAACGAGTGAGCGTTTTTCGCGCGATGAAATTCGTAAAGCGATTGGCGATGTGGAGGAAAGCTATAATGTGACCTATGCACCAACCCAAGTTCAAGCGATTGAAACGGCGATGAACTCGGCTGTCATGATATTAACAGGTGGACCTGGTACGGGTAAAACTACAGTAGTACGTGGACTTGTTGAGGCATATGCGGAACTTCATGGACTCTCATTGAATCCGAAAACATATATAGAAAAGGAGGAGCCATTTCCGATTGTTTTAGCGGCTCCAACTGGACGAGCTGCAAAACGTTTAGCTGAGTCTACTGGTTTACCAGCGATGACGATTCACCGATTACTCGGATTTAACGGACACGAAAAAGACGAGGAAACGGAACGTGAAGTGACAGGTCGCCTTGTCATCATTGATGAAATGTCGATGGTTGATACGTGGCTTGCACATCAATTATTAAAGGCATTACATGAGGATGTTCAAATCATATTCGTTGGGGATCAGGATCAATTACCACCTGTTGGTCCCGGACAAGTATTAAAGGATTTACTTGCATCTAAGCAAGTTCCGGTTGTTGAATTAACGGATGTTTACCGACAAGCAGAAGGTTCGACCATTATTGAAATTGCGCATCAAATTAAAAAAGGGATTGTGCCGGATACACTGACGACGAAAACATCGGACCGTTCGTTTATTCAAGCTGCAGCTCCCCAAGTAACCGGTGTTGTCACACAAGTTGTAAAGGGTGCGCTTGCAAAAGGGCAGGCAATTCGCGATATTCAAGTGCTTGCACCGATGTATAAAGGCCCCGCAGGAATTGATGCACTCAATAAAGAAATTCAACAGCTCGTCAATCCGAATGATGGGACAAGGAAGGAACTCGTGTTTGGCGATACGATCTACCGAATTGGCGATAAAGTGCTCCAGCTCGTCAATCAACCCGAAAGCAATGTATTTAATGGCGATATGGGGGAAGTCATTTCAATTATTCGTGCAAAGGAAACGATTGAAAAGCAGGATTTATTAATTGTTTCTTATGATGGGATTGAAGTGACGTACCAGCGTGCAGATTTGAATCAACTTACACTCGCGTATTGCTGCTCCATCCATAAATCACAAGGCTCAGAATTTCAGACAGTCATTATGCCTGTTGTTCGCGGCTATTCGAAAATGCTACGACGAAACTTGCTTTATACAGGCATTACACGTGCAAAAAACTTTTTAATTTTATGTGGTGAGCCGGATGTTTTAGCAAACGGCTTAGCCAAAACAGATGACCTAACACGTTTTACAAGCTTAAAAATGCGTTTAAATCCAATAGCATTGGAAGACGCGCAGAAAGCCGAAGTTCAAGGAAAAGAGGAAATCCAACCGAAACCGGAACAAGCTGCGGAAAAAAAACAACGAGAGCCATCTAACGAGCAGCTGGGTTTATTAAATGTTTCGCAATCGCATAAAATTGGGGAAACATTGCTGAATCATTTAACGACTGAAACAGCGCCTTACGTTCATCCGCTAATTGGAATGGACAATGTCTCTCCTTATGATTTTGTGGAGGATTAATTGAATAAAGCGGCCATTTTGATTCTGTCAAAATGGCCTTTTCGTGATTTTATCAGCTTTATAGCACTTCTTCACTTAAGGTGCGGAGCTTGTCTTTATTTTGAATCAAATAACCTCGATTGTGTTTAACGAGGATGCCTGCTTCACAAAATGCTGCAAGCGTATATAATAAATGCCGATACGAGACGCCTAAAAATTCACAAATCTCGGTATGCTTTTCTTTATAAAAGTCATGATCTGAACTAAGTAATATAAAGGCGGCAAGACGGTTTTCTAATGGATACACTTGATTTTGTGTATATTTGGCGGTCACTTTCATTGCCTTATCACTTAAAAACATGCAAAGTTCACGTAGGAAAATGACGTCTGTTAATAATTGTTTTTTGCATTGTTGAATGGGGATGGCAAGGCATATCGTTTTTGTGACAGTTTGGATGCCTTTTGAAACTCTTTCGCCATCTATAAGCTCAATTTCGCCCATAAAAATTGGAGATGTAATGAAATCAATGAGTGATACTTTTCCATTTTTGTGTGTTACATATAGCTTGGCTTTCCCTTCGACCATGTAATACAAATACTCTGGATGGGAGCGTTCCTTAAAAATGAATTCTCCTTTTTCAAACTGGTGAACGGCCAAATATGGCGTCATATCAACTGAAAATAATTGATTAATCGGGTATTTTTCAATATAAAACTTCCGTAATTTATTTGTTAAAACTTTCAAATTACTCACCAACTTTATAAAATATGAGATATCTCACATTATTGTAATAAAGAACGTGATATGATTCAACGAAATGTATTGGAGGGAATAAATTTTCATGAACAATCAACGTTGGTTATCTCGAAATTTCTTTACGTTTTTTATTACATGGGGCATATTTTTACCATATTGGACAGGCTGGTTAGTTAATGATAAAGGGTTAACTGTGTCAGACGCGGGCATCATTATGAGCTTCGGCTTAGTGGCACGCGCGTTGTCAACGATGTTTATATTTCCTTATGTATCAAAAATTTTAAGCAATAAGCAAGTTTTATTATTTTTTACAACAATGTCATTGATCGTAACGATTTTTTATATACCAATGGACTCATTCGAAGGCTTGTTTATTGTGACGATGCTATTTAGTGCGATGTATCCTGCGTTATTGCCGGCAGTTGAAAGTGGTGCAGCGACATTAATGCAGCAGGGGGATGTCCATTACGGAAAAGCACGCTCACTTGGTTCTATTGGCTATGTTTTATCGGTATTAGTCATCAGTATGTTTACCGGTACTTACGGGGAACAAGTTATATTATGGTTTATGATTTTAGGGTTAATCGCGTTATTAGCAATTCAGCTACTGCCGGCACCTAAAATTTTACTTATGCGACCTGTGCATGAAAAAAATACGAAGTCCTTATCCATGAAAGGCTTACTTGAAGTGAAAAGCTTTGCTGTTGTGTTACTTGTCGTCATTTTACTACAAGGAGCACATGCCTCTTATTACAGCTATGGATATATTTACATACAAGATTTGAATGTCAACCCATTTTACATTGGCCTTATTTTAAATGTCGCGGTAGTATTTGAAATTATTTATTTCTTAAAGGCGGATACGTTTTTATCAAGCTGGCGCCCGTCATCGTTATTAATTTTAGCTGCAGTAGGTGCTAGTGTGCGCTGGATTACTATCTATTTATTTCCGAGCATCCCTGTATTTATTGTTTCACAAGCGCTTCATGCTCTGTCGTTTGGGGTGGCGCATTATGCATTTATTCGCTACATTACGCAAAACTTACCGAAAGAGCAAATTCCGAATGCACAAGGAATTTATTCGGCATTTGCGATGAGTTTAAGTGCAGCCTTACTAACACTACTCGGTGGTGCACTTTATGAAATAGAACCAGGTCTTGCATTTTTAGGGATGGTCATTTTCACCGTGCCAGCTATCTTCCTAGTTATTTTGACGCGCAATCGATTTAATTATTAACTTGATTCAGTGAGAGGGTTCAAATCCTCACTGAATAGGGGAACTCAGGCTAAAGGAAGGAACCAAAGGCTAAACCCGTCTCTTCTTGTGATAACGCTTTGTAACAAACTCGTGTTGGACCATTCCCCTGGAAAAGAGTTAGCCGAGGCGTAATTGATTTACATTCCATTTGACAGTTTGAATTCATTTTTTTATAATAAAAAGTAGAATACAATGAACACGATGATGGAAAAAGTATGTTTTACAAACGTGTATAGAAAGAGATTTCAAGGCTGAAAAAATCTCCTCGACGTAATTCAGAAAGCTACTCCAGAGTGCAACTAATCCCTGCCGTTTGCTAACGTTACTAGCACTTGAGATATAGTGACTTTATGTCATTATAAATTAGGGTGGTACCGCGAGATAATAGTCTTCGTCCCTTTACTAGGGATGAGGGCTTTTTTGTGTTTACATCATCATTTTTCATTCATAATTATTAGGAGGAAATACAGTATGACAACAAAAACAATGACAGCAACAGAAATTCGTCGTCTATTTTTAGAGTTTTTTAAAGAAAAAGGACATCACCATGAACCATCTGCACCACTTGTGCCAATTAACGATCCATCTTTATTATGGATTAACTCAGGCGTTGCGACATTAAAGCCTTATTTTGACGGACGTATAATTCCGGATAATCCACGTATTACAAATGCGCAAAAATCAATTCGTACAAACGATATTGAAAACGTTGGGAAAACAGCGCGTCACCATACGTTCTTTGAAATGTTAGGGAACTTTTCAATCGGTGATTATTTCAAAAAAGAAGCAATTCATTATGCATGGGAGTTTCTAACTGATGCAAAGTGGATGGGCTTTGAAGCAGAGAAATTATCTATTACAATCCATCCAGAGGACCAAGAAGCGTACGATGTTTGGCATGACGAAATTGGTATTCCAAAGGAACGCTTAATTCGTTTAGAAGGTAATTTCTGGGATATCGGAGAAGGTCCATCTGGTCCAAACTCAGAAATTTTCTATGACCGTGGAGAAGTATACGGCTTTGGTGCGCCTGAGGATGAAATGTATCCAGGTGGCGAAAATGAGCGTTACTTAGAAATTTGGAACCTTGTGTTCTCACAATTTAACCACAATCCAGATGGCACATATACGCCACTACCAAAGCAAAATATTGATACAGGTATGGGGCTTGAACGTATCGTTTCAGTAATTCAAAACGTACCAACGAACTTTGATACAGACCTTTTCATGCCAATCATTGAAAAAGTAGAACAATTTGCGAACCGCAGCTATAAGCGTCCAAATGAAGTTGATTTAAAAGAAATCTTTGGATCATCTGAAGATATTAATACACCGTTCAAAGTAATTGCTGACCATATTCGTACAGTTGCCTTTGCCATTGGTGATGGTGCATTACCGTCAAATGAAGGTCGTGGATACGTATTACGTCGCTTATTACGTCGTGCAGTGCGCTATGCGAAACAAATTGGCATCGAAAAACCGTTCATGTTTGAATTAGTTCCAACAGTTGGCGGAATTATGGAAGATTTCTATCCACAAGTAAAAGAAAAAGAAGCGTTCATTCAACGTGTTATTAAAAATGAAGAAGTTCGATTCCATGAAACATTGGATGGCGGTTTAGCAATTTTCAACGATGTTGTAGAAAGCCAAAAAGCAAAAGGGGAAGCAATCATTCCAGGTGCTGATGCGTTCCGTTTATATGATACATTCGGTTTCCCAATCGAATTAACAGAAGAATACGCGGAAGAAGTAGGTATGACAGTTGATCATAAAGGTTTCGAAACGGCGATGGAAGAACAACGTAACCGTGCTCGTAATGCCCGTGCAGATGTCGATTCAATGCAAGTGCAAAATGAAGTATTAGCCAACTTAAAGCAAGAGTCAACGTATGTATACAATGTGCTTGAAACAACAGGAACAATTGCAGCTATCGTTGTGGATGGTCAAGAAGCACAAGTAGCGACAGAAGGACAAGAGGCGTTAATTATCCTTTCTGAAACACCATTCTACACTGAAATGGGTGGACAAATTGCTGATACAGGTGTGATTGAATCTGACAGCTTTAAAGCACTTGTAAAAGATGTTCAAAAAGCGCCAAATGGCCAACCTTTGCATACAGTATTTATCGAATCAGGTGAAATGAACGTTGGGGATACAATGACAGCGAATGTTGATCGTGAAAAACGTACATTAATTTTGAAAAACCATACAGCAACACACTTAATGCACCGCGCATTAAAAGATGTATTAGGTGACCACGTTGCGCAAGCGGGTTCTTATGTAGGTCCAGATCGTCTACGTTTTGACTTCTCACATTTCGGTCAAGCTACGAAAGAAGAATTAGCTCAAGTAGAGCGTGCAGTGAACGAAAAGATTTGGGAAGATATCGAAGTAGTTGTTCAAGAAATGGCGATTGACGAAGCAAAAGCAATGGGCGCAATGGCATTATTCGGTGAGAAATACGGCGATGTTGTACGTGTGGTAGCAGTATCGGATTATTCAATCGAACTTTGTGGTGGTCTTCACGTTCAACGTTCATCTGAAATTGGTTTCTTCAAAATCGTTTCAGAAGGCGGTATTGGAGCAGGTACACGCCGTATTGAAGCAGTAACTGGGAAAGCGGCTTACTTTGCAGTTAAAGAAGAAGAAGCGATTTTAAATGAAGCGGCGGCTTTATTAAAAGCAAATCCAAAAGATGTCGCAACACGTGTCTCATCTTTACAAGCGGATTACAAAGAATTGCAACGTGAAAATGAGTCATTATCTCAAAAAATGGCTAATGCGCAAGCGGGTGCAGTGATTGATGCAGCTCAAAAAATTGGGGATGTTACGGTATTAGCAACACGCGTCGATGCAAAGGATAATAACCAATTGCGTCAAATGATGGATGATTTAAAAGAAAAAATGGATGCAGCTATTATTGTCCTTGGTGCAGTGGCAGATGATAAAGTTATGCTTTGTGCAGGTGTGACAAAAGATATTGTAGGTGGACAACACCATGCAGGAAATATCGTGAAAATGGTTGCTGAAGCATGTGACGGTAAAGGTGGCGGCCGTCCAGATATGGCGATGGCTGGTGCGAAAGATGCAACGAAATTAGACGACGCATTAACAGCTGTCTATGACCTTGTAAAATCATTCTAATTTATGACTAGCACGTAAACAAAATATAGTTTATGGTAAAAGTAAATAAGCATATTTGAAGTGCATGGATGAATAGGATATAATAGAAAAAATGGAGATGGTTCTATATTCCATCTCTCTATTGCTGAAAGCGAGGTGCTGGTCTTGAGTTCATTCGATCAAACGATGAAATTTAGTTTTCCTGAAGAGTCAATGGAACAAGAAGTGAAGCAAGTGATGTTGAAGGTGTATTCGTCATTAGAGGAAAAAGGCTACAACCCAACAAACCAAATTGTAGGTTATTTATTATCTGGTGACCCGGCATACATCCCTCGCCACCAGGACGCACGCAATTTAATCCGCAAGCTTGAACGAGATGAAATTTTAGAAGAGCTCGTAAAATTTTACATTAGAAAGAATACCGAGGCGGACAAATGAGAATTATGGGTTTAGACGTCGGCTCTAAAACAGTCGGCGTTGCAATTAGTGATGCGTTTGGCTGGACTGCGCAAGGCATTGAAACAATTAAAATTAATGAAGCAGTCGGCGAATTTGGCATTCCTCGTATTAAAGAGCTTGTCAATGAGCATAGTGTAACGGAATTTGTTGTAGGTTTTCCAAAGAACATGAATAATACAGTGGGGCCACGTGGAGAAGCATCTGAGGCCTATAAACGGTTATTAGAAGAGACTTTCGGTTTCCCTGTAAAGCTTTGGGATGAACGCTTAACAACAATGGCGGCAGAACGTATGTTAATTGAAGCAGACGTAAGCCGAAAAAAACGCAAACAAGTCATTGATAAAATGGCGGCTGTCATGATTCTACAAGGATATCTCGACAGCAAAAACTAAGTTTGCTGGAAAAATAGCAAACGGAACAAGGCTTGGCCTTAATATTATGAAGAGGTGACTTTTAATGTCAGAACAACAACATCAAATTACAGTAGTAGACGAAAACGGTAACGAACAACTTTGTGAAATTTTACACACATTCGATTCAGAAGAGTTCGGTAAATCGTATGTATTATATTCATTAGTAGGTGCTGAAGAAGATGCAGAAGGTGCAGTAGAAATTTTCGCATCATCATTTGTTCCTGCTGAAAACGGTGAAGATGGCGAGTTAGAGCCAATCGAAACAGAAGCTGAATGGGATTTAATCGAGAGCGTTTTAAATGCGATTGAAGACGAGCTAGGCGAAGAATAATTTTGACATGAGTGGATCTTTTAAGCGAATCCACATAACAATGGACAACATCCTATACTTTTAGTATAAGGGAAGTCTTGCTAAAACAGAGGAGGCGACTGCCGACTCTGTTTTGCTATTTAGGAGGAAATCAACGATGGAAGAACAAATTTTTGTATTACAAACAGAAGATGGCCAAGAACAGCAATGTCGCGTTGTCTTTACATTTGACTCAGATGATCATTCATACGTGTTATTTTCATTAGTGGGCGATGAAGATTCAGGTGTATCTGCATTGCGTTTTGAATTAGATGAAAATGGCGAAATGGCAGGCTTTGCAGACCTTGAAACTGATGAAGAATGGGCAATGGTTGAAGAAGTGATGAATACGTTAATTAGCGAGTTTGGTGCAGATCAAACGAATTTCTTTACAATTACAAATGATCAAGATGAAGAAATCATGTGCCAAATTTTACACCGTTTTGAACGCAACAATAAAGACTATTTATTTTATGCGGTTGTAGAAGATGAAGTGCCAAATTTAGATGAAGTGTTTGCCTCTGCCTTTATTGCGGGTGAAAATGGTGAAGTAGCAGACTTACTACCAATTGAAACCGATGAAGAATGGGCAATGGTAGAAGAAGTATTGGCGTCATTAGCACAACAATAATAATTTTGTAAACGAGCAAATTGAATAATAGAAGAGGTCCTAAACAATTAATCCATTGTTTAGGACCTTTTCAATGTGATAATAATATAATTTAAATATAGAAATTCTACTTAATATTGCAATGGAATTCATCCGCAAGTTTCAGTGAATTACGTAAAATGTAAGTCCGCGGAATGGAAATATAAATAAGAATCCGCCTCCTCCCACGGTAGCGGCGTAATAAATCTAGAAAGCTCTAGTAGGCCATACTTTATAAGAGGAACTTAGGCTAAAACCGCCACGACGTGTGGGAACGCCTGAGTGACCAACGTCGTGGCGGCCCGGCCTTGGACAAAGCACAAAGATGAGTCGTATAGATTTGTGACAACAAAGCTGTGATTCATGTGCTTAGCCAGCCTAACAAGCCCAGACTTAATTAGAAAACAGTATAGGAAACTTACACCTATGGAGGGAAACCCCTTTTCTACCTTATATAAATAAGCATATTTCTTCGGGGAATACCAATTAAAATGAACCAAATAAGTTAAATTACGTCTGAAATTATGTCGCGAAAACTAGAAAATTGTATTAGTTTCGCCTGTTTGATTGTATCAAGTAGAAATTTTTTGTATCATATGTAAGAGAATAAGGGGGGACACCCGTGATAAATGATGAACAAAAGCAAGAAATGTTTAAAAAAATGAAAGATAGAAAGGGAGAAATTAAAATCGTACGAAAAATTGTATTCGTTATCGCGCTTATTGCTCTCATTCTATTTGCAATTGGTGGCTATTCAGCCTATAGCTACATATCTTCCGCGTTAAAGCCAGTAAATCCTGAATCGGATAGAAAAATCGAAATTGAAATTCCGATGGGATCTGGGATTACGTTAATTTCAAAGATTTTAGAAGAGAATAAAATCGTACAAGACGCGCGTATTTTTAAATATTATGCAAAATTTAAAAATGAATCTGAATTCCAGGCTGGTAATTATTCATTAACACAGTCCATGACGCTGGACGAAATTATTGAAAGCTTAAAAACAGGGAAAGTTTACCGGGAACCAACATTTACAATGACCATACCAGAAGGCTTAACATTAGACCAAATTGCGAAAATTGTCGAAAAAAATACACAACATAAAGCAGCTGATTTTATGAAAAAGGTTGCTGATGAAGCGTATATTAAACAACTAATGGTCGAGTATCCAGAGTTATTAACGGAAGCGATTTTAGGTGATAACGTCCGCTTTGCACTGGAGGGGTATTTATATCCAGCGACGTATTCTTTCTTTGAAGAAAATCCAAGCTTAGACGACATCATTAATAAGATGTTAAGTACGATGGATTCAGTCGTTTCTGAATTCGAAACGGTACTTATTGAAAAAGAGATGACAGTCCATGAGTTGCTCACATTTGCTTCATTATTAGAAGAGGAAGCAACAGCAAAAACCGACCGTGAAACAATCGCGAGTGTTTTCTACAACCGTATGGACATTGATATGATGCTGCAAACGGACCCAACTGTACTATACGCACTTGGTTCTCACAAAGATCGTGTATTGTATGAAGATTTAGAAGTTGAAAATGCTTATAATACGTATAAAAACGTAGGGTTACCACCTGGACCAATTGCAGGTGCAGGAAAGTCATCGATCGAGGCAACGTTGAATCCATCACAAACTGATTATTTATACTTCTTGGCAGATAAAGAAGGTACAAATCACTTTGCCAAATCATATGATGAGCATTTAGCTAATATTGAAAAATATTTAAAGTAAATTAAATCAATTATGCCTTGGCATAATTGCGTCCGGAATCGGCTTTGTGCTTGAACAAAGAACTCCTTTCCGATTCCGTGACATCCGCCGGTGGCTTTGGGCCAACAGGGTGTTGGTCACTCAGGTGTTGCCGCAGGACGCGGCATTCTTAGCCAGGGTTCCACAATTACAGCGGTTTTTTGGTACAACTGAATAGTAACTTGAAACTCGGATTCATCTCATAACTTATAGAGGGAGGAGATGAATACTGAAACCAGTTAAGGAATCGAATGCTTTGCTTTTCCGTTAAAAAATGGAATTAGTAAAGATTATTCGCATTCCTTTTCTTTTCATGCTATTATAAGTTGTGATTTTTTGTCCATATATATAATTTTTTGTAGGCGCAAACATTTACGTTTCGTCTTTTTTCTTATAACTTGTTTCAGCAGAAGTCCCCTACTTCTATAAGTGGGGGATGAATGCTAAATACGCAATTTTATTCAGCGGGGGTTCAAACCCGGGCTGAATAAAGTTAATGCCCCGGCGGATGTCACAGATTTTTAAGGGGAGTTTTTTGAGTGAGCTCGAAAAAAATCTGTACACAATTACGCCGAGGCATAATTGATATAATGCAACATAGTGTGCTGCACAAGTAATTTATAAAAAAAGAAGTACCTACAAACAGCTAAAAGGGGTTTGACGAATGGAATTATCAGATACGTATATTGCCTCTTTCATTTCGGATCGTGATGAATTACTGCTGGAGATGGAGCAATTTGCACAGGAAAATCATGTGCCAATTATGCAATTAGCTGGTATTGAATCACTGAATCAGTTATTGCGTATTCAAAAGCCGAAGAGCATATTAGAAATCGGAACAGCAATCGGTTATTCCGCAATACGTATGGCACAAGCATTGCCAGAATGTCAGATCGTTACGATAGAGCGAGATGAGGCGCGTGTTCAACATGCGAAAGCGTTTATTGCGAGATCAACAGAAGCAAATCGCATACAGGTAATTGAGGGCGATGCGTTAGAGGTAGAACTTGAAGGGATTCAATCTACTTTTGATGCCGTTTTTATTGATGCCGCGAAAGGCCAGTACTTAAAGTTTTTCGAAAAATATTCACCGCTCGTACCATCGGGTGGCGTATTATATATCGATAATATGTATATGCACGGACTTTCAGACTTAGATATTAAAGAAGTACCGAGAAGAAAAAGAACAATGATCCGTAACTTAAAAACGTTTTCGGACTGGATTATGACGCATCCTGATTATACGAGCGCATTTTTCCCAGTTGGCGATGGATTGTTAATTTGTTTGAAGAGGTGACGAAAGGTGAAAAAACCAGAATTATTAGTAACGCCACAATCGGTGGAACATATAAAAGCATTACTACAAGCAGGTGCGGATGCATTTGTTATAGGTGAACAAAAATTTGGCCTACGTTTAGCTGGAGACTTTACGGTAGCTCAAGTCCAAGAAGCAACAGCAATCATTCATGCTGCAGGTAAAAAAGTATATGTCGCAGTGAACGCGATTTTCCATAATGACCGTATCGATGCATTAGATGCGTATGTATTAGAAATGCAACGAATTGGCGTGGACGCATTATTATTCGGTGATCCAGCAGTTGTGATGTCGGCTCGTGAGCAAGGGATTACAATCCCCCTACATTGGAGCCCTGAAACGATAGCGACAAACTGGTTCCAAGTAAATTATTGGGGCGAGCGTGGCAGTAAGCGTGCCGTTTTAGCGCGTGAGCTTTCAGTAGAAGAAGTTATTGAAATTAAAGAAAATACAGCGAATGAAATTCAAGTGCAAGTGCACGGTATGACATGTATGTTCCAATCGAAGCGTTCGTTGCTTGGAAATTATTTCTTATACCGCGACGAAGCAATGGAAATTGAAAACCGTAAAGACCAAAAAAATATGTTTCTACATGATAAAGAGCGTAAAAATAAATACCCAATTTATGAAGATCTCAACGGGACACACATCTTCTCACCAAATGATATGTGCATTATCGAGGAATTAAATGAACTATTCGAGGCAGGTATTGATTCATTGCAAATCGATGGGGTACTTCAAACATTTGACTATGTCGTAACGGTAACGAATTTATATCGTCAAGCAATTGATGCTTACTTTGACCAAGGTGAAGATGCATACGAGGACATTAAATCTGAGTTATTTGAGCAAATCGAGGCCATTCAGCCAGCTTTACGCCCACTGGACACAGGATTCATTTACAAAGAGACAGTATACTAGGAAGGGGAGCGTAACAGATGCTTCAATTAATTCAAAACGAAAAAATCCGTGCAACAGTGGACGGTAAAACAGTCATCACGAAAAAACCTGAGCTTTTAGCACCAGCGGGAAGCTTAGAAAAATTAAAAGTAGCAGTGCATTATGGAGCAGATGCTGTATTTATTGGTGGACAAGAATTCGGTTTACGTTCAAATGCAGGTAACTTCACGATTGAAGAAATGAAAGAAGGCGTTGAATTCGCCGAAAAATATGGTGCGGTTATTTATGTAACGACGAATATTTTTGCGCACAATGAAAATATGGCCGGTCTTGAAGAGTACTTACAAGGAATTCAAGGGGCTGGTGTAAAAGGAATTATCGTAGCGGACCCTTTAATTATCGAAACATGTAAAAAAGTCGCACCAAAACTAGAAATTCACCTTTCAACACAGCAATCATTGTCGAATTGGAAAGCTGTAAAGTATTGGAAAGATGAAGGGTTAGAGCGTGTCGTCCTTGCCCGTGAAGTTGGCGGAGAAGAAATGCTCAAAATGAAAGAAGAAGTGGATGTCGAAATTGAGGCATTCGTACACGGTGCGATGTGTATTGCGTACTCAGGTCGTTGTACCTTATCAAACCATATGACAGCACGTGATTCTAACCGTGGTGGCTGCTGCCAATCTTGTCGTTGGGACTATGATTTATATGAAAACAATGACGGGGAAGAAGTGGCGTTGTTTAATGAAGGTGAAGCACCGTTCGCAATGAGCCCGAAAGATTTAAAATTAATTGAATCGATTCCACATATGATCGAGCTAGGCATTGATTCATTAAAAGTAGAAGGGCGTATGAAATCAATTCACTACGTAGCAACGGTTATTTCTGTGTACCGTAAAGTAATTGATGCTTACTGTGCTGACCCTGAAAACTTCAAGATTAAAAAAGAATGGATGGAAGAATTAGCCCGATGTGCAAACCGTGCTACCGCTTCATCATTCTTTGAAGGCGAACCTAGCTACAAGCAACAAATGTTTGGTTTCCATTCACATAAAATGAAATGGGACTTCGCAGGTCTTGTATTGGATTACGATGCGGAAACACAAATGGTCACATTAGAGCAACGTAACTACTTTAAGCCGGGAGATACAATTGAATTTTTCGGTCCAAGCATGGAAACATTTGAGCTAACTGTCGGACAACTTTGGGATGAAGAAGGCGAAGAGTTAGATGTCGCGCGTCACCCATTACAAATTGTGAAATTTAAAGTAGATCGTCCAGTTTCAAAACTTGATATGATGCGAAAGGAGAATAAGTAAATGAAAAAGCGTCCAGTTGTTATCGGGATTGCGGGTGGTTCATGCTCGGGTAAAACGAGTGTAACGAAAGCCATTTACGATGTCTACCGTGAGCATTCAGTTGTTGTAATTGAACAAGATTATTATTATAAGGATCAAAGTCATATGACATTTGAACAACGTCTTGAAACAAATTATGACCATCCTTTAGCATTTGATACAGATTTATTAATCGAGCATATTCATGAATTACTGAATTACAAAGCAATCGAAAAGCCGGTCTATGATTACGTCAACCACACACGTTCTGATGAAGTAATTGCTATTGAACCACAAGATGTGATCATTATTGAAGGTATCCTTGTATTAGAAGATGAACGCCTACGTAATTTAATGGACATTAAGCTTTTCGTCGATACAGATTCGGATTTACGTATTATTCGTCGTATTCAACGCGATATTAAAGAGCGTGGACGTACGGCGGATTCCGTAATCGACCAATATTTATCAGCGGTTCGTCCAATGCATAATATGTTCATAGAACCGACAAAACGTTATGCAGATGTCATCATTCCAGAGGGTGGCGGAAACAACGTGGCAATTGATCTAATGGTAACGAAAATAAAAACAATTCTTGAATCTGATTCAATTGTGTAATATGATGAGTTAGTATTTACAATATTTTCATTTCATTTGACAAGTTCAAATGTCAATTATATAAGTATTAGTGAAATTCGGGTGCTAGTAATTACTGTACAAAATGCCTTCTATATTCGGCTTTTTGCACATAGTATGAACTAGTAGTCGGGTTTTCTACTATTTATGAACGCAATTACGCCACGGCGTAATTGCGTCCAAATTTTATCGAGCGCGCTTGAAAAGCTTCCTTTAAAAATTTGTGACATCCGCCGGGACTTTAACTTGATTCAGCCGGGGTTTGAACTCCCACTGAATTAAAGGTATATTTGGCATTCGCCCCACCTATTGAAGTGGACGAATTCTGCTGAAGCAAGTTAAAATATATCAACGTTTGTTGGTAGTGCGTTTGTGCATTAGTTGAAGCACGTGCGCGGTTTTATTATTACTAAAAAAGAAACCGATTGCATAAAAAGATAGAGTGCAACGGAAGTTTTCGAGTATTTACTAAGGAGTGGGAATTATGTCAAACGAAAAACAGTACCCTATGACAAACGAGGGGAAACAAAAACTAGAAGCAGAATTAGAAAGCTTAAAAACAGTAAAACGTCCTGAAGTAGTAGAGCGCATTAAAGTAGCTCGTAGCTTTGGGGACTTATCGGAAAACTCAGAGTATGATTCAGCGAAAGAAGAGCAAGGATTTGTTGAAGGTCGTATTTCTGCAATCGAGCATATGTTACGCAACGCTGTTATCATTACCGAAGATGGGACGAGCAATGCGGTTTCATTAGGAAAAACGGTTACTTTTGATGAGTTAATTAAAGGTAAGCGTGCAAACTTTGAGGAAAGCTATATCATCGTTGGTTCAGCGGAAGCAGATCCAATCGAAGGTAAGATTTCAAATGACTCACCGATTGCGAAAGCATTAATGGGTCACAAAGTGGACGATGTAGTAAAACTAGTAACACCAGGTGGCGAAATGGAAGTAGTTATTTTAGAAATTAAATAATTATTAGGCAGTTAGCAATCTTGGCTAACTGCCTTTAATTTGCTTCAGCAGAAGTCCTCCTTTTCTATAAGTGGGGTAAATGCCAAGAATGCCCTTCATTTAGTTAGGGTTTAACCCAAGCTGAATCAAATTAAGCCCCCGGCGGATGTCACAGATTTTTTATAGGAGTTTTTCGAGCATGCTCGAAAAAAATCTGGACGCAATTCCACCAAGGTGAAATTGATTTATGATAAAATAATGAAACAAATATTGGAGGTGATTGGGTGGAACGAAAAAGACGGTTTCAAACACGAGCACAATATACCGAAGAAAAATCAAAAACATCCAAATTTTACAAAATGGATAAAATGTTAAATTATTTAATCGTAGTCGTAGCGGTTTTAATTGTTGTGACGCTAGGTTGGATTATTTCACGAGATGGAGAGCCCAATGACCAAGCAGGAGAGCAACAACAGGCAGACAAGCCATTAATAGATGAAGAAGGTCAAGGTGGGGATGGTAAGGAGCAGCCAACGAAACCAACTGACGGACAATCTGAAGAGGATGAAGAGCAAGTAGCAGATCACGAGCAAGATGATGAACTTTCGAATTCGATAGTGACATCTTCCGCAGATCCAAATGTAAAGGAAGTACACACGAATGCAAGTTGGCAAGCCTATCCGACTGCGCAAACTGGTGATCATGTTTCAATTTTTGAAAAAGGGCATATTGATTACGAAGAAAAATTAAAGGCCATTTTTAGTATCCTTGATATCGAACAAGAAAATAGTTTTGTATGGAGTGTTCGAAATAACGGCAATGCGCAATCGGCTATTGCAGTCGTCTATTCGAAAGATAAAGAGAAAATATACCGTGTTAGTATTGAATGGATGGACAATGAAGGCTGGAAACCAATACAGTATGAAGTGTTAAATACGTTAGAAGGATTATAGTAATATAATTGAGCAGGAGTTAGATTTTTATCTGATATTAACGCGAAGTTTCAATAGACAAGTCTAAATAAAAATCCGCCGCCTCCCACTGGTAGCGGCGCACCACATTCATAAAGCGGTAGAATTACACACTTTAATAGAGGAACTCAGGTTAAAGTCGCCACGTCCTGTGGCAAGGTCTAACTTAGCCACACCGCATAAGAATTCTTGTTAGGATTGCTAAATGAGCGGAAGTTTTTTATGGAAATTACTTAAAGAGGAAACACTCTGTAAAAAGATAGTTTCATAGCTTTACCTTGACGAAGTATCGAGAGTTTATTATTTTAAGAATACTGCTAGAAAAACTGGAGGAATGAAATTTATGAAAATTGCTGTAATCGGTGCTATGGAACAAGAAGTAGAATTATTACGTGGTGCATTGCAAAATACCGAAACGATCTCAATTGCAAATAGTGAGTATACAACGGGTACTTATGAAGGCAAGGACGTTGTATTATTAAAAAGCGGGATTGGTAAAGTAAATGCCGCCATGTCTACAACGATTTTATTACAACAATTCAAACCAGATGTCGTGATCAACACAGGTTCTGCTGGTGGTTTTGATACTGCATTAGAAGTCGGTGCCATCGTTATTTCAGATGAAGTTCGCCATCATGATGTGGACGTTACAGTGTTCGGCTATGAAATTGGACAAATGGCGGGGATGCCAGCTGCTTATAAATCAGATGCCAAGCTAATGGAAATCGCTAAGCAAGCCGTTACAGAGCTAAGTGAACATCAATACGGGGTGGGCTTAATTTGCTCTGGCGACGTATTTATGAGCAATCCAGATCGTGTCGAGGCTGCCCGCAAAGATTTCCCAACAATGAAGGCTGTAGAAATGGAAGCAGCTGCGGTTGCACAAGTATGCCATCAGTTTAATACACCTTTCGTTGTCATTCGTGCGTTATCGGATATTGCGGGTAAAGAATCAAACATTAGCTTTGATGAATTTTTACCTGTAGCCGCAAAACATTCGACTGAAATTGTATTAAATGCCATCACAAAGCTATAACTTGTTTCAGCAAAACCCGGCTGAATCAAGTTAAGCCCCGGCGGATGTCACAGATTTTTTGGGGGAGTTTTTCGTGCGAGCTCGAAAAAATCTGGACGCAATTACGCCGAGGCGTAATTGATTTCAAGATATTTTCATTAATTGGATGGATAACTGTTAAAAAATTCACAGTAAGTTTTTTTATAAAATGTTAGGGTACAATGAGAGTACATACTTTCGTTTTTAAGGAGGCAAATCAGATGGTTTTTTTAATGTCAATCGCGGTAGGTATTACAACAATTGCAGGTTTAATTATGTTTGCTGAAACAAGTGAAGAAACAGATTAGTCTGTAGTTATTCATTCTAACTCATAATAATCCAATAGCTTTAACGAAAAAGGTTGCCATTCAAGAGGCAACCTTTTTTGTTGGCGTGTTATGTTTTTCTAATGCTCCATCCGCTCATTATGCTTAAACTGTTGATACAGTTTGATGAGCGCCCTTTTTTCAATGCGCGAAACATAGCTTCTTGAAATATTCAAATGTTTTGCGATTTCCTTTTGCGTAAGCGGATCAAAATTTTGTAACCCGTAACGATATGATATAATCTCTAATTCGCGCGGTTCCAATGTATTTAAATATTGGTAAAGCTGTGCAAAATGTTCTTTTTGTTCAATATGATCAATGGCAGAAGGTTCTTCAAGCTGAAGTAAATCACGAATTTGGAGTGATTGCCCATCTTTATCGGTGCCAATTGGTTCAAATAGAGAAACGTCTTTTTGCACTTTTTTTTGCGCGCGCAAATGCATTAATATTTCGTTTTCAATACAGCGTGCTGCATACGTAGCAAGGCGTGTTTTTTTATCCGGTGTATAGCTACTTACCGCTTTCATTAAACCTATTGTACCAATTGAAATATAGTCATCAAGGAGCTCGTGGGATGGATGGAATTTTTTCACGACATGGGCAACTAATCGCATGTTACGTTCGATTAATTCAATTCGTGCTTGGTCATCGCCTTCAATAAAGCGGGCAATTGTTGTGGCCTCTTCTTCACGTGAGAGTGGCTTATAAAATGCCTGCCCTTTTAAATAGCCAAGCAGTGCAGGGATCTCAAGCCAAAGCTGAAGGAAAGAAGTAACTAGAGCGCTCAAGCGATACATCCTTTCGTCTTTTCGACAGTATATGACGAAATTCGAGGAGAAATGAAAAAAAGTGTAAGAAGCAATTTGCTCTTACACTTTTTTTAACGTAAATGTGCTGACCATAAATACGGCTAGAACAGGGAATAAAATCAGATAAAACATTGCTGAAAATATATCTGTAAAAAAATAAGAAAATGTCAACAATGTACCTGCTGCTGTAATTGGTAGTCCTACAAAGTACCCTGTTGAATCCATGACATTAAAGCGTGCTAAGCGCAATGCTCCTGCCGCGATATACATAACAGCCATCATCATACCTGTAACACCATAATCTGTTAATGCCATCTCATACATTAATAATGCGGGTGCCACACCAAATGAAATAATATCCGCCATAGAATCAAGCTGTTTGCCAAGCTCGGATTCTTGATTGAATTTGCGTGCGACCTTGCCATCATAACGATCTAAAAATGCAGCGATAAAAATTAATAGTACACTATAACTATAGGATTCATTTAGTGTAGCCATAATCGCAGCGCCACCAAATGACATATTTGTAATCGTAATAATATTGGCAGCATTTGCCTTCATCTTTTTAACTGTTGAATCGACTTTTTGAAGTAGAAACATCGGAACACTCCTTTGCTCAGTAACTATTTTTCTATTATACTTGGAAATCTCGAAAAAGGTAAGAGTCTAAATATATAGACACTTTCCAATAACGTCTATACATTATATAATTTAACTTTATACCGCTTATCTTCGTGCAGAGAGCGTTTAAACACTCTCTGCACGAAGATAATGCCTCTGGCGGATGTCACAGATTTTGATGAGAGTTAATTTTAGGATGTTAGCCTAAGTTCGTCGCATCCATGCGACAACGGCTAACTCACCTGCATCACGCAGGCCTAGGCACAATTCAAAATCTGGACGCAATTACGCCGAGGCGTAATTGATAATACAACATTGGAGGTCTATGGATGAAAGAAAAATTATATCAAAGTTTAATAGAACTTTCTAATGGTAAAACATCTTCGAAAATTTTACAATTAGCAGTTCAGTCTGTTGCGAGTAAAAAATTAATTCGAAGTTATAGTAATCTATACGAGATTAATCTAGAAGAAGTTTCAAAATCTAGCGAACAATTTTTAAGTTTGCATGATTTTTTTACGCGCCACCTAAAAGAAGATGCGCGACCGCTTGATCAACAGTCGAACATTTTTACTAGTCCGGTCGATGCAAAAATTGAAGCATTCGGTAAAATCGTGGATGGAATGACGTTTACCGTTAAAAATAAACCGTATTCACTAATGGACTTGTTAGGAAATGAAACACAGGCAAAGCGTTACGAAAACGGTCAATATATTGTATTTTATTTAAGTCCAGCTGATTATCATCGTATACATAGCCCGATTGATGGGCATGTAAAGCGACAATACGTACTCGGACGAAAATCGTATCCAGTCAATCAAATGGGTTTAACATTCGGAAAGAAACCTCTTAGTCATAATTATCGTATGATAAGCGAAATCGAATATAACGGCGAGCAGACGACCGCTTTTATAAAAGTAGGGGCAACATTTGTTAATTCAATTGAATTAACGAATGTGACAACGACTTGGAAAAAAGGGGAAGAAGTAGGTTATTTTACATTTGGTTCAACAGTTGTCATGCTATTTGAAGAAAATGCCGTGCAATTCAATGAACGCGTTGTACAAGGGACAATGATTAAAATGGGAGAAGCCTTTGCAACTATGCTATAATCAATTACGCATATACGTAATTGCGTCCAGATTTTGAATTTTATTTTGTCTTGTTTTATGCAAGGCTAAGTAAAATGAATTTGCTTCAAAATCTGTGACATCCGCCAGGGGCTAGCTTTTGCTTCGTTCAGTGTATATTTGCATTCACTGAACGAAGGGAATGCAATAAATTTTAGTAAGGAGTCACGACTTTGTATAATTTTTTATTACCAGATGAATATGTAAATAGTGTATTAGATATTACGCCAGAAAAATTACTGCAACAAGGTATTCGTGGGATTATTACGGATTTAGATAATACGTTAGTGGAATGGGACCGTGCCGATGCAACGGATGAATTAGTAAATTGGTTTGAATCAATGCGTGAGGCAGGTATTAGCATTATTATTGCATCGAATAATAACGAAGAGCGCGTAAGACATTTTGCAGAGCCACATGGGATTCCATTTATCCACCGTGCAAAAAAACCACTAGGCGGGGCATATTATGCGGCGCTTGTCCAGTTACGTCTTCGTCGACATGAAGTCGTAATGATTGGAGACCAGCTCTTAACGGATGTAATGGGTGCAAAACGCCAAAAGTTATATACTTTTTTAGTGCGCCCAGTAGCACAATCAGATGGTCTCGTTACGAAATTTAATCGTTTTGTAGAACGACGCGTCTTCAATGATTTAAAACGAAAAGGAATGAAAACTTGGTAAATCCATAAGGAAAAGCCAAGGTTTGCATAGTCTCTTATATTTGGAGCAATGCATGATTTTAAGGAGGAACAAGTTAATGAATGAAATGCCACAATGTATTGGCTGTGGAACAGTTATTCAAACAGAGGACACAAATGCGCTAGGTTATGCGCCACCCTCTTCATTAGAAAAAGAAATGGTAATTTGTCAGCGCTGTTTCCGTCTAAAGAATTACAATGAAATCCAACCGGTGAGTTTAACAGACGATGATTTTTTACGAATTTTAAATGGTCTTGGACAACAGCAAGGTCTAATTGTAAAAATCGTTGACATTTTTGACTTTAATGGCAGCTGGTTACCTGGATTACACCGTTTCGTAGGGAACAATCCGGTATTATTAGTAGCAAATAAGGCAGACTTATTGCCGAAATCCGTAAAGGAAAAGAAAGTAATCAATTGGTTAAAGCGTGAAGCAAAAGCATTAGGTTTACAACCGATTGATGTGAAACTCGTATCTGCTCACAAAGGGCAAGGAATGGCAGAAGTTGTTGAAGCGATTGAAGAATATCGTTGCGGTAAAGATGTGTATGTCGTGGGTTGTACGAACGTTGGGAAATCGACGTTTATTAATCGTATCATTAAGCAAGCAACGGGTGAGGGAGAAATTATTACAACATCCCATTTCCCAGGTACGACGCTTGATATGATTGGAATTCCTTTAGACGATGGTGCGTCACTTTATGATACACCAGGAATTATTAATCATCACCAAATGGCCCATCATATCGACTCAAGTGAATTAAAATACATTATGCCGAAAAAAGAAATTAAGCCAAAAGTGTATCAGCAAAATGCTGGACAAACATTATTTATAGGTGCATTAGCACGCTTTGATTTTATTCAAGGCGAGCGCGCGGCATTCACAGTGCATGTAGCAAATGATTTACCAATTCACCGAACGAAGCTTGACCGTGCAGATTCATTATACGCTGAACATAAAGGTGAACTACTGGCACCACCAACTGCTGCACATATTGACAAGTTACCGGAGCTTGTACGTCACGAGTTTTCGATTAAAGAAGCGAAAACAGATGTCGTGATCTCTGGCTTAGGCTGGATTACTGTGCAGCATGCGAATGTTGTTATAGCTGCCTATGCACCTAGAGGGGTAGAAGTATTTATTCGTCCTTCATTAATCTAAGTTCTATATTGTTATGTTATGTGAAAAGGATGCGTTGTTATGAAAAAATGGTTTGCAGTTATAGGGGATCCGATTGCTCAATCCAAATCTCCAGAAATGCATAACGCATGGTATGAAGAAGCGAATGTGGATGCCACGTATATTCCTGTACACGTCAAGCCTGAAAGTTTAGCACAAGCCGTAGCGTCGCTCAAATTATTAGGTGCGAGTGGCTGGAATGTGACAATTCCACATAAGCAAACAATTATTCCGTTTTTAGATGAATTAGATGAGCTTGCTCAAAAAATGGGTGCGGTCAATACCGTTGTCAGAACACCCGAAGGCAAGCTCAAAGGCTATAATACTGACGGTCCTGGTTTCGTTCGATCATTGGAAGAAGTAATTGGTGAACAGCAGAGGAAAGAGCCCATTTTGTTAATTGGTGCAGGAGGTGCAGCACGCGGCATCGCCTTTGCCTTACAAATGGCTGGCTACCGTCATATTTCTATTGCAAATCGCACAGTTGAAAAAGCACAGCTCATTATTGACGAACTTGGAACTGGTCAAGCGTTGGCGATGAAAGAAGCAGAAGCGCAACTTGATTCGTTTAAAATATTTATTCAAACGACTCCAGCGGGTATGTCAACGGGTGATTTTGATTTGCCTTTTTCACTAGAAAAATTCCCAAAAGGCGCAATTGCAGCAGATATTGTGTATAATCCATTAATGACGCCATTTTTGCACGCGGCAAAAGCAAAAGAGGCGACGATTGTGAACGGTTTAGGAATGTTCGTTCATCAAGGTGCGATTGCTTATCAACATTGGTTGCAATCCTACCCAAATACAAATGTAATGATTGCTCGTTTAACGAAGCAATTAGGAGGAAATTAAATTTTATGTTAACTGGTAAACAAAAACGTTTTTTACGTGCTGAGGCACATCATTTATCCCCGATTTTCCAAGTAGGGAAAGGTGGCGTAAATGATGCGATGATTAAGCAATTACGCGAAGTTTTAGAGGCACGTGAATTAATTAAAGTACGAATTTTAGATAATTGTGAAGAGGACAAAAATGATGTAGCAACGGCACTTGCAGCAGGTACTCGTGCAGAATTAGTACAACTAATTGGCTTAACGATCGTTTTATATAAAGAATCTCGTAATAACAAAAAAATCGTATTACCAAAAGTTGTAACGAAGTAAGGTGAATGGGATGAAGAAAGTCGGTATTTTTGGTGGCACATTTAATCCGCCACATATCGGTCATTTAATCATGGCAAATGAGGTTTATGCGGCACTTGAGCTCGATGAAATCCGTTTTATGCCCAATGCACAAGCCCCACATAAAGAAGTTTCTAGTTCAGCGTCCAATGCGCAGCGACTTAAAATGGTGGAGCTTGCAATTCAAGGAATTCCGTATTTTAATGTAGAACACTTTGAAATGGTGCGAGGTGGTGTTTCGTACACGTATGAAACGATGAAAGCGATTAGCAAACGTGAGCCGGATACTGAATTTTACTTTATTATTGGTGGCGATATGATTGATTCTTTACACAGCTGGTACCATATTGATGATTTAATGGAACTTGTACACTTTGTCGGTGTAAAGCGTCCAGGATCGAGTGCGAAAACCGACTACAAGGTCATTATGGTAGAAGTGCCAGAAATCAATCTTTCTTCAACATTTATACGAAATCGATTACAGCACAAAGGTCCTTTGCATTTTTTATTGCAACCTGATGTGGAAGCTTTTATTCGAAAGGAAGGTCTTTATGGAGCGACAACAATTGTTAGCGGCCATTAAAGGGCGCATGACGGAAAAGCGATATATTCATACGATTGGTGTAATGGAAACGGCTATTCAACTGGCACAGCAATATGGCGAGAATCCAAAAATGGCAGAAACAGCAGCGATTTTACATGATATTGCGAAATTTGCTGATGTTGCTTGGATGAAGGACGTTGTAAAGAATCAAAAACTGGATGAGCGTTTGCTTGATTGGGATGCTGAAATATTACATGGTCCAGTTGGGGCTTGGATAGCGCATACAGAGTTTGGTATTCAACACGAAGAAATATTAAATGCCATTCGTTATCACACGACGGGGCGTGTCCATATGACCCCATTTGAGAAAATAATTTATGTAGCAGATATGATTGAACCGAATCGCAAATTTGATGGCGTCGACCGTTTGCGCCACCTTGCGAAATTGGATTTACAGGAAGCATTTATTGCATGTGTAACGCATACTTTAAACTTTTTAGTGGAGTCGAGACAGGCAATCTATCCGTTATCAATCGAATGCTACAATAGCATAGTGAGAGAGGAACAACAAAAATGAATGAAACATTATTAAGTATCACGTACAAGGCAATTGATGATAAACGCGGGGAGGATATCGTCGCTTTAAATTTGCAAGGAATTTCTTTATTAGCGGATTATTTTGTCATTGCAGAAGGTAGCTCAGAGCGCCAAGTGCAAGCAATTGCTCGTGAGATAAAAGATAAGGCTGAAGAACAAGGCTTCATCGTTAAAAAAATGGAAGGCTTCGACAGCGGACGTTGGATTTTAGTAGATATTGGCGATGTTGTAGCACATATTTTCCATAAGGATGAGCGTGCTTACTACAACTTAGAGCGTTTATGGGGAGATGCACCTCAACTGGATGCACCGAATCTAGAAAATGACTAATCATTATGGACGTTTTGCACATGTATACGATGAATTAATGACAGATATTCAGTATAGTGAATATGTGAAATGGATTTTACAGTATGCTCCTGTGGAAAAATTTCAACGAGTTTTAGATATCGGTTGCGGAACAGGTGCGATGGCATTATTGCTAAAGGATGCTGGCTATGAAGTGTCAGGAATTGACCTGTCAGAAGAAATGCTAGCAATTGCAGCTGCCCGTATTGAAATGGCTAGCTCTTCCATCCCACTTTTTGCGATGTCGATGGACGAGCTTGAAGGATTTGAAAATTTAGACGTTGCCATCATTCCGATTGATTCGATTAATTATGTGACGGACGAAGAAAAAGTTGTCGAAACACTTAAACGCGTTTTTGAGAGCCTGCGAGAAGGTGGACAATTATTTTTTGATGTCCATTCTTTGTTTAAAATGGATGAAATCTTTTTAGACGGACCGTTCACATATGATGATGGGGATATTACTTATGTTTGGCACACTGAACCTGGACAATTTGTGCATTCTGTTTACCATCAAATGACGTTTTTTGTACGGTCTGAAAACGACTGTTTCGAGCGTTTTGATGAAGAGCATTTTCAGCGTACCTTTGCAGTAGAAACGTATAAAAATTGGCTCGAGGAAATTGGTTTTTCGCAAATCGAAATAACTGCCGATTGGAACGCGGAAGCACCGACAGAACAATCGGAAAGAATTTTCATCCGTGCCGTAAAATAAAAAAGAAATCCCTTCGCATAAATTTACGAGGGGATTTCTTTATATATAAATTGAACTAAATAATCCCTCTTTTAAAAATTCATCAATAAAGAAGGGAGTTGATTTCTATTTCGGTCCGGACGCTTTCCTTGGGCACGGCTCCAACTAACTTGTTTCGAGATGCATCACGAAACAATTGGATTCTCGGGTCATCCCGGCGTTGGCCCGGACTTGCACAAGGCACAAAGATGAGTCGGACAGATTTGTGCTAACCGAAAACTTACATAACAAGGATAGAACTTTTTGTTTAATTTATATAGCCAAAAAAGAACTTTGAGCGTGTTTGGATAATTTATCTTTTCAATGGGAGCAGGTCTTTGTATAGTGGAAGTAAGTTCTATATAAAAACCTGTTAGAAAGGGTGTTTTCTCGATGCAGCCATTTCTAGAAAAGTATGCTAAACAATGGCTCATTCCGTGCGTACTCCTCGTCGGATGTGTTCTTTATTTTTTATTTTTCCAACCATCTCAATCTGCTTCCATTGAGCAAATTTCTCCATTTACAAGCGAGCCACAGCAATCCCCATTAACACAACCTGAAGTAAGTACTCCCGAAAATAATGTTTCCACCCCTATCATCCAGTCTTTCATCATTGATGTGAAAGGCGCAGTTACCTATCCTGGTGTTTACACCTTATCAGAGGGTGAGCGCATTATCGACGCAATTGAAGCAGCGGGTGGCTATACGGAGCATGCGAACCCAGCACTCATTAACCACGCGCAAAAGCTGCAAGATGAAATGGTTATTTATATCCCAAAATTGGGCGAGGAAATAAATGAATCCATTGGACAGCTTATACAAACGCATCAGCCGAGTTCTAATGGCGCAACGGCCTCGATAAAAAGTCCGGGAAAGGTAAATCTTAATCAGGCAACTGAAAGCGAACTGACGACTTTGCCGGGGATAGGACCGTCCAAAGCAACGGCCATTATTCAACACCGCACAGAAATCGGATACTTTCAAACGATAGAGGATTTAAAAAATGTATCTGGAATCGGCGCAAAAACGTACGAACAGTTAAAAGACTTAATTGATATTAATTAATCCAAAACATCTAACATTGCGTCGAGACGGTTCAACGTTTAAACTTATGGAGAAGTGAAAATTTTGGAGGTTTTTATATGGAGCGTATTACATGGGATCAATTTTTTATGGCGCAAAGTCATTTACTCGCTATGAGAAGTACTTGTACAAGATTAGCTGTCGGGGCGACGATTGTACGAGAAAAACGTATCATTGCAGGGGGCTATAATGGGTCGATTTCAGGGGACGAGCACTGTACTGAAAATGGGTGTTATGTTGTGGACAGCCACTGTGTGCGTACAGTACATGCCGAAACTAATGCATTATTACAATGCGCGAAGTACGGAACACCTGCAAACGGAGCGGACCTTTATGTAACGCATTTTCCATGTTTACCTTGTACGAAAACGATTATACAAGCAGGGATAAAAAATGTGTATTATGCGAAGGATTACAAAAATAACCCTTATGCAATGGAGCTTTTCCAAAAAGCAAATGTACAGGTTGCTCATATTCCATTTGATGAAGCAAAAATTGATTTTCTTCAAGATGAGAAATATGCCTTAACATTTGAACTGTTTAAAAAGCTACGTGAACTCGGTGCTAGTCAAGAGGAATTGATCCCTCTTGAGGAGAAGATGCATGAATTATTTGGGAAGCTTGTTCAGTCATAATTTGATTTTTTACGCCTTATCGATTTGTATTAGTGCGCTTGCTGCATTTGATTCGGTAAGGCTTTTATTATTATTGGTGGTTTTAGTTGCATTTGCAAGTTATAAAAAACTGCAAAAAATGCATCTCCTATTGCTCGTAGGCGTAGGATTTGTATCTTATAGTTATTTTAGTTTTGAAACGCAAAAATTAGAAAACCCCGTTACATTGCCGGCTGTCATGACATGGACGGATGAATACAAAATCAATGGGATGATGCTCCGCGGGTTTATGAAGAACGAGCAGCGTGAGAAAGTTTATGTCACCTATAAAATTAAGAGTTCGCCTGAAAAAGATAGATTAGCTGAGCAATCACTAGCCGGTATGCAATTTTTAGTCGTAGGAGAGCAAGTGGAGCCTTCGTTACCAGCGCATAAATACGGTTTTTCAATGAATCGTTATTTGCAAAGTAAAAATGCACGAGGCATTGTTGAAATTTCCTCATTCAAGTATGTCGGAGAGACCCGCCATTTCCTTCAGCCGATATACGAGCAACGCTTCCGAGTAAAGGAGCATATAAGTCTTCATTTTCCGGAATCCCTTGTAGCAGAAGCGCAGGCCTTAATAATTGGCTTACAAGAAAATGTAGATGAGGAGTTAACGCGTGCCTATCAAAAGTTAGGGATTACTCATTTATTTGCTATTTCTGGCTTGCATGTGGGACTCGTTTCTTGGCTGTTTTTTCAAATGCTGCTGCGCTTTCGTATACGTAGAGAAATGGCAAGCATTATTTTACTCCTCATCCTCCCGCTCTATGCGATGATGGCAGGGGGGGCACCTTCTGTATGGCGAGCGGTCAACGTTGTGGAACTTGTCATGCTTGCTCATTTTTTACGCGTGAGAATTCCAATTGATGATGCGCTATCCATGAGTATGATCGCGTTTTTATGTATCGAACCAGGAGCCATTTTCCAAGTTGGTTTCCAGTTATCTTATTTAGCAACGTATAGCCTCATTTACTCCAGTCGAATTTTATCGCGTTATTCGAGCTGGTTGATGCAATCCTTTTTAATTACGTTTGTTTGCCAATTACTCGTATACCCCCTCTTATTATTACAATTTTTTGAAATTAGTTTATCCTCCTTTTTTGTCAATATTATTTTTGTCCCGCTATTTTCATTTGTCATCTTACCTGCCAATTTGTTGTTACTCGTGTTAACTTTCCTACCTCTTCCCATTTCAACAGTTGTTTTTTCACTTTATGAACCGTTGCGAATTGGATTGACTGAACTGATTTTTATTTTTCAGCAGCCGATTATGCAAATGTGGAATCCTGGAAAACCGTCGCTATTTTGGTTCATTTTATTGTATTGTAGTGTCCTTTCTGCCTTCTATTTGCTCGATTGCCGCGCGAAATTTATAAAAATCGCAGGCGTAATTCTCATTCCAGCAATTCTTTTTCATTCCCAACTCTATCTTCATCCGGATTTGAAAATTGCCTTTGTAAATGTTGGGCAAGGGGATTGCATCGTCATTGAGTTACCGTATCGAAAACAGGTAATTGTCATTGATTCGGGAGGGGTACTGCGCTTTGATCAAGAGGCGTGGCAAATGCGTCAGCAACCTTTTGAGGTGGGGCGCCAAGTGGTCGTACCTTATTTAAAGGGGCGTGGGATTCAAAAAATAGATACGTTTATATTAACGCATGCCGATGCAGATCATGTCGAAGGGGCGGAGGAAATATTGAGCGAAATTATTATGAAGGAAGTTCATGTGACACCCAATTCGATTGCAAAACCGGTAATGAATGATTTTATTGAAGAATTGATGCCAAAAAATATGGTTTTAAAAGAACAAATAGCCGGGTACTTTTGGGAAGAAGCAGGCGTTCATTTTCGCTATTTATGGCCACAGGAAACGGAGTATGAAGGCAATAATGATTCACTTGTATTACTTGTGCAAAAAGGGGATTTTCGTGCGTTATTCACAGGGGATTTAGAAAAAGAGGGAGAGCAAGCATTAGTGAAGCACTATCCACAAATACTTCAAAATATTACGTTGTTAAAGGCAGGGCATCACGGTAGTAAAACGTCGAGTATAGAAGAATTTGTCCAGCTAACAAACCCACAGCTTACCATTTTTATGGCTGGGGAAAATAACCGATACCGCCATCCGCATCCAGAAGTGGTTGAACGTTTTGAAGCACAAGGAATACCGTTTTTCACTACAGGTTATGATGGTACAGTAGAAATCGTCGTTAAACAGGCTGAAATCACCGTAGAAACGTCAAACGCATTGTTTAGGTAAGTTAGCGCACTAAAAAACGGAACGACTCCTGTCCACTTTACTGGTGGTTTTAGGAATGGCTCCGTTTTTTGTGGAAATGCACGAAATCCACAAAAGGTTGACAGCACTTCGTACAAAGAAGCACGACATATGTCACGTTAGAAAATTATCGAATAAAGAATTCGACAAGCATCGCAATAACGAATATTGTGATGAAGAAACCGCCGCCGATTGCGAAACCATAACCAGCATCTGGGAAGTCGTTACCTTGCATTGCGCGGCCACGCCCCTCAAATGGGTTTTCAGTTACGTAATTTGGATCTTGATGTCCTGCCATAAGTAATCCCTCCTAATCACCCATAATTATAAGACAATCCCTTTTAAAAAGCTATATGAAATCCTAATAATTCCATTCTTGTCATTCAACTGAAAGACTTAAAATATTCACATTCGCACTGTACGAAAAAATGTGTATACTAGAGTTTACAAAAAAGTAAAAGGAGGATTCCAAATGTTTACAAAGATTTGGCAAGGTTTTGAAAAAGGGAATTTTGCTCCTGTCTATTTACTTGTTGGGGAAGAATCCTATTTCGTTGACGAAACGATTAAACGATTAAAAGCAGCGCTCAGTAAAGAAGAGGAAACAGAAGTGATGACATTCGATTTAAATGAGCAGCCGATTGATTATGTCATTGATGAAGCAGATACGATTCCGTTTTTCACTGAACGTAAGCTTATTATTGCCAAAAATACATCCTTTTTAAAAGCGACAGAAAAAGGGAAAGAAAAAATAGAGCATGATTTAAAGCGTCTTGAAAATTGGCTAGCGAATCCGTCCGATACAACGGTAACAATTTTTATTGCCCCATATGAAAAACTGGATGAGCGTAAAAAGGTAACGAAGCTCATGAAAGAAAAAAGTGTGCTGTTACTAGCAGAAACGCCGCAAAATAATGATTTAAATGCTTGGATTCGTAGTGAAGTTGCAAAAAACGGGAAGGCGATTACCGAAGCGGCGATTCAAAAATTAATCGAAATGGTCGGTCCAAATATGTTACAGCATCAAATGGAAATCGAAAAGATGGCCTTATATTTAGGAGGAGAGCCTGAGATTTCGGTGGAACTTGTCGAGGATTTAGTTGCAAAAACATTAGAGCAAGATGCGTTTAAAATGTTGAATGCGTACTTAAATAATAAGCAAGAGGAAGCATTAATCATCTATCATGATTTACTGCGTCAAAAAGAAGAGCCAATTAAATTAGTCGGATTGCTTGCAAACAATATTCGAACAATGATTCATGTGTATT
This sequence comes from Solibacillus sp. R5-41, assembly GCF_002736105.1. NCBI lineage: Bacteria > Bacillati > Bacillota > Bacilli > Caryophanales > Caryophanaceae > Solibacillus > Solibacillus sp. R5-41. The sequence continues at coordinate 2,992,056 of NZ_CP024123.1, read as the reverse complement.
ATTTGCAGAAAAAAGGCTATCACCAACAACAAATTGCGAAACAATTAAAAGTGCATCCATACCGTGTTCAAATGGTTATAAATCAGCGAAATCGCCCAACGGATCAACGGTTATTACAAGCACTGTACACACTCGCAAATGTCGATTTACAATTAAAGACAACCGGTGGCAATCGTGAACGTCATTTAGAATTATTTTTAATGAAGCAGCTATAAAATGACTGAAGCATGGAAACCCTTTTAAGGTAAAGAGGTTTTCATGTTTTTTTGTAGTGTAAAAAATGGCTCAACACCAAAATTTGATTTTGTAATATTTTTGATCATGTCAAATATGCCGCTTAAATGTATCGAATACGCGAGGTATCATTTGCCCACTTTTGCAGCATGTTCAAAACACGCTGATTAAAAAATGGGCATGTTGCTTAATATTTTTGAATGAAAATCTAACTGACGAAACCGCCGCCGGTAGCGCCGCAATAAATGCTAAAGCTTAGAAGTCGAAACTTTCAAAAGGTTTGCCTTGCACAAAGCACAATGATGAGTCGTACAGTTTTGTGACAACAAAGCTGTGTTGCTCATGTGCTTAGCCAGCCCGCGAGCCCACACTTTAATAGAATCCAAAATGGAAAACTTACATCAACAGAAGATTATTTCACTTTATGTAGTCAAGCGCGTATCTAAAAACAACGAAAAAAGCCAACCGTTCTATACAGAACAGTTGACCTTAATTAATAAAAATTAAGCTTTTTTCGCTAGACGAGACTTCTTACGAGAAGCAGCGTTTTTGTGAATAAGACCTTTAGTAGCAGCTTTATCTAATGCTTTAGAAGCAGCTAAAACTAATTCTTGTGCGTTATCAGCACCAGTAGCTAATGCTACCTCAGCTTTTTTCACTGTAGAGCGCATTACTGATTTAGCGTGCGTGTTTGCAAGGTTTGCTTTTTCGTTAACTTTTACACGTTTAATAGCAGACTTAATGTTTGGCATATCTTTCACCTCCTAAATTGTAGGTATAAGATTGAGTATCTTCTCACTTTTTATGTGTCAATACAACAAAAATCATTCTACCAAAGGATTGAAGGAATTGCAATACATAAATGCAAAGAATATTTACTTGACAGTTTGAACACACTTCAATATGGAGGTGCTTTAATGAAAAATATCGAATGGAATCGAACGGATTTAATTGATGAGTCAGAAGAAGTCGTTTTACATCAAACCGCACAACAAAAAGAAACACTTGAGCAAAGTCGCGGAATTGAAATTGAAGAATGGCAAGAAAAGCGCGTTAAAATCACGAAAGTCAATGTCAACGCACTAGGAGAAGAACAAATTGGGAAAAAGAAAGGAACGTACATTACCCTTTCAATCCCAACATTATCGACGGAGGATAAAGATGGTTTTTCACAAATGAAGGAAACATTGCTTCACTCGTTAGAGGAGTTGCATAAAAAAATTCCGCTAACCGAGGATTCGAAAGTTTTAGTAATCGGACTTGGAAATAAGACCATTACACCAGACGCGATTGGACCGTATACGATTGATTCCATGCATGAAAAACAATCGGAATTGCAAAATCCAGCATTTATTTTGTATGCACCAGGAGTAACGGGACAAACGGGATTTGAGACAAGTGATTATGTAAAGGCATTGACGGAACAAATTAAGCCATCATTAGTAATTGTCATTGATGCTCTAGCGACGAGCGGAAGTGCAAGGTTATGCAGAACGATTCAACTTACAAATACAGGGATCCATCCAGGGGCAGGCGTCGGCAATCAACGTAAGGAAATTTCAGAGGAAGAATTAGGAGTTCCTGTAACGGCAATTGGAATTCCAACGGTTGTAGAGGCACCAATATTAATAGCAGACGCAATAGATGTGGTATTTCGTTCGATTGCTGCAAAAATCTCTGAAAAGGGAAAACCGTCTAGTAAATTATCTGTAACAAACTGGACACCATCGAATGAAGAAGTAGATTTAAAAGTGATTGAGCCTATTTTTGGCGAGTGGGCATCTTGGACAACAGAAGACCGCCGACAGCTTTTCGAGGAAGTGTTTATGACGCATCCTGAACGGTTAGTTGTTACACCAAAAGAGGTCGATTATTGGTTAATTCAATACGCCAATTTATTATGTGAAAGCTTGTTTGAATGGATTTCCAAGGTGCAAGGCGGACAAAACTAGCTTGTATTACATTCCTTTCATAGCGACTAAAAAATAATAGAGAAATGTTCTAATTTTCACCCTATCTCCATATCGTATTGGAGAAAGGGTGTTGTACATGGAAAAAATGAAACGCTTAAGCTTTTTATTATTATTTTTATTTGTACTGCCAATTGCAATCGGGCAGCTACCTTTTCCAAATAACAAAGTTGCAACAGCACCAGAGGAACAGAAATATATGGTTTATGCAGCGACACCAAACATTTCGGAAGAGGAACTTGTCAATGAAAATCCAGAGACAGACCCAGAATCAGAACCAAAACCAAAACCAAAACCAGACCTAGAAAAGACGCCAATACAACAGCTACAACCTAGTACTCCATTCAATGTACTTCTGTTGTATACGCACTCCCATGAGTCTTATAAGCCGATCGTAGAGCAAACAAAAGGCTTACAGGCAACGTACGATCACTACGACGACCAAACAAATATTTTTTCAATGCAAGAAATGATGAAACAATACTTACAATTAAATGGCATTACACCAAGTGTACTGGATTTTGATGCGATGGGTAATGGTGCAAAGTTAAATCAAACTTATAAAATTGTGCGACCTGTTTTAGCTGAACAATTGACGAAACAAAAGTACGATTTAGTTCTAGATTTGCATCGTGATTCTGTGCCTGCCGAGGCGACAACTTTAGTGCGAGATGGGGAAAGTTATGCGAAAGTTGCTTTTGTTGTTGGCGCAGAGCATAGCGGTTATAAAGCGAATTTAGCTTATGCAACAGCGCTAAGTGAGCAATTAAATCTAATGGTACCTGGCATATCCCGCGGCATTCTTAAACAACAAGGGAAAGATGTTAATGGGATATATAATCAAGATTTATCGCCCGTTATGCTGTTAATTGAGTTCGGCGGCATCGAAAATAATGAAGAAGAATTAGAGCGAACGATGGCGGTACTTGCACAGGCCATTGCGAAAGCTTTCGTTGAAACGGAGATTTAAGCATTTTTAGGGATATAAAAGCACGTTGATATGCTACTTCAGAAAATTTGATTTTGTTGGATTGTTGTTGACTGTTGTAGTTTCACGTCGGTTCATAGTATAATTTAAATGACAAATAGCCTCTAGCGTTCAATTGTACAGTTGTGCATAGAGCTAGAGGCTGTATTTTAGTGGAAAAGGTAAGTAGTTATTCATCTACATACGTAATGACACCGTCTCGAATGTAAATGGAGAATAGGTGTTTTTTCTAATTAGGAGAGGACAAATACATGAACCGAGAAGAACGTTTAAAACGCCAAGAGAATATTCGAAATTTCTCGATTATCGCACATATTGACCATGGGAAGTCTACATTAGCAGACCGCCTTTTAGAGTCAACGAAATCCGTAACGCAACGTGAAATGAAGTCTCAATTACTAGACTCAATGGACTTAGAGCGTGAACGCGGGATTACGATTAAATTAAATGCCGTACAGTTGAAATATAATGCGAAAGATGGAGAAACGTATACATTTCACTTAATCGATACACCAGGACACGTCGATTTTACGTATGAAGTGTCACGTTCATTAGCTGCATGTGAAGGGGCTATTCTAGTTGTAGATGCTGCGCAAGGTATCGAAGCCCAAACATTAGCAAACGTTTATTTAGCATTAGACAATGACCTTGAAATTTTACCGGTTATTAATAAAATCGACTTGCCAGCCGCAGATCCAGAGCGTGTCCGTCAAGAAGTAGAAGATGTTATCGGGTTAGATGCATCGGAAGCAGTACTGGCATCAGCTAAAGCAGGTATTGGGATTGAAGATATTTTAGAGCAAATTGTTGAAAAAGTACCGGCTCCAACTGGCGATCCAGATGCACCATTACAAGCGCTTATTTTTGATTCAGTTTATGATGCTTACCGTGGCGTAATCATTTCGATTCGTATCGTTAATGGTACAGTTAAAGCGGGCGATAAGATTAAAATGATGGCGACTGGTGCTGAATTTGAAGTAATAGAAGTAGGTATCCACACACCAAAAGCAGTGCCACAACAAGAGTTAACAGTTGGAGATGTAGGTTATTTAACGGCCTCTATCAAAAACGTACAAGATACGCGAGTAGGGGATACTGTAACATTTGCTGGTAGTCGTGCAGCTGCTACGCCGTTAGCGGGATACCGAAAATTAAACCCAATGGTATATTGCGGTCTTTACCCAATCGATACAGCTAAATATAACGATTTACGTGATGCATTAGAGAAGCTAGAGTTAAATGACTCTGCCTTACAATATGAAGCAGAAACATCTCAAGCGTTAGGTTTTGGTTTCCGTTGTGGTTTCTTAGGTTTATTACACATGGAAATTATTCAAGAGCGTATCGAGCGAGAATTTAATATTGATTTAATTACAACAGCGCCGTCTGTAATTTATGAGGTACATTTAACAGATGGTTCGACGTTAAAAGTAGATAACCCATCAATGATGCCGGATCCGCAAAAAACGGATCGTATTGAAGAGCCGTACGTGAAGGCAACGATAATGGTGCCAAATGATTACGTAGGTGCTGTTATGGAACTTTGCCAATTAAAACGTGGTAACTTCATTGGTATGGATTATATTGATACGACACGTGTTTCGATTCAATATGAAATGCCATTAGCAGAAATTGTATACGACTTCTTTGATTATTTGAAATCAAATACGAAGGGCTATGCATCATTTGACTATGAATTAATCGGCTATAAACCATCGAAATTAAGTAAAATGGATATTTTATTAAACGGTGAACAAGTCGATGCATTAAGCTTTATCGTTCACAAAGACTTTGCTTATGAGCGCGGAAAAGTCATCGTAGAAAAATTAAAAGAATTAATTCCTCGTCAACAATTTGAGGTGCCAGTTCAAGCGGCCATTGGTCAAAAAATTATCGCGCGTTCAACGATTAAATCAATGGGTAAAAACGTACTTGCAAAATGTTACGGTGGTGATATTTCACGTAAACGTAAATTACTTGATAAGCAAAAAGCAGGTAAAAAACGTATGAAGCAAGTAGGTTCAGTAGAAGTTCCTCAGGAAGCGTTCATGGCAGTTCTGAAAATGGATGATACGAAATAATTTAAAAATCCAGTAATGCCAATCGTTTGGCGGTTTATGGTGTGGAATGTTTTATCATTCCACACCATATTTAAATCGTATTAGTAAGCTTTCCCCGCGTTTACATATGCCAATTTCGTATTATTGAGTACTTTTTTACATAAAAATATGAAGTGAATGAACAAAACTTTCCTTGTAATTAACATTTGGTATTAAAAACAACAATTAGTTAATTCTTCTTTAATCAGTTCATAAAATGCATTCAATTTTTTAACCTCGCTTTCTTCTATGAGTAAAGTACAATTCCCATTTAGCAACATAATGTAGGCGGAGGTAAAAATATGAAAAAGCAAAATTTAATTAGGACGGTTACTATTTTTTATACAGTTCTAACCTTATATTTTATGTTTTTAGGCTTTAATCGACTAGAACATAGAGATGACTATATGGAAGCTGGCTATGAATTTTTGCTCATTCCATCAAGTGTCCCTTTGAAATTCCCTAGTTTAAGCTTTTCTTGGCTGTACGATTTTGGAAATATAGCGGCATTTATCCCATTTGGCATCCTATTTCCTTTATTAACACAAGTACATTTTAAGAAATTTATAGGGTGGTTTATTTTCGTCATTCTTGGTTTGGAGACGATTCAACCTTTATTGTATCTTGGAACTTTTGATGTAGATGATGTTATATCAAATACGCTAGGTGCGACGATAGGATATATTGTATATAAAGTGGGCTTCACTTCAACATGGACTTTGAGAAAATTCATTGCTTCTTCCTTGACGGCCCTTTTATTGTTCGTTTGTGTGATGATTGTTTCGGAAGCTATGGAGAAACGGATAAGCTCTGAGCACCCTTTATATGCTATCAAAGAAATTGCAGGAGCAAAGCCAATAACAAATAATTTCCCGTACTTCACTATAGATGGTAATAAAATAGAACCCCAATTCAACCTATATAGTAGTGAGGGAAATGATAGCAAAACCTATACATATATCATAGAGGGCAAAGAGGATTTAATCCTGTATTTAAACCTTGGTATCCCTGATAATGAAGAGTTCAAAGGAGAGGTGACCATCCTTGCGGATGGAAATGTAAGGTTCCAAACGAATGGAGAGAATTTGATGGAATCCGAATTAATCGAAATACCCTTGGAAATTCCGCTCTATTATACATACAAAAAAATGACCATTACGATCACAGGTAATATAAAGCTTTGGGATGTAAGCTACACAGAACTTAAGCACTGGTGGGAATAGAAAGAAAATATTACCTAGTTATAGGATGTTTATTTTTGGGAGTGGCATGGTGTGGATTGATATAAAATAAACTATTCCACACCAAATTACCACAAAAATCAGAATGTCCACTTTAACATACATATTAGTTTTCGGACATACTCGAAAAAATCTAGACAAAAGTAAAACAAAATGTAATTAGGTTTTACATATCCCACACTAAAAATGAGGGATGCGTATCATTTTTATCTGTAAGAATTTTAATAATCTCTCCAACCTCTAATTTATAAATCTCACCAGGACCCATCGACCAATTCCAATCTGGGTCTACAATCCCAACTAAAATATCAGCTAAAGCAGATTTTCTGTCATTAATTTTAAACGTAATTCCCCTCTTTTTCATTCATACTCTCTCCTTTATTTATGCTATAGTTCCTCAATTTATATAATTTCAAGATTCCCGTATACTACACCCTATAATAATCCTTATTAGCAAAACTAAATAAGAGCAATCTGTTTTTAGATGGAAATTAATATAACCGAACTTGTCCATTAAAAATAATAATAAACTAAAAATAATGCTCATCGCCAAATTCCGGGGATAACAAATCACTTTGGAAATGCAAGTTGATTGGAATGAAGGAAGGCGAGTGTAGCTGACGGCTAACGCCTTTCGCTACAGAGTAAAGCTTCTTGCGGGAATAGTAGCAAATGAACACAGGCTAAAAGCGTCATGACCTGTGGCAATGCCTTTGTGACCAATATCGTGTTGGCCTGATAATCCACTTGTTTTAAGATACATCTAGAAACAAATTAGTTAGACCGTGCCCGCGGAAAGTGCCCGTACCGGAATGGAAATCAAGCCCTAGTTAATGGGAAGAACTAAAATAAGTAAATCTCATTAAGAGTATGTATGGCGCAAGGAATGATAATTAAACGTTATGCCTAATTTATTACTAATGGTTTGCTTTTGAGCCCTCAACGCTACCTTTAATATGCATGGCTTGTACGTTTTGATTTCCCTAAAGCACCTGGAGCTGACTTATCCAAAGGACAAATATTTTTAGCTAAAAGTAAGGTTAAAGGATGGTTTGTTTGGTTTCGCTACCATTAAACTGCTATTCCTTATTGAACTAGGGCTTTAGTTGAAGAAGGATTAATCTAATCATAGTAAAACATATATATTTATTAGAGAATTAGTAAGTGGGGAGCTCAAAGGAGAAACGATGTTTACACAATGTTACTTTCAAGCATGGGGCATTGACTTTTCAATTTGGGGTGAGCCATTACTATCAAAATTACTATATTTAAATGATTAGGTTTACAGTAATTATAAGTTAATAAATTTTAATACCCTTCCAAATGAATGGAAGGGTATTTTTTCATGATGAGCTATACAAACTATCTGTCTACTTGAAAGAGATAAGTTCAAGAGAAATACTTAAGGGTTTAATTTAGATCCTACCTTCTGCAATCCAAGGCATGAAACCGTCTAAAAATCTTTCAGTAGCTGGCATGAAATAAGCTCCAAAATGATAATCTGGATCTAATGTAGTAACGATTAATGTCCCCTTCGTGCTGACTTTATCTACATACATAACTGCGCCACCATCTTCGGTTGTTATTAACTTTTCAGCGCCCTTTGGTGGCCAGAAAACACCGTGCTGATGCCAAGTAGCATCAGTTAATGTCAGATAATTAAACAAGTCATAGTGAGGAGCAGCTAAGACAAGACCACTTTTTGCTCCTTTTTCAAGCCACCACCAGAAGTTTGTTTCACGGTCTTCCCATTTTTGGTTTGGAAGCCATTTCCAAGGCTGTGGACCAAATGCTATTACAATTCCACCGTTATCAGCAAAGGTACGAACTTTGTCTGCTGCACGTATTAATAATTTTTCGTTTAGCTGAGAAGGGAATAAGAGTACGTCAAATCCGTCTAATACTGTTTGCTCGAAATCTGGGAAATAGATGTGTTGGGTTATATATTTTTTAAATTTAGGTTCATTAAAAGTTCGGTTATGAGGGGCATTACCGCTCATGATCACTGCTATTTTTCTCATATGTTTTTACTCCCTTGGTGTAAATCCTGAATTTCTGAATGAATCCATTGTAATAATTGTTCGCTAATGCGATCTGTTGTTTTGTTTTGCTTGTAATACCATATGAGGTCATTACCTGCATGTGCTAAAATAGTGCCTTTTGTTGTATTGCGGTCAATATATGTGACAGGTTCATTGTTTGGCAACGTAACTAGTACTTCGGCATTCGCTGGTACCGGATGATATCCACGGGCAAAGAAGCCAGAAACTCCTTTGTTATATGTCATATCATCAGGGTTAACTCCTGCAAATATCCCTTGATCCTTTATGATAGTAAGAGCGTAGTCAGTATGGTGATTAATAATTTTCGGGATAAAAAGACTAGCCCCAGGTAACCAATCAATATATATGTGTCCACAAAAAACAATTAATTTTTGATCATTTAAAAATTGCTCGATTAATTCTTTGTGTAAAGCCAGGTACCGTTGGTCAACGAATTCAGGAATAATCAGTGCTTGAATAAAAGATAAATCTGTATTAACTAATTCATATTGATCAATTAATGTCATATTGTCATTGATAAATGGGTTAGTTCTGCGTTCAAGTCCAAATGCATTGCCTGGATCTAAAATTAAAATTTCTTTTTTAGTAGTCATAATAATCCTCCAAAAAGCTTGTGATGGTAATTCTGTCTATAATTAATGTAATCTTATCACTATTGATAATCATTATCAAATAGAATTTTGGTAATGATTTGATATAAAAAGGAATATTTAAGAAAAAAAGAATAAACATTGACAAAATCTATGTGTTGTAATTTGTCGGAAAATTTTGCGTTTAGGGAGTTGGAAATTTCCATTATCAGTATTAGCCATTTCTGCAATGTTAGTAGGTTGTAGTCAGAAGGAAAATGCAAGTAAATCACTATCAAAAGAAATATCAGAAACGAAAGAGGAAAAGATCATAAAGGACGAATTAAATAGAGAAGTAAAAATCCCAACAAATCCTGGTCGCGTTGTGGTAGGTGGTATTCTACCTTATTTTTCTACTTGGTATGCATCCAAACTCAATTAATGCAGCTTCTCATTCAATCTTAAAAGATATTTCACCGGACATCTTAAAAGCAGATACAAATTTTATTAAAAATGGTGAAGTAAATATTGAGGAATTAATAAAAGTTAACCCTGAAGTTTATTGTGAAATTGCAACAGATGAAAAATCTATAAATAAATTAGAAGAAGCAGGTATTCCTACTGTTGCATTACAAGCAACTGCGAATTCTGATGACCCATTAGAAATATTAAATCGATGGTTAACATTAACAGGTAAAGTCACAGGAACAACAGAACGACCAGAAAATCGAAGAAGGTAAAAAGAATCAAAAAGAAATAAATGATTAGCTTGCAAATATCCAAAAAGAAAACAAGCCAAAGGTAATGATTCTTCAATATCATAGCGATAAAGAAATATCAGTAGCAGGTTCTAATATGCACATGGAAATGGGCGCTATTATGGCTATTGCCGATAATATTTGGTTTCTTGTCACTTAGAATCGGGCGCTATCAAGTAGATTTACTAGTTCAGTTTAAGATTTTATTATCTCATGTGTTTGAAGTTGAGCAAACGTGGTCCCAGATGGAAGAAACAGTTGTAATGAATATTCGTTTGCCACGTATTCTACTTGCAATGCTAATTGGTTGCTATATTACTTAGAAAAACAGGCGGTGGTTGGCAATGAACATAGCCGTAAAAGATGGGAATTTTTATTATAGTAGAGGGAAACAGCATGACAAAACAACTTTTTTGTATCATAATCCAATCAATTTTGAGTTAAGCCAGGAGAGATTTTATCGATTTTGGGTCCTAATGGTTCAGGGAAAACAACAATGTTGAAATGCATTATCAGATTACAGCCTTGGAAACAAGGGGCATACAGTTGAATAAGGCTCATTGAAATAATCAAACTTTTATATAAGAAACGCATCATACTGAAAATAAAATGATTATTAATATTTATAATTTATTAACAGTAAGCCCGACATAAAAAATATTCCCATCTTATCAGTACATGCTTTATTAATTTTAACAATACAAGTTATCCCCATCAATTCCCCACCATTCAGCTAATTATAAGTAGATATTTTACGATACGTAGTAATACCAATCGCTAAGAAGCGTTCATGGCGGTTCTGAAGATGGATGATTCGAAATAACGGATCGATTGGTACTTGAAGCGTCTAGCATAAATACCAAAAGTGATATATCCTACTAAAAACTTGCCTATCAGCAGTAATTGATCAGCAAGTTTTTTCTTTTTCATTCACAACTTTAGTTGCTTGTTTACTTAGAAAGATGATTATCATTCACCCTAATATTTCCATTTTCTTATCAATAGATAAAAGTAATATAAGGCTATTCGTAATGGGACGGTCTTATTTTGCATTGATGCAATTAAAGGGGGACACTCCATAAAAGTTACGTAAAAATGAGTAAATCTAATTAAAATTAAACATAAATTCAATATTTCTAATAAAAATTAGGTGTAATAATCAAAAAAATACCGTAACAGTTATTCCACGATAAAAATTATGGCCATTTTGTGACGTTCGGAGTCAGATAATTCAGAAATTTAAAGTGTACGATTTCACTATATGAAATATAATCCATTATATACAAATGTAATATTGCTATTATGCTAATAACTTAATTGAAAGAGAGGATTGTTTTGATGGATATAAAACTTCTTCGTCAAACGTTTGGCAAATTTGCAACGGGTGTGACGGTCGTTACTTGGTTTGATGGTGATGATATTAATGGAATTACTGTGAATTCCTTTACATCGGTGTCATTAGAACCAGCACTCGTACTCGTTTCGATTGATAAGAAAGCAAACTCTTTAACTCAAATGCAAAATAAAGCGTTTACAATTAATATTTTGGCGGATGATCAAGAAAAAATCGCTTGGCAGTTTGCAGGTCGAGAACAGCAAGGATTAAAAATTGAATGGGAAAAAGGTGGCATCGCTCCAATACTTTCAAATGCGGCAGCCTTTATCGAATGTAAACCATGGAAGCAAGTGGATGCAGGAGATCATGTCCTATTTATTGGGGAAATTGAAAACTTTGGGCGTACGGAAAAACATGCGTTAACTTTTTATGAAGGAAAAATGGGATCGACTGAAAAAATTTGTCAAATAGAAACTTCATACTAAGGGGGACTGAAAAAAATGGGAATTCGAACAGGTCAACAATATATTGATGCACTGAAATCAAGAAAACCAGAAGTATGGTTAAACGGAAAAATCGTAGAAAGTATTTATGATGAGCCGTATTTCCAGCAGCCAATTCAAGAAATCGCCAAATTATATGATTTACAATCAGACCCAAATTATCAAGATGAATTAACACATATTTGCGAAGAAACTGGTGAACGTGTTGCCAATTCGTTTTTATTCGCAAAATCTTATGAAGATATTATGAAGCGAAGCGGTGCGTTCGAAATTGTGGCAAGACAAACATTTGGCTTGATGGGCAGAACGCCAGATTTCTTAAATACGGTGGTTACATCACTTGCGCAAAACTCATGGTTCTTAGCTAAATACAATCAAGATTGGGCAAAAAACATTGAAAATTATTACCGCCATTTACGCGATAATGATCTGTTCTTAACGCATGCCATTGTGAACCCTCAAAATGATCGTAGTAAAACATCACATGAACAGGCGGATCAGTTTACTCACTTAGGTGTTGTCGAAGAAACGACTCAAGGGATAATTGTGCGTGGGGCAAAAATGCTTGCGACATTAGCAGCAGTGACAGATGAAGTAATTATTTATTCGTTCCCAGGCTTTGCACCAGGAGATGAGCGTTATGCATTAGCATTTGCTGTCCCTGTTGATGTGGAAGGATTAAAAATCATATGTCGTGAACCACTTCAAGACGGTACTCGTTCAACGTTTGATCATCCTTTAGCATCCCGTTATGAAGAAATGGACGCGTTACTTATTTTTGAAGATGTCCTTGTACCTTGGGATAAAGTATTCCTTTATAACAATGTAGAAGCAGCAAATTTACTGTATCCAATGACAGGAATTGCCGAGCAACCAGCGCATCAATCCGGTGTACGTGGCTATGTAAAGCTTGCCTTTGCTGTTGAAGTTGCGTGTAAAGTGGCCGACTCAATCGGTGTCGATCAATATTTAAATGTACAACGTGATTTAGGTGAACTTGTTCAATCAGTTGAAGTTATCCGCGCATTATTACGTACTGCAGAGCATGAATTTACGATTACACCACAGGGTGAGGCTCGTTTAAATCCAGAGGCACTCGAAACAATTCGTGGCATGATGCCGGAAATGTATCCACGTGCAATTGAAGTGATGCAAACGATTGGCGCAGGTGGATTATTAATGATGCCAACAGAAGCTGATTTTGAAAATCCTGAATTACGTCCAAGTATTGATAGTCATTATGGTGGGCGTGCTGGAGTAGATGCAGAGGAACGCATTAAGATCTTCAAACTTGCATGGGATTTATGCGGTGAAGCGTTTGGCATGCGTGCACTTCAATATGAGCGATATTACACAGGTGACCCAATCCGTAAAAGAGCAATTTACTATAACAAGTTCAAAAAACAACATAAGTTTGAATTAGTAGGGTCCATTTTATCGAAAGAAAATAACAAAGCAGTTAAACAATCCACATAATTTATTTTAGCAGTAGTCTCCCATCTATCTTGGTATTGGGATGAATGCGGATTTTAAGCTACTATTCAAAGGATGTTCAATCAAATGCTGAAATAGTGGAACTCTGGCTATGAACGCCGAATCCAGACGCAATCATAATTGATAATATTATAGGGGTGGTGAAGCGATTGATAGAGTCTGTTGCAAAGTTAGCGACGATTATTGAGTTGTTTACAGATGGAGAGCCTTCATTGAGCAACAAGGAAATTGCAGATAAATTAAATTCACCACCGAGCTCCACACATCATTTTTTAAAAGCGATGTGCCAACAAAGAATTCTTATTCAAGGGAGTGATCGGCGTTACCGCTTGGGGTGGAAAATTTTGGAGTGGAGCAACAAAGTTATGTATTTTCAAGACATTAATGCAGAAGCGGGTCCCATTATTAGTCAATTGTTAACCCGTTTTAAAGGAACTTCTCATATTGGTATGTTTGATGATGGTAAAGTCCGTTTTGTGTTTAAAGCGATGTCACCTCATGTGGATGTTGTGCCAACCTTCATTGGAAGAACCCGATTTCCTGCGCATGCAACGAGCATAGGCAAAGTTCTGCTGGCATACAATAAATCGTTTATGGAGCCAATGATGGCAGGGGGTATGCTAAAAACCACACCAAACACGATTAGTTGTATTAAAACATTGGAGGATGAATTAGCGCTTATCCGTGAACGAGGTTATGCGATTAGTGACGCTGAAAATGAAACAAAGACTTATGGTATTGCAGCACCGATTAAGTCGTATAACGGACAAGTGGTTGCTGCCTTAAACTTAGTCGGTGAAAAAGCCTATATGGAAAAGGAAAAGAGTCTCATTACGCATGAGGTCGTGCGTGCGGCTAGCTTAATTTCAAGGCAAATAGGCTATATGACAATCAATTACTAACAATTATAAGGGGGATTTTTTTATGTCTAAGGAAACAGTGAGCAAATTACAGGCGAGATCATTAAATTTATGGAAAATTATTGAGGAGAATAAAGATTTACTAAAACCTCCTGTAAATAATAAGGCGCTATGGGAAGATTCGGAATTTCTAATTATGTTAATTGGTGGCCCAAATGCACGCCGTGAGTTCCATGTAGATCCTTCTGATGAAATCTTTTACCAAATTAAAGGCTCATGCTATATAGAAGTAATTAATGATGAAAACAAGCGTGAAGTAATAGAAGTGAAAGAAGGGGAAATGTTTACGCTTCCTGCAAATGTTCCGCATTCACCACATCGAGTTGCAGACACTTACGGAATTGTTGTAGAACGTAAGCGCAAAGAGGGAGAGTTAGAGGATTTAGTTTGGCTATGCAGCGAATGTGATCATCAGCTATATAATGCGCGCATACAAATGGCGGATATCGGTCGTCAAATTGCAGAGGGTATTTCATTCTTTAATGCGTCAGAAGAGCTGCGTACATGTACGAACTGTGGCCATGTAATGCCTGAAACAGTGAGTGAATGGCAATGCGAATAGATTTTCATACGCATATTTATCCAGAAGATTTACCAGATTTAGCGAAAAAATACGGCAACGATCGCTGGCCGGTACTAGAAAATAAATGTTCTTGTGGGGCAGATATTATGGTGTCGGGAAAGGTTTTCCGCGCAGTAGATGCACAAGTTTGGGACGCGAAAAAACGCATTGAAGACATGGATAGAGAGCGTGTGGATATGCAAGTTTTATCACCTGTTCCCGTGACATTTTCTTACTGGGCACCTGCCCTACAAGCACTGGAGTTAGCCGTTTATCAAAATGATTTTATCGCACAGACAGTAAAGCAATATCCAGATCGTTTTATCGGGTTAGGAACAGTGCCGTTGCAAGATTCGGAAATTTCTGTTAAAGAATTAATCCGTTGTAAGGAAATCGGTCTGGCTGGTATTGAAATTGGTACAAATGTAAATGGTCAAAATTTAGATAGCGAGTATTTACTTCCATTTTTCAAGGCTGCTGAAGAGTACGACATGCCGTTGTTCGTACACCCATGGGAAACGATGGCAAAGGATCGCACACCACAACATAATTTCATGTACACAGTAGGTATGCCAAGTGAAACGGCATTAGCCGCAGCGAGCTTACTGTGGAGCGGTGTGATGGAAAAATGCCCAAATCTAAAAGTCTGTTTTGCACATGGTGGTGGGTCTTTCCCTTATATTTTACCGCGCCTTGATCAAGGGTGGAAAGTATGGCCAGACATACGTAAGACAGAGCATCCGCCAAGTTATTACACAAAAAACTTTTACTTTGATTCATTAGTATATGAACCACAAAATCTCCAATATTTAATTGACCGGTACGGAGTGGACAAAGTCATTATGGGATCAGATTACCCGTTCTTACTTAGAGAAATTGACCCAGGAAAAGTTGTGGATGAATATGGCGCGTTGTCAGATGAGGACCGTGCTGCCATCCTTGGCGGAAATGTCCTATCCTTTTTAAACATTGAAAGGAGCAAAATCTATGGTAAATCAGTTGAAAACGCCTGAAGACCGCTTGCAAGAATTGGGGATTGAGTTAGGACTACCCCGCTCAGCAGTTGGAAACTACGTAAGCTGTGTACGCACAGGAAATTTAATCTTTACATCCGGGCAAGGTGTCGATCAATTTCACGGCAAATTAGGTGTTGAGCTTTCAGTTGAAGATGGGTACGAAGCATGTAGGCAATCGATGATCAATCTAATTACTGTTTTAAAGAACGAGTTAGGTGAGCTGTCGAAAGTGAAACGTATTGTCAAAATATTAGGCATGGTAAATTCGGCACCTGATTTTACACAGCAACCGAAAGTAATGAACGGTGCATCCGATTTACTCGTGCAAGTTTTTGGAGAAAAAGGGAAGCATGCGCGTTCAGCAGTAGGAATGGCACAGCTTCCAAATAATACAGCAATTGAAATTGAAATGATTGTAGAAATAGAAGAGTAGTGCAGGGACGGCTTTAAGGAAATCGTACACGAGACGGTATTTTCTTAAAGTCGTTCTCACTATCACGGAAGGAGTGACCTGTAAAATGCAACCGATGAAAATTGGAACGAAAAGTATCAATTGCCGAAATTATATTAATGGTCAATTTATTGATGTCCAGGATGAAATGAAATTTGAAAATATTAATCCAGCGACAGAAGAAGTGGTCGGATGGATTGCCGAGGCAACGAAAGACCAGGTAGACGATGCTGTTGCTGCTGCAAAGGCGGCATTAAAAGGACCGTGGAAAGAGTTCACAACAAAAGAGCGTTCTCAAATCCTTCGCCGTATAGGGGATTTAATTTTGGAAAACGTAGAAGAGCTCGCGGTATTAGAGGCGACGGATACTGGTAAGCCCTATTTATTAGCATTAGAAATGGATATTAAGCGTTCTGCTCATAATTTCCATTTCTTTGCGGATTATTTAACATCTTTAGGCAATGAGTCGTATAACCAAGATAATATCGCCCTGCATTATTCAGTTACACGTCCAGTAGGGGTTGTTGCCATGATCAATCCATGGAATTTACCTCTATTGCTATTGACTTGGAAATTAGCACCGTGCTTAGCTGCGGGTAGTACAGCAGTTATGAAGCCGGCAGAGTTAACGCCAATGACAGCAACGCGCTTAGTTGAACTATGTAAAGAGGCGGGTGTGCCAGACGGGGTAGTCAATCTTGTGCACGGTTTTGGTGGAAATTCAACAGGTGCCTTTTTATCGGAGCATCCAGATGTTGACGCCATTACATTTACAGGTGAAACACGAACAGGTACGACGATTATGAAAGCAGCTGCACCAACGCTAAAAAAGGTTTCGTTTGAGCTTGGTGGAAAAAATCCTAACATCATATTCGCAGATTCTGATTTAGATGAAGTCATTGAAACAACATTAAAATCAAGCTTTATGAACCAGGGACAAGTGTGTTTATGTGGTTCGCGTATTTATGTTGAACGTCCGATTTTTGATGCCTTTATCGAAAGGTTTGTCGCGAGAACAAACGAGCTTAAAATAGGTGATCCATTTGAAGATAGTACAAATATCGGTTCGGTTGTCGGTAAAGAGCATTACGAAAAAGTGATGGGTTATATCGATATTGCACGTGAAGAAGGCGGCCAAATCTTAACGGGTGGTGGACGTCCAGCTGGTATAGAGAAAGGTTATTTTATCGAACCAACTATTATTGTCGGTCTGACACAAAATTCGCGTTGTGTAAAAGAGGAAATCTTCGGTCCGGTAGTTGCGGTTTTACCATTTGACACAGAAGAGGAAGTACTAGACTACGCAAATGATACGAATTACGGCTTAGGGGCGACAATTTGGACAAATGATCTGCGTCGTGCACATCGTGTTGCCGGTCAGATTGAATCAGGTATTGTCTGGGTGAATACATGGTATTTACGCGATTTACGAACGCCATTTGGTGGCATGAAGCATAGTGGTATTGGACGAGAAGGCGGAGCACATAGCTTCGAATTTTATTGTGAAGTATCCAATATTACAATCAAATTGTAAAGGGAGTGGAATGATGGTTGTTAATTTAATCGAGTGGTCACATAAATTGTTAACGGCAGAACAAAATCAAAATGGAATTCAGCCACTTACGCAATCACTAGAAAATTTAACAGTGAAAGATGCGTATTTAATTCAATTAGAAACAATAAACGAAAAAGTAGCACAAGGGCATCGTATAACGGGCAAAAAAATCGGCCTTACTTCTAAAGCGATGCAAGAATTATTGAACGTAGATGAGCCGGATTATGGGCATTTACTTTCGAATATGGAAATTAAAGATAGTACGACTTTACGTAGTGATTATTTAAAACCACGCGTAGAGGCAGAAGTTGCCTTTTTTTTAAAAGCGCCCTTAAAAGGACCTAATGTAACTGTAGCGCAAGTAATTGAAGCGACGGATTACATAGTTGGCAGTCTTGAAATTGTGGATAGTCGTATTGAAAATTGGAAGATTAAGCTATTAGATACGATTGCAGATAATGCATCTTCGGCGAAATATGTTTTAGGGGATGTAAAGCGCGATGCTGCACAAGTAGATTTACCAGAGATTGAAATGGACTTTTATAAAAATGGTACGAAGGTGAATACAGGGAAAGGCGAGGATGTATTAGGAAATCCCGCAGCCTGTGTTGCTTGGCTGGTAAATCGCCTTGCTGACTTTAATATCGGTATGGAAGCAGGGGAAGTGATTTTATCAGGCGCATTATCAGCGGCACTCGATGCAGAAGTTGGCGATGTTTTTGTAGCTGATTTTGGAGAATTATTAGGCAAGGTAGAAGTTGAATTTAAATAAAGGGTGGTACCAAAATGGAAAAAATTAAAGTGGGCATTATCGGTTCAGGGAACATTGGAACAGATTTAATGATGAAAATCCAACGATCACCGTATTTAGAAATGTCAGTTTTAATTGGAATTGACCCGCAATCTGAAGGGTTGAAACTTGCAAAGGATGCAGGAGTTGTAACCATTTCAAATGGAATTGAAGGTTTTCTTGAGAAGCCAGAACTCGCAAAAATTTTGTTTGATGCAACATCAGCAAAAGCGCATCAACACCATGTAGACGCTGTTAAAGGATTGAATATCCGTATTGTGGATCTAACCCCAGCGGCAATAGGTCCATTCGTTGCGCCGACGGTTAATTTAACGGAACATCTCGAAAAAGATGTCGTAAATATGATTACTTGTGGTGGACAAGCAACTATTCCAATCGTCCATGCGATTCATTCGGTTCAGCCAGTAAATTATGCAGAAATCATTGCCACAATTGCATCCAAAAGTGCTGGCCCTGGGACGCGCGCCAATATTGATGAATTTACACAAACAACAGCGCGTGCGATTGAGCAAGTAGGTGGTGCAAAAAAAGGGAAGGCGATTATTATTTTGAATCCAGCCGAGCCGCAACTACTGATGCGCGATACAGTGATGTGTTTATTAAATGAGGATGGGGATGCAGAAGCCATTTCAGCCGCTGTCATAGACATGGTGAGCAAGGTGAATGA
Source organism: Solibacillus sp. R5-41 (assembly GCF_002736105.1). Taxonomy (NCBI): domain Bacteria; kingdom Bacillati; phylum Bacillota; class Bacilli; order Caryophanales; family Caryophanaceae; genus Solibacillus; species Solibacillus sp. R5-41. The sequence continues at coordinate 2,972,819 of NZ_CP024123.1, read as the reverse complement.
CTTTGTACCAGGCTACCGTTTGAAAATTGACCCGCTCATTGAAGGCAAAAAAGTAACGGTTTTCCTTGAAGTAGAAGGGCTTGGCGATTATTTACCAATTTACGCAGGAAATTTAGACATCATGACCGCCTCTGCATTAAAAGTAGCTGAAGAGATTGCGAAGTCGATGTTGGAAAGGGCTGAAGTTCAATGAAACCAATTTACATTACAGAAGTAGCAATGCGTGATGGAAGTCATGTTGTTGGGCATCAATTTACTTTCGAACAAGTGCGCAAACTAACACAAGGGCTTAGCGAGGCAAAAGTACCCTACATCGAAGTAACGCATGGCGATGGCTTAGGCGGATCGTCGTTACAATACGGCTTTTCAAAGGAGTACGACATTGAATTAATCAAAGCGGCAGTGGAAGTAGCTGGGGATTCGATTGTTACGGTGCTATTAATTCCTGGCATTGGGACGATTGAAGATTTAAAACTTGCTTTTGATGCGGGTGCACGCGCAGTTCGAGTAGCTACACATGTCACAGAGGCAGATGTCTCAAAACAGCATATCGAAACAGCGAAAAGATTAGGGATGGAAGTGTTTGGATTTCTTATGATGGCCCATTCAGCACCCCCTGAAATTGTATTACAACAAGCATTATTAATGGAATCTTACGGTGCAGATGGTGTGTACGTAACAGATTCTGCAGGTGCGATGTTGCCATCAGATGTACGTGATCGTATTCGTTTATTAAGCGAAAATTTACAAGTTGAAATTGGTTTCCATGCCCATAATAACTTGAGTTTAGCGGTTGCGAATACGCTCGTGGCCATTGAGGAAGGTGCGACGCGTATTGACGGTAGTATTTGCTGCTTAGGTGCAGGTGCTGGCAATACGCAAACAGAGGTACTGGTCGCTGTGTTGCAACGAATGGGGATTGAAACGGGAATTGAATTATATCAAATGCTCGATTTAGCCGATTATGTACGCAACGAAATTTTACCGCAACCACAAGATATTACGTCGGGCAGCTTAGTTATGGGCTATGCCGGTGTGTATTCGAGCTTTTTACGTCACGCAAATCTCGCGGCGGAAAAAGTAGGAATTGATGCACGTGATATTTTAGTAGAGCTTGGAAAATTAAACGTTGTTGGTGGTCAGGAAGATACGATCATTGAAGTAGCACAAAAACTAGTGAGAGACAAGGTTGGTGGCAAGCGATGACTTTATTTAACTACGCTTCACAAGTTGCGACAGCGCAAGCGACGAAGCAGGCAATTGAAAAAATTACCGTTTCGAAGCCCGATTTAACGGTCGAGCAAGCATACGAAATTCAAAAGATTAGTATCGAACAAACATTAACGGCAGCCAACCGTTTTATTGGGTGGAAAATGGGCTTAACAAGTGTAGCAAAGCAGCAACAAGTCGGTGTAGACTCACCTATTTATGGCCGCTTAACATCTTCTATGAATTTAATAACGAATGAACTAACGGCTGCCGAATATATTCATCCACGCGTAGAGGCAGAGGTCGCATTTGTCTTCAAAAAGGCGTTATTTGGTGCGAACTTAACACCGCTTGATGTATGGGATGCAGTAGAAAGTGTGTATTTAGCACTTGAAGTAATCGATAGCCGTTATCAAAACTTCTCATTTACTTTGCCAGATGTCATTGCGGATAATGCTTCATCGACGAAAATCTTATTAAGTGCACAAGCATTTTCACCGTATGCATTGGATTGGTCCGCGGTTGAAGTTACGTTAAAGCTGAATGGTGAAGATAAGTTATTCGGACAAGGTGCAGCCGTACTTGGTCATCCAATCTATTCGGTCATTGAATTATTAACGATGTTAGAGCGAGAAGGACGTGGTATTACACCTGGTCAACTCGTTCTAACGGGTGGGATTACTGATGCGATTGCCGTGGAAGCGGGCGACGTCATTGAGGCGGATTACGGCGCGTTAGGCAAGCTGACGCTAAATGTGAAATAGAGGTAGGTGTAAATATACGATGCCTATTGTACAAATTCAACTACTTGAAGGGCGTACAGATGAACAAAAGGAAAACATCATTGCACAAGTAACCGAAGCTCTTGTAGAAGCCGCGGAAGTGTCAGCAGAACAAGTCCGAGTCATCATTACAGAATTTCCAGCAAAGCATTGGGGTATTGCAGGGAAGTCTAAACATAATGTAAAAAAATGAAATAAGAGGAGATTGCATTTATGAATAAAATATCGAAGTTTCTTCAATTCGGATTATTCTTTTTAATGGTATTGGCATTAGCTGCATGTAACTCAGATGAGTCAGATTCAACAACGGCAAAACCGGATGCAGACGCAGGAAAGAAGGTCGAAACGTCGGTAGCAGGTGATGCAAGTGCGGAATTGGATTTACCAACGAAGACATTTAAGCTTGCACATATTACAGCGACAGATCATATGTGGCATTTAGCAGCAGAAAAATTCAATGAAGAATTAAAAGCTCGCTCAGGCGGTAAAATGCAAGTGGAAATTTATCCGGCAAGTCAGTTAGGAACGGAAGCGGATATGGTACAGCAAGTAGAAGCAGGGTCGATTGACTTTGCGTTAATTACAGCTGCGTACTTAAGTGCTCGTACACCAGACTTAGCGGCATGGTTTACACCTTATGCATTTGATTCATTACAAGATGCGTATGAAATGAGCCAAGGAGAACTTGGTAAAGAAATGTTAAAGCAAATTGAAGGTACGGGATTAAAACCATTAGATTATTTATTTGCAGGACAGCGTGTCATGATTACGAAAGACAAAGAAGTTAAAAAACCGAGCGATTTAAAAGGCTTAAAAATGCGCGTAACACCGTCTCCACCGCTGACATTCTTCTATCAATCAACAGGTGCAGCACCTGAGGCATTACCGCTACCAGAAGTATACTCAGCATTACAAACTGGTGTAATTGACGGAATGGATATGGACTTAGATGCGACGATTACAAATAAATATTCTGAGGTAGCAAAATACGCGACGGTAACGAACCATATGGTATGGCCATCAATCATTTTGACGAACGATAAAGCCTTTAATGATTTGTCTGCTGATGCGCAAAAAATCATTACAGAGTCATTAGTTGTCGCTTCAAAATATGCAGTAGATACACGTTCGGCACAAGAGGAAGATTTTAAAGCGAAATTGGCAGACCAGGGCATGACAGTTACTGAATTAGGTGCTGAAGTATACGCAGAAGAAATCAAATTATTCGATAATGAATATAGTGCAAAATCAGATCTAATGAAACGCTTTATCGAAGCTGCACGTAACTAGTCTCTAGGGGGGATTTTGAGTGGTACAATTATTGACTAAATTCAGTGATTTCCTAACAAAGCTGGAAGAATTGATTATGGCGGTTTTGATGGGTGCGTTAGCAATATTGATGATTGCTGCAGTTTGTTATCGTTACTTCCTAAAAGATCCAATCCCTTGGGCTGGTGAAGTCTCCATTTTCTTATTGATTTGGACATCCTTTATTGGTGGAAGCTGGGGCCTGAAATATGGCACCCAAGCTTCTGTTACATTTCTGTATGATGCGATTTCAGACAGCAAGAAAAGGTGGCTACGCAGTGCACAGGATTTAACGATGATTGTATTTTTAGGAGTCTTAATTTTTTATTCGATGAAGTGGATTATGCTGCCATCGATGCTTATTCAAAAATCAAGTGCGCTACAAATTCCGATGTGGATTCCATATAGTGCTGTTCCAATAGGACTGGTGTTTGCTTTTATTCATATTTTGACTCGTTTTTTGAATAATATTGTGAACGGTGAACCTGAAGTAGTAGAAAATGTAGAAGGGGGCGTGAGTTAGTATGACATTTTTAACGATCGCCATTTTCTTTTTGTTATTAATAATGGGCATTCCTATTGCAATGGTTTTAGGTATTATTACGATTATTTATTTCCTTTTAAATGGACAAATCATGTTACTTGATTCTACTCCACTACGTATGTATTCGAGTCTCGAAAATTTTGGATTACTCGCAATTCCGCTATTCATGTTAATGGGCGAAATTATGAATGAAGGTGGGATTACGGCGCGTCTCGTACAATTTGCCCGAGTACTGATTGGTCACTATAAAGGTGGACTTGCCTATGTAACGGTAGTGGCGAATATGTTCCTGGCGTCTATTTTAGGTTCTGCCAATGCACAAGCTGCGATGATGAGCAAAGTGATGGTGCCGCAAATGGAAAAAGAGGGGTATAAACGCGAATTTGCAGCGTCTATTACATTAGCTTCTTCCATTATTGCTCCGATTATTCCACCAAGTATGATTTTTATCATCTATGGAACGCTTTCGAGTACGTCCATTGGGGCACTGTTTATGGCGGGAATTGTGCCTGGTATTATTTATGGTCTTGTATTTATCGGGGTTATTTCATTTATGGGGTATAAGCAAAACTTTCCAAAAAGTGAGCGAGCGTCATTAAAGCTAATTTTGAAAAGTACAATTCAAGTACTTCCAGCATTATTAATTCCTATAACGGTTGTTGTCGGGATTTTAATGGGGATTTTTACAGCGACAGAGTCAGCGGCCGTTGCCTGTTTAATTGCCATTATTGTAGGACTATTTTTCTATCGCGAATTAGATTTGAAGAAAATACCGAAGATGTTAATTAGTACAGTAACAAATACTGCAACCGTTACGTATTTAATTATTATGGCAAATATTTTTGGTTGGATGATTGCATTTGAAAGAATCCCGCAATTATTAGTGGATAGCATGTTAAGTATTACAGAAAGTCCTTGGGTATTTTTATTACTTGTAAATCTTGCATTACTTGTCGTCGGCATGTTACTCGACGGAATTGCGGCACTGATTATTTTAGTACCTGTTTTGATGCCGCTTGTGGTGGCATTAAACATTGATCCCGTGCATTTTGGGGTAATTATTTGTATTAATTTAACACTTGGATTATTAACGCCACCAGTTGGGACAGGGTTATTTATCGTGTCTTCAATGGCAGATGTGAAGTTTGAGACACTTGTAAAAAGTGTATTCCCGTTCATCGTCATCTCGTTCATTGTTTTATTATTCCTTACATATATACCAGACCTAGTGCTTTTTGTTCCGAAAATGTTAGGAATGTAGAAAGAGGTGTTTCTATGAAAAAGTTGCTGCAACAGGGCCAAATTATGGTTCTACTCATACTGGTAGGTCAGTTTTTTACCGCGTTTGTTGGCAGAAGCTTAAGCCCTTTCATGGTATATATTGGAGATGACTTAGCGTTAACAAAAATGCAGTTGGGCTTGTTTCCAACTGCACTTTTTATTGGGCAATTTTTGGCGACGATGCCGATTGGCTATTATTCGGATCGTGTGAATACAAGAAAGTTGATACTTGTGTTAATGAGCGTAGTTGCAGGAAGCTTTTTAGTTTTTGCGTGGATGGATAATTTTTACCTAGCCTTTTTTTGTATTTTAGTTGCTGGGCTCGGTTATGGTGGGATGCATCCTGTAACAAATAAACTACTTGTATATGAATTTCCGGTATCCAAATTAACATTGCCGATGGGCGTGAAACAAATGTCGATTACGCTTGCTTCTGCAGCCATCAGTATTTTACTTCTACCGTTAGCGATGTTTATTGGGTGGAGATGGACGGTCACATTGGCGGTGCTTGTACTCGTTATTGTCTGTTTCATTAGTAGTTATTTTTTTAGCCGCTTACCGTGGATAGAGAAGCCAGTCCAATCTAAAGAACCGCTTTGGTCACAGGTAAAATTATTAAATCGATCCAAAATGCTGTTTTTTACAAATAGTTCGGCCTTTATTTTAATGGGTGTTCAAATGACATTTAATACTTTTTTAATATTGTTTTTAGTCGAAACGAAAGACTGGACAATTTATGTAGCGGGTCTTTGTCTCGCATTATCAGAATTATGTGGAGCTGCTGGTAGGGTATTATGGGGAGTCATTAGTGATCGTCTATTTGCGGGCAATCGATGGCTTGTCCTGCTAGGTATTACAATCATTAGCTCAGTAAGTTTGATGGGCCTTTATTTAACTCAATCGGTTGTATTAATTGTCATATTCATCGCATTCATTGGATTTGCGTTGTCAGGTTTTAATGGTATTTGGATGATGCTCGCAGTGGAAAGTGTTGACCGCTCATTAAGTGGTTTCGCGAGCGGCTATAGTGTAACTGTTGCCTCGATTGGTGTCTTTTTAATTCCCCCACTTTTTGGTTATTTCATCGAGCAAGGTGGCTACGGATTAGCAGGTCTCTTTATGACGAGCTTATTTTTCCTTTGTGCACTTCTAATGATTTACGCGATGCGGCACTTTAAGGGAGTATAGGAGAGGACGAGGGAGTTTTTCAATGTATTCCAGCGCAAACTTTGTTACAGTAGTCAGTGTACAAGTCATAGCAAAATGGGGAAATGCAATGTCTAATATTATTAATTTTCTTCAATATAAAAATGAACAGCTTGAAATACAGCTAGAAGAATTATTCCAACGTAGGAATTCACCACATGATAAACTGGATTCATTATTACAAAACAAGAACTTACAGTTAGAGGATCATAAGTTATTTTTGGCGTTTCTTGCTTATTTAGAAGAACAGCAACTGGATGCGCAACTTGTTTTTAAAGATGTATTAAAACTACCAAAACATCAATTTGAGGCGAAATACGCAATGAATTGGTCACAAGTAATAAAGTTAAGTGTCACATTTCTTACAATTTTGCGTACAAATGACCCACAAAGCTATAAACAATTAGTTGACTAAGCTTGTCGGAACATAGGGACATTCGCTATAATGATGAAATGAGTGAACAAGAAAGAAAGGGGCTAATTGTCGATGAACGAAGAACAACGACTAGCCAGTCAACAAGTAAAGCAACCACAACAAGAAAAAGACTATAGTAAATATTTTGAGAAAGTGTTTACTGCTCCTTCATTAAAAGATGCGAAAAAACGTGGGAAAGAAGAAGTGAAGTACCACAAAGATTTTGATATTGAAGAGAAGTTTTTACATATGGGGGAAGGGCGTAAATTTTACATCCGAACATATGGCTGTCAAATGAATGAACATGATACAGAAGTAATGGCGGGTATTTTCATGCAGCTTGGCTACACATCTACTGAGCAGATCGAGGAAGCGGATGTTGTGCTATTAAACACATGTGCGATTCGTGAAGGTGCGGAAAATAAAGTATTTGGTGAGCTCGGCTTCTTGCTTAAATATAAACGACAAAATCCAGAAATGTTAATCGGTGTTTGTGGATGTATGTCACAAGAAGAATCTGTTGTCAATCGTATTTTAAAACAGTACCAACATGTCGACATGGTTTTCGGTACGCATAATATTCACCGTTTACCACATATTTTAAACGAAGCGTACATGTCTAAAGAAATAGTCGTAGAAGTTTGGTCAAAAGAAGGCGATGTGATTGAAAACCTTCCGAAAAAACGTCTCGGTTCGATTAAAGCTTGGGTGAACATCATGTACGGCTGTGATAAATTTTGTACATACTGCATTGTACCGTATACGCGTGGAAAGGAACGTTCTCGTCGACCAGAAGAGATTATTCAAGAAGTGCGAGAACTCGCAGCGCAAGGTTACAAAGAAATTATGCTACTTGGACAAAACGTCAATGCATACGGAAAAGATTTTGAAGATGTAGAATACCGTTTAGGCGATTTGATGGAAGCGATACGAAAAATTGATATTCCACGTATTCGTTTTACGACGAGTCATCCGCGCGACTTTGATGATCATTTAATCGAAGTGCTAGCAAAAGGCGGCAATTTGGTTGAACATATCCATTTACCAGTTCAATCGGGCTCTAATGAAATTTTAAAAATTATGGCGCGCAAATATACGCGTGAGCATTTCCTACAATTAGTAGAGAAAATTAAAACAGCAATACCGAATGTAACATTGACGACAGATATTATCGTTGGTTACCCAAATGAAACAGAAGAGCAATTCCAAGAAACGCTCGATTTGTATCGTGAAGTAGGTTTTGAAATGGCGTTTACGTATATTTATTCGCCTCGTGAAGGAACACCCGCTGCTAAAATGACGGATAATGTGCCGGATGAAGTGAAAAAGGAGCGATTACACCGTCTAAATAATGTCGTCGCTGAATTTTCTGCAAAGGCATTAAAAGAATTAGAAGGACAAATTGTTGAAGTGCTTGTAGAAGGTAGCAGTAAAAGACGTGATGATGTGCTTGCAGGATATACGCGCAAAAATCGACTTGTTAACTTCAAGGCAGATCCGAAATATATCGGACAACGCGTGCTTGTGAAAGTAACAGAAGCAAAAAGTCATTCATTATTAGGTGAATTTGTGGAAGAAGTAAAAGAAGAGGTGGGATTAGCAAAATGACAAAATTATATTCTAAAGATGAAATCGTAGAAAAAGCCAGAGAAATCGCCCATATGATTGCCAACACAGAAGAAGTAGAATTTTTCAAAAAGGCTGAGGAGCAAATTAACGAAAACCAATTTGTTCGTGAAAAAATCGCTTCATTAAAAACGCTTCAAAAACAAGCAGTTAACTTCCAGCACTTAGGGAAGGAAAAAGCATTAAAAATGATTGAAGGAAAAATTACAGGAATTGAAGAGGAAATTGATTCACTTCCGGTTGTCCAACAATTTAAACAATCACAAACAGATGTGAATGAATTATTGCAACTTGTTTCGAATGCCATTGCAAACAACGTAACTACTGAAGTCATTGAAAATACAGGTGGCGACGTTTTAAAAGGCGAAACAGGCTCAAAAGTAAGAAACAGCGTACCAGGATCTTGTTCATAATAAACTGTTATATAAAAGCAGCTCTCAATGGAGGGCTGTTTTTATTTTTTCTTTCACCGAAAAGACGTCGAGTAGCAGAATTTTAGCTGAAAATGCCGCGCCTTTAACCAATTATACCGAGGTATAATTGATTTGAAGTATGTTTTTTATTTGTTAAATTATAAAGTAAATTTGACTAGAAATTTGAAAAAAATGTTATAAAACAGTGAAAAATGTATATTGTTCTATCGTAATTAATAGATAATTTTGCTATAATTCATAAAAAATGGATTCTACTAGGAAGGACTAATGGAAATGTACAAATATTACAATCAAAACTTCGACAAGGATGACATGTATTTTTGGTTGTGTCAGATGGCTAGGCAATTTGATTCGGCTGTTGTAGTAATCAATCCAGCAAAAGACAATGTTATAGATTTTGTGAATCATGTCTTCACGCGCATGACTGAATACAGTGATTTAGAATTAATTGGTAGAAAATTAAATATTTTACATGGTCCATTAACAGATGTCCTAAATGAAGAAGCCATTCAAGAATGTATAGAAAATGGTCTATCGTTTAAAACATCTTCGTTCCATTACCGGAAAAATGGTTCTGTATTTTGGAATGAAGTGACGATTTTACCTCTAAAGGATCTAAATGGCGTACTTCAATATTGTCTTTTAATGATGAATGACGTGACCGATACTATGAATGTGGAAACACTAGTAGAGCTAGAAAAAGCAGTTTTTTTCAGTTTAGAAAAAGGGGATTCCATCGACTATGTTTTAGGTGAGATTTGCAACCATGTAAAAGAGACATTTAGAAAACAATGTTACTGTACCATCCTTTTGTTAAATGAAAATAGAAAAGTAAAAAATATTCATGGTGATTTATCAAAAATATTAAAAGAATCCGATTATCAAGCTTTCTTTATTGGCAGCGAGAATCGGGATTATGCGTCAAGTTTTGATAAACATGCCACTTTTATTAAAAATATAAAAACAACGAAATATTATGAGGAATTTAAGAGTTTAATTGATGAAAAAAATATTGTGTCATATTGGAGTCAACCGATTTTTAATAAAGAAGAGGAAATTATCGGTTTATTTATGATTTATTCGGATCAAGAAATGGACCCTCAAGCGACTGATTATAAATTGATAAATAATATTGCTCCCATTATTACGTTAGCGGTCAATTATTATAAGCAAAAAAACGCGATTCATTCGCTTGCCTTTTTTGATTCTGCAACGGGTCTGAGCAATTTTGAAGGCTTTAAAACGAAGATGATGAATCAATGGGACGCGAACCGTGACGACGGTTATGTGTATATTGTTGAGCCTGGAGAATATCAAAAAATTGTTGATTTATATGGCCGAAAAGGTGGCGACGAAATATTAAAAAAGATAGCCACCCGATTACAAAGTGTTCTTTCATCGCATGAAATACACGTAGCGCGTTATACAAACTCGGCGATTATAATTGCTTCTAAACTTAAAATTAGAGAATTGCAATTTAAACAATCCGAATTGGATCAGCTAATATTTGAGCCCTACTGCATTGATAAAAAAGAGGTGTTCGTCACATTGAAAGTGGGTACCTCTAAGTTTTGCCAAGAGACATCGATTCATCAGGCAATTCGCCAAGCTGATACGGCCCTGTCAAACGCGTTAAAAAGTGTCGGCACGGTCATTAAGAAGTTTGAAGTGGAACAAGTGGAAACCGTAGCGAAGGAAATGAATGTACTAGCAAATATTGCAATGGGTTTAAGGAAAAATGAGTTTGTGCCAATGCTTCAGCCAAAAGTGGATATACAAACAGGTGAAATTGATAGCTTTGAAGCTTTGGCTCGCTGGATTTCTCCTAAACTTGGTTTTGTATCTCCTGCATTATTTATCCCAGTGGCAGAAAATACAGGGAATATTACTAAAATAGACCGTGCTATTTTTAAAAAAGTTTTAGAATGGCAAAAACGCAGAAAAGATGCCGACTTAACTATGTACCAAGTATCGGTGAATATTTCACCAAGTCATTTCTATCACCCGACATTTGTGGAAAATTCTATTGAGATAATTGAAAAGTATGGGATTGATCCGAAGTATATTAAATTTGAAATTACCGAAAGTATTGAATTGGATAATGTGAGGCGTGCGAAGAAGATCATTAATGATCTGAAGGAGTATGGCATCGCAACGTCTATTGATGACTTCGGTGTCGGGTATTCATCATTGAGCTACTTGCGGGAACTCCCATTTGAAGAAATTAAAATCGATAAAAGCTTTGTCGATAATTTAGCCGACCCGCGTATGAATGCGGTTATTAGAACGATTATTCATCTTTCCAGAAACTTAAATATGCGTTGTGTTGCAGAAGGCATTGAAACCGAGGAGCAGCATAAAGAGCTCCAGCAACTCGGCTGTAACAGCGGGCAAGGCTATTATTATTACAAGCCAATGCCGCTTCAAGAAGTCGACGAATTATTACAAAGAAATCCAGCTGTCCATTAAAGGGTGGGTTTTTTTCGCCAAAAAGGGAGTTCCCTCTATATAGAAGTCAACTGCGAGAAGGCGGTTGTTTATGATTTTGCTATTCCATTAGGATTATTTCACCCTTTAGGCAACAGCCGCATACACTATTTCGAGTAGTTAAAGAAAGGGGAGATTTTCGGTGAAGCGTTTACGTCAAATTGTGACGAGAGCCGTGATTGCCAAAGGAAAAAAGCGTACGGAATGTTGCGAAACGCTCTGTCCACCGAATGCGCCGACGAGTATTCTCGGCTGTTGGGTAATTAATCATCACTATCAAGCAAAACGAATTGGGAAGTATGTTGAGGTTTCAGGGAAGTTTGATGTCAATGTATGGTATGCGTATCATAATCATTCTAAAACGGCGGTATTTACTGAAACAGTTTCATATAAAGACCGTATTAAGCTAACATTCCGAGACGATGATTGTAAAGATTCAGATGATGTGAAAGTTTGTGTATTGCAACAACCAAACTGTATTGAAGCGGTTATTACAAAGCATGGGGATAAAATTAACGTCAAAATTGAACGAGAATTTTTAGTGGAGATTATTGGGGAAACGACGGTTGTTGTGAGCGTGCACCCAATCGATTGCGAAGATGACTGGAAGTTTGACGAAAGTTCGACACAATCATGTTCTTCAAGCTCATCATCGTCCTCATGTTCATCTAGTTCGCCGGATTATCCATGCGAATCCTCATCGTCCTGTTAAAAGGATTTGGCAAAATTTAATTAGCGCGAACACCTTGCTCAAAGCTTATTATCAGCTTGAGCTTTTTTTATCTTTATTCAGTGTGCGTTAAACGCCCACTGAATAAAGATAAAGCCCCTGACGCAATTACGCCGAGGCGTAATTGATTGCGCAAGGAAGGAAAATTATTTCACAAGTGGTATAATAGCAGATACAAGTTTATCTTCATTCAGAGCATATTCTTATTAAGAATGCGCGCATTGTCACAACATCTGAATGATCAACATCCTAATGGCCCAAGCCTTTAGCAGATGTCACAGATTTTGAAGTGAGGGAAATTAAGAATGACAACATATACACCAATGATGCTCCAATATTTAGATGTAAAAAAAGATTATCAAGATGCCTTCGTATTTTACCGATTAGGCGATTTTTATGAATTATTTTTTGAAGATGCGGTAAAAGCATCGCAGCTTTTAGAAATTACATTAACTGCACGCGCTGGTAATACCGACAACCCGATTCCCATGTGCGGCGTGCCGCATCATGCTGCGCAAGGTTATATTGAAACGCTTGTAGCAAAAGGATTTAAAGTAGCGATTTGCGAGCAGACGGAAGATCCTAAACAGGCAAAAGGTGTTGTGAAACGAGAAGTTGTACAGCTTGTGACGCCAGGTACAATTATGGAAGGAAAAGCACTTGATGGAAAAACGAATCACTTTATCGCAGCCGCTGAAAGTTTATCCGAAAATGAGATGGCATTTGCTTATTTAGATATTTCAACGGGTGAAGCGAATGTGTCATTAATTGAAGGGCATGTGAAAGAATTAATTCAGCAACTTCAAGCCTATGCAATAAAAGAAGTCATTGTCACAGAGCAATTGCAGCTAGAAATTGCGGATTATGCCATGAATGCTGGTATTGTTGTATCGCTGGAAGAGATGGAAATGGATGAGGAACGTGCTGTACAATATGTTCAAAATATCCCAAACTCGTTACAAGCGGTTGCAAAGCGATTACTCCAATATGCGGAAAGAACTCAAATGCGTTCTTTGTACCATATTCAAGCATTTACTTATTTAGAAGAAAAAACGACATTAAAAATTGATACGAATTCAAAACGCAATTTAGAGCTCATTCAATCGATTCGTGGTGGCGATTCAAAAGGGACACTTTTATGGCTATTAGATGAAACGGTAACAGCAATGGGCGGACGTAAATTAAAGCAATGGTTGCACCAGCCGCTTGCCAAAAAAGCAGCTATTGAAGCAAGACAGGAAGTTGTGACGGAATTACTGGAAGAGTTTTTTGTTCGTGAAGAGTTACAGCAACTTCTAAAAAATGTGTATGATTTAGAACGTTTAGCTGGGCGAGTTGCATTTGGTTCGGTAGGCGGTCGTGATTTGGCGCAGCTGAGAGAATCGTTACGCCAAGTGCCAGCGATTCAAGAAAAACTCGTGCAAAGTGGTCGATCGCAATTAGTTCAATTGGGCGAAAATTTCGATTTATGTCAGGATGTAGAAAAATTGCTGACGGATGCGATTACAGACCATCCGCCGATTTCGATTAAAGAAGGGGATGTTATGCGAGATGGCTTTAATGAACAGCTCGATCAATACCGTGACGCCTCTCGAAACGGCAAAGACTGGATTGCTCAATTAGAGCAAAAAGAGCGTGAATTAACTGGCATTAAAAATTTAAAAATCGGCTATAACCGTGTTTTTGGCTACTATATTGAAATTACGAAATCGCATTTAAGCAATACCGATTTATCACGCTTTGAACGAAAACAAACTTTAGCTAATGCTGAGCGATTTATTACAGAAGAGTTAAAAGAAAAAGAGGCGCTTATTTTAAATGCAGAGGAGCAAAGCTTAGCGTTAGAATATGATTTATTCGTCACTTTACGTGAACAGTTAAAAATGTACATTCCGCGTGTACAAGCTTTGGCTGCACAAATTAGTGAGCTTGATGTGTACATGAGTTTTGCGAACGTAACTGATAAATATCGTTTTACGAAGCCGGTATTTCATGAAGGCCGCGCACTGAAAATTATCGAAGGGCGTCACCCTGTTGTAGAAAAAATGCTCAATAAGCAAAGCTATGTACCGAATGACTGTTTATTATCAGAACAAAAAAATATGATGCTCATTACGGGACCGAATATGTCGGGTAAAAGTACGTATATGCGACAAGTAGCACTCATTGTCGTGCTCGCACAAATGGGCTGTTACGTACCGGCACAAGAGGCGGTATTACCGATTACTGATCAAATCTTTACACGAATTGGCGCAGCGGATGATTTAGCTGCGGGTCAATCTACGTTTATGGTCGAAATGATTGAATCACAACATGCCATTACCCATGCAACGAAAAATAGTTTAATGCTGTTCGATGAAATTGGGCGCGGCACATCGACTTATGACGGGATGAGTTTGGCGCAAGCGATGATGGAATATATTCATACTGAAATTGGCGCGAATACGTTATTTTCAACGCATTATCATGAGTTAACGGATTTAGAAACGCAATTAGACCGTTTGCAAAATGTTCATGTAAGTGCGACGGAGCAAGATGGTCGTGTTGTATTTTTACACAAAGTAAAGAACGGTGCAGCAGATAAAAGTTACGGCGTACACGTGGCAGAACTGGCCGAAATGCCCCAGCCGATTTTACAGCGAGCAAGAGCATTATTAGCGGAATTTGAGGCGAAGGATGCGCGACAAGCAACTGTAAAAATTGAGGAACAGCCTGCGTTCGCGCAAACGGTTCAAGAGCCTGTGGAGCAACTAACATTATTTCAAATGGCAGATGCCCCAGCTATATCGGAAGCGGAACAACAAGTGCTCGAAGCCATTTCGAAATTAAATGTAATGGGCACAACACCGATGCAAGCCATGACCGTTTTATATGAATGGCAACAAAAGCTTTTAGACAATAAATAAGGAGGGATGCCGGATGGGGAAAATTCATATTATGGATGAATGGTTATCCAATAAAATTGCTGCCGGGGAAGTAGTAGAACGTCCTTCATCGGTCGTTAAAGAGCTGGTCGAAAATGCGATTGATGCACATAGTACGTCGATTGAAATTTTCCTCGAAGAAGCAGGATTAAGCTCCATTCAAGTCGTGGATAATGGCAGCGGGATGGATGAAGAAGATGCGCTCAAATCCTTTTCCCGTCATGCAACTTCCAAAATTGAAAAGGAACAAGATTTATTCCGAATTCGTACACTTGGCTTCCGCGGGGAGGCATTAGCATCGATTGCATCCGTTTCGAAATTTACGCTGCGTACTTCGGATGGTGAAGGGGGTGTCCACCTTTATTTAGAAGGGGGACACTTGAAGGAGCATCAACCGACATCATTAAGAAAAGGGACGGATATTACGGTGGCGCAACTGTTTTTTAATACGCCTGCGCGCTTAAAATATTTAAAAACGATTCAAACGGAACTGGGACATACAATTGATTTTGTTAATCGTATTGCGCTTGGGTATCCTACGGTGGCGATTAAACTTGTTCACAATGGGCAAACGTTACTACAAACAAATGGGCGCGGACAAGTGCAGCAAGTGTTAGCCGCGATATACGGGACGCACAACGCAAAAAAGATGATTGCCTTTGAAGGAACCAATCAAGATTATAAAATTCATGGTTTTGCTTCCTTGCCAGAGGTGACACGCGCATCGAAAAATTATATGTCGTTATTTGTGAACGGTCGTTGGGTGAAGCATTACGTCATTCAAAAGGCGATTACCGATGCCTACCATACATTTTTACCAATTGAACGCTTTCCAATCGTGTTACTTTATGTGGAAGGGGACCCGCAATTAACGGATGTGAATGTGCACCCAGCCAAGCATCAAGTACGGTTAAGTAAAGAACCAGAGCTGCTAAAATTAATTGAAGATACGCTACGTCAAACGATTCGCGACGTCATTCGTGTGCCGCTCGCTGAAAAGATAGAAAAACCTGTGCGAGTACCAGGCGAGCAAATGAACTTATGGAATCCTTCGAAAACCTCAGCCGCAACATTGGATGAAACGAAGATGGATGAACTTGTTGAGCGTTTAACAAATGAGCAACAATCTGTCGTGAAGGAACCATTTGCCCCAGCCCCATACTATGAGCAGGTAGAACGACCAAAATCTTCTGAAACAGTTGGATCGCCCTACATGACACAGGTGAAGCCGATTCCAAATGAACCGTTCCAACATGAAATCATCGAAGAACAGCTAGCCGAAACACCTAAGCAACCATTCCCGCAGTTAGAAATTGTTGGTCAAATCCACGGGACATATATCGTAGCGCAAATGGAGGATGGCTTTTATTTAATCGATCAGCATGCTGCGCAGGAACGGATTAAATATGAATATTTCAAAGAGAAGGTTGGAGAGGTGAACGCAAATGAGCGACAAGCGTTACTCATGCCGCTAACTTTCCATTATGCTGCGGACGAGGCACTCATCTTAAAAGAGTCTATGAGTGCGCTTGAAGAAGTAGGTGTGTTTTTAGAAGAGTTTGGGCATGCCTCGTTTGTCATTCGCGAATATCCAACGTGGTTTCCAAAAGGTGAGGAACAAGA